>JBDQPG010000054.1:0-15673 GCA_040260695.1 Synechococcus sp. SFB_27S_18OctNov_coas_78 | reverse complement strand
TGGATGATCCACCGGCTTCTGTGGTGAGGAGATTTCCGGAACCGTCTGTGGTGCCGGTTTGGGTGATGGTGATGCCGTTGGTGTCGTCGTCGGTGTTTTTAACCGTTGTGGTGTCGGATTCGGTACCGGCGTAGCCGCCAGAGTTTGACGCGGTTGCAATAAGTGAGTATGTGTAATCACCGTTGGCATAGGCATCGTCGACGCCAGTAACAGTGACGGTTTGAGGTGTATCCCAATTTGCAGTTGTAAAGGTGAGAGTATCTGTATCTAGAGAGCCTTCTTGTGTTTTCAGTCCTGTAATCGAGACGGTGACGTTGGCGGTCGGTGCGGTGTCAAGAACGATCGTGAATGTTGAAGAACCACCGGCTTCTGTGGTTAAAAGATCAGTGCCATTTCTTGTCCCTGTTCGATTGAGTGTGATTCCACTAAATGTGCTGTAATCAACCGCATATCCACCAGACCAGTTGGCGTGAACTTCACCGTCTACCCTGTCAAAATTGTGATAATCATCTGGTTTCCTTTTGGTTAAATAACGTGTGGCTGTGGGCAGATAAAAATCATACGCAAAGGCGACTTGCTCTTCGTCTCCACCTGTGCCTCCATCAATATTTAAGTTTGGAGATGCATAGTGTGATTTGAGTGCCCATTCTTCTGCTAGGTCTGCATCACCCCACCAGGGCATTGATTGCAGGATTGCGACGCCTGCACCGTTGCGACCATCTCCATCGCCGTAATAGCGAAAATAATCATTTGCTCCGTTATCAATATGGCCGGTATGGACGGTGACGAAATGATTCGCAGGCACCTTTCACCAACTCCACAGGTAATTCTCATTTTTGGAGATTGCTTCTGCCTTGAGGATCCAAATTGAGCATTTCTGCTCTACCTATGGTCCGAATCGAGCATTTCTATTCGGCTTTGGTCGGCTTGATAGTTCAGCGAGCCGATTTTTTTATCTCAACCTGATAGCGAACGCTCTCAAAAGCGTGTGTCTGGATATTGGGCAATGTGTTGAGTCTGGCCGCGTTGATAGTGCTGCAGTAATTACGCCGCCAGATTTCGGAATCTGGTGAACTGGGGCTCGAACAGCAGCTTCACGGTGCCGACGGGGCCGTTGCGGTGTTTCGTGAGGATCACTTCGGTGATGCCGCGATCCTGGGTTTCCGGGTTGTAGTACTCGTCGCGGTAAATCATCAACACCAGATCGGCGTCTTGTTCAATTGATCCCGATTCCCGCAGGTCGCTCAGCATCGGTCGTTTGTTGGTGCGTGATTCCACGCCCCGGCTGAGCTGGGAGAGCGCAATCACCGGAACGTTCAGTTCACGGGCCATTCCCTTCAGAGCTCGCGTAATCCGCGAGATCTCCTGCACCCGGTTGTCGGGGCTTGATCCCTCCATCAGCTGCAAGTAATCGATCACCACGAGTCCGAGTTCCTTGCCCTGTTCGGCCATCAGCCGTCGGCAGAGGGAACGCATCTCCAGCACACCGGAGTTTGGTTTGTCGTCGATGTAAATCGGCAGTTGTCCGAGGGTGTTGATGCCTTGGCCGAGGAGCGGCCATTCCTCCTGTTGCAATCGCCCTGTCCGCAGCCGCCCGGCTTCGATGCCCACTTCCATCGAGAGCAGCCTGTAGGTGAGCTGTTCCTTGCTCATCTCCAAGCTGAACACACAAACGGGAAGGTCGTGCAGTTGGGCCACGTTCTTGGCCAGGTTCAGCACGATTGAGGTTTTACCCATCGCCGGCCTGCCGGCCACGATGATCAGGTCGCTCCGCTGCAGGCCCTGGGTCATCGCATCCAGGTCGTAGAAGTTCACCGGGATGCCCGCCACGGAGGTGCCAAGCGAGCGGCTTTCGATTTCTTCGAAGGTTTGGGTGAGGATTTCGGCGGTGGGAGTAAGCCCTTTGGAGGGCTTTTCCTGGCTGATGGCAAAAATCGTTTGCTCGGCCTGATCGAGCACCTGCTCCATCGGCAAGCTCTGATCGAAGCCCAGCTTGATCACTTCATTGCCTGAACGGATCAACTGGCGGCGAAGGAACTTGTCCATCACCAGTCGAGCCACTTGCTCAATCGAGGCGGTGGAGCTCACCCGCTCCACAAGCTCAATCAGTCGGCCATTGCCGCCGACCTTTTCAAGTGATCCTGTGTCCGCTAGCCAGGCGGTCATGGAGGTGAGGTCGGTGGGCTTGCCTTGCCCATGCAGCATCAAAGCCGTACGAAACATCTCCCGATGGGCGTTGAGGTAAAACGCCTCAGGCTGCAGGATGTCGGCAACCCGACCAATGGCGTCTGGGTCCAACAAAATCCCCCCCAATACGGCCTCCTCGGCCTCGAGGTTCTGGGGTGGAACGGAATCGGGAAGGCCTTCAAAGCTTGGTTCTTGATTCCGGCGGTCGCGTCCGTAGCCCGAGCGTCCCCCTTCGGTTGATCCACCGTTGTCTGAAAGGGGGGCGCTCACCATGGCGGCAAGGTGCAGCTAAGAGTGATCCCACTCTGGCCGAACCGAATCGATTCGCGGCAAATCAGTAGCTCACCACCTCGAGGTTGATTTCGGCGGTCACTTCGCTGTGAAGTTTCACCGTCACGGTGTATTTGCCGGTGCGGTGAATCTCTGGAACCAGGATGTCGCGGCGATCGATTTCTTTCTTGGTCGACTCTTCGATCGCTTCAGCGACGTCGCCATTGGTCACGGTGCCAAACAGCACGTTGTCTTCGCCAACCTGCTTCTTCACGGTGAAGCGGCCGATGGTGTCGAGAGCTGTCTTGAAGTTCAGTGCTTCCTGCTTCAGAGCCGCTTGACGTTCAACTTCCTTGGCACGGCGGTGCTCCACTTGCTTCATCACCGCAGGGGTGACAGGGACAGCCTTGCCGAAGGGCAGCAGGAAATTCCTGGCATAGCCAGGGGCTACGTCCACGAGATCTCCGTCCTTGCCGAGGCTGAGGATGTCCTCGTTCAGAACGACTTGTACGCGTTTGGGCATGGGACTCCGACCGACAACGACTACGGGGCGATCCGGAATATTACGACCTCAGCTGTCCAGTTGGGATCCATGGATCGTCCGAGCGATTTGGTTCCGTCGTCGTGCTGCTCGCTGTTGCCGCTCATTCGAGGCTGTCGACCCAGCGCCGCAAAGCATGGAGAGGTTCTGGTTGTTGGGATTTGGTCACCAAGACATTGATTCTTTTGGTGGTGACTCGAAAAATAACGACCTTATTTTTTTAAAAAATAATATTTTTCGCTGTTCCCCCATGGAGTGTTTTGTCTTTGATTGATATGCATTGGTTGCCCTCGTTCTGATGTCAGTGAAGTCGCGCCTAACCGCTACTTCGACTTATGCAGGCTTGATGGGTAGTCGAATATTTTTTGCTAACCCCAGGGCTCGCATCAAGCGGATGTGTTCCCAGGTGAGGTCGATCTGTCCTTTCTGGAGTCCGTGGCATGCGGAGTGAGGAAAGGCGTGATGGTTGTTATGCCATCCCTCACCGAAGGTGAGTGCTGCGACCCATTTGTTGTTGCGGGAGGCATCGCCGCTGTCGTAGGCGATCGTGCCCCAGCAGTGAGTTGCCGAGTTCACGAGCCAGGTCACGTGGTAAACGAGAACCAGTCTTAGGGGGATTCCCCAAAGCACCAACGCCCAACCTCCAGCTCCGCTGATGGAGCCGATCGCGAAGAGCAGAACAGCGAGCGGAAACTGAAGGTAGAGGAAATTGCGGTTGAGCCAGCGGTAATAAGGATCACTGCTTAGGTCGCCACTCAGGCGAGGAATTGCTTGCATGGCAGGAATCGCTTCAAACATCCAACCCATGTGGCTCCACCAGAAGCCTCGATGGCTGTTGTGGTGATCCGCATCCGTATCGGAAAACTTGTGATGGTGACGATGGAGGCCGGCCCAGGTGATCGGCCCTTGCTGGCAGCTCAGGGCACCACAGGTGGCGAAAAATCGTTCCAACCACTTGGGAACCCGAAATGATCGGTGTGACAGCAGTCGGTGGTAGCCGATTGTGACGCCGAGACAGGCCGTTGCCCAATACAAAATTCCGAGGCTTAAAACGGCCTGCCAGCTCCAGAAACGCGGCAGTAGAGCGACGGCGGCTGTTACGTGCAACACCACCATGAACACAATGGTGCCCCGACGTGGGCTTTGAGCGGGGGCAGAGGCGTGGGCCCCTTTTCGACGGACATGGAGCAAGCCAGCGCGTTTCAAAGCTTTGTAAGACGTGACCGGCCGGCTCGGTGGAGATGGCGCTCGGTTCACGTCGAATATCACTTTTTTCGATCACTTTTCATTGTTTATAACCGATGAGCTTTCCTACATAAGGGTCGCTCTTGGCTCGGCAGCCGATCACGACAGGATCACTCTGATTGTTAAGGCTTGCTTCCTTCGGCGGAAATTTTGCCCCTTGCTTCCTGTGGATTGAAGTGATCTGGGCCTCTCGCGCAACCAATAAAAAATCCCTGGAGGATGTTTCATCCTCCAGGGAAAATCGATGGCATCAATTCTTTAAGAGTTGTACGTGGCTTCGCGGACCCGCCTAGCGAGGCCGAACCGTTTTAAGAGGCGAACGTGCTGCCAGGTGATATCGAATTCAAACCAGCGCAAACCATGGCGAGCGCTTGCGGGGTGCGCATGATGATTGTTGTGCCAGCCCTCTCCAAACGACAGGACGGCCACCCACCAACAATTCCGCGACAGGTCGGGTGAATCAAAGTTGCGGTAACCGAAGGCATGGGTTGCCGAGTTCACCAGCCAGGTGACGTGATACACGACCACCAGTCGTAGGGGGATGGCCCAAAGAACGAGCCCCAAGCCGCCGCCATGGACTTGAGCCGCTTCTCCATACCAATACAAACCCAAGCCCAGGGGGATTTGTAGCAATAAGAACCAGCGGTCGAGCCAGCGGTAGAAGGGATCACATTGAAGATCTCCTGCGTATCGATCGAGTTCTTTCAGCGCGGGGATATCATGCAGCATCCATTCGCTGTGACTCCACCACAAACCGCGTCCAGCATCGTGATGGTCTGTGGGTTGATCGGAGAAGCGATGGTGATGGCGGTGAAGCCCAACCCATTCGATGGGTCCGCTCTGGCAAGCAAGCGTGCCCATGAGCACCAGCACGCGCTCTAGCCAAACGGGAACCACAAGGCTGCGGTGCGCGACCAAACGGTGCAAACCAAGGGTGACCCCTAGAACGGTCATCCAATACAGAACCCCGAAGGCCACAATTGCCTGCCAGCTCCAGAACTGAGGGAGCAACGCCACAGTGGCCAGGATGTGATTCACCAGCATGAAGCCAGTGGTTCCTGTTTTTAAACGCCTCTGGCGGGCAGGCAGCGGCCCGCGGGGGGCGGTTACAGCTTCTCTAACGCGAAGCTCGCGGTTGTCAGCTGGTTGCGAGGAAACCAATCGGAATCTCCTGGGATCGACAGTGCCGCTCAAAAAGGAAAACCAGGGAGCGGATGGTGCCGTTGATAACAGAAATCTAAAGGAGTTATCGACGGGTAGCGGGTCAGCGTTTGTGGGACGAGAGCGCAGCATGGAACCTAGGAACGGCTCAAACACACGGGGGACCTGGTGACCAGCGCGATTGCAAGGAAGCTGATCGATTCGGTGATCCACCAGCAAGCGCCCCAAGCTGCAGCGCGAACATCTGCTGTGGAACAGCGGTTGCAGCGTGTTTTAACTGCGTTCGCAGAGGAGCGGTTGGGGACCCAGCACTTTGCCTCCCTCACGGGTTATGGCCATGGCGATCAGGGCCGTGAACTGGTGGATCGTGTGTTTGCCAGGGTTCTGGGAGCTGAGGCGGCAGCGGTGCGGATGCAGTTTGTTAGTGGCACCCATGCGATCACAGCAGCGTTGTTCGGAGTGTTGCGGCCTGGTGATCGCTTGCTGTCGATCACGGGTCGTCCCTACGACACTTTGGAGGAAGTGATCGGCTTGAGGGGACGTGGCCAAGGTTCTTTGGCCGACTTTGATATCCATTACGACGAAGTCTCTTTAACGCCCGATGGGGCTGTGGACCGGGTGGGTTTGGATCAGGCGCTGGCCGTGCCTCACCGCATGGTCTTCATTCAGCGCAGTTGTGGCTATAGCTGGCGCCCGTCGTTGTCGGTGCAGGAGATCGGTGAGCTCTGCGCGCTGATTCATGCGCGTCAACCCGATTGCATTTGTTTTGTCGACAACTGCTACGGCGAGCTGGTGCAGGACTGGGAGCCGCCTGAGGTGGGAGCCGATCTGGTGGCGGGTTCGTTGATTAAGAACCTTGGGGGCACCATCGCCCCAACCGGTGGCTACGTGGCGGGTCGGGCAGACCTCGTGGACCAGGCCTGTTGCCGACTTACGGCCCCTGGCATCGGTCGAGACGGTGGCACGGGTTTTGATCTGCAGCGCCTTGTTTTGCAGGGGTTGTTTCTGGCCCCACAGATGGTGGCTGAGGCGTTGATTGGTGCTGATCTGGTGGCCGGGGTGTTTGATCGGCTTGGTTTCGCCGTTCAACCGAGGCCAGGCGCGATGCGCAGCGACCTGATTCAGGCGGTTTGTTTGGGGAGTCCGGAGGCCTTGAAAACGGTCTGCCGCGCCTTTCAAGCCTGTTCGCCGGTGGGGGCTTATCTGGATCCAGTGCCGGCCGCCATGCCTGGCTATGCCAGTGATTTGATGATGGCTGGCGGCACCTTTATCGACGGATCAACGAGCGAATTTTCCGCCGATGCTCCTCTTCGAGAGCCCTTCAATTTGTTTGTCCAAGGCGGCACCCACCGCGCTCACATCCAGCTGGCCTTGGTGGAAGCCTTAACGGCACTCGATGCGGCGGGACTGATCGATCTCCCTCAAACTGAGATCATCTAATTCACCTTCACCTGTCTGATGGCGTTCGAGTTCCCCGCCGCCTACCGCTTTGCCGACAGCCACGAATATGCCCATCTCGATGGTGAGCTCATTCGCGTTGGCATCAGTGCTTTTGCTGTTGATCAGCTCGGCGACATTGTTTTTGTCGATCTCCCTGATGTGGGCGCCAGCCTCGATAAGGGCACCAGTTTTGGTTCTGTGGAGTCTGTGAAAGCTGTGGAAGATATGTACGCCCCCATTGCAGGGGAAGTGGTGGAGCGCAATGAAGCGGTGCTGGCGAGCCCTGAAGAACTCCAGAACGACCCCCATGGCGCGGGATGGCTTCTGGTCGTCCGTCCCAGTGATCCAGCGCAGCTCGACAGTTTGCTTGATTCAGCCACCTATTCCGCGAAAGTGAACGCCGGCTGATGACGGGTGGCGGTCACCTTTCTTTAAGATCACCGCCTCCCCCCGCTGCAGACCGTGATTTCCCCTTTTCTGCAGCGGCATTTGGGCCCAAGCGACGCTGAGCAACACCAGATGTTGCAGACACTCGGGTGCCAAACCATGGACGATTTCATCAAGGATGTTGTCCCCGCTGACATCCTTGATGCAGCGCCGCCGCGCGATGTGCTTCCCGTTGGTTGTGGGGAAGCTGAAGCGCTGGCGGATCTCGGCACGATTGCTGAGCACAACCTTGTTCGACGATCGCTGATTGGTCTCGGTTATCACGGCACGGCGACGCCAGCGTTGATCCAACGCCATGTGTTCGAGAACCCTGCTTGGTACACCGCGTACACCCCTTATCAAGCTGAGATTGCCCAAGGCCGCCTTGAGGCGTTGCTGAATTTCCAGACGTTGATCAGTGAGCTCACAGGGCTTCCGATCGCCAATGCTTCCTTGCTGGATGAAGCCACGGCAGCGGCAGAAGCCATGGGCTTGAGCTTTGCTGTTTGTCGACGGCCCGAAGCGACTCGGTTCCTCGTCGATCGCAATGTGCTCCCACAAACCTGGGCGGTGCTGCAAACCAGGGCGGAGCCGCTGGGCATTGAGCTTGAGCGGGTTGATCCCGATCAGATGGCTTTCGATGCGCGGGTGTTTGGAGTGCTGTTGCAACTCCCCGGCGCCGATGGGCTGCTCTGGGATCCCACCACGCTGATCGAGCGTGCCCACGCGGACGGTGCTCTGGTCACGGTGGCGATTGATCCATTGGCGCAGACCTTGTTCGCGCCCGTTGCCGATTTTGGTGCTGATATTGCCGTGGGGAGCGCCCAACGATTTGGTGTGCCGATGGGATTCGGCGGCCCCCATGCGGCATTTTTTGCCACGCGAGAGGCCTACAAACGTCAGATTCCCGGTCGGCTTGTGGGGGAGTCGAAGGATGCCGAGGGCAATCCTGCGTTGCGCTTGGCCTTGCAGACCCGTGAGCAGCACATCCGCCGGGATAAGGCCACGAGCAACATTTGTACGGCGCAAGTGTTGCTGGCGGTGATCGCTTCGTTTTATGCGGTGCACCACGGACCCGATGGTCTCCGTGGCATCGCCGAGCGGCTTGTGGGCCTACGTCTGCATTTCGAAGCTGGCCTGCGCAAGCTTGACTTTTCCGTGGAGCAGGTCGAACGCTTCGACACCGTCACCGTCACCACCACCCATGCATCGGATGTGCACGCAGCGGCGGCCGAGGCGGGATTCAACCTGAGAGTTCTCCCTGATGGTGTGCCGGCCTCTCAAGCCACTGGATTCGGCGTCAGCTTCGATGAATTCAGTGATCAGAAGGAGGTGGCGCACCTTCTGGACGCACTGGCGAAGGCGGTCGGCAAGCCCGTACCAGTGCTATCTGCTGCTCCAGTGGATACCGCGTTCCATTCCCTCCCATCACGAACACGCCCTTGGCTGACGCAGCCGGCGTTCCATCGCTACCGCAGTGAAACAGAACTGATGCGTTACATCCAGCGCTTGGTCAGTCGCGATCTGTCGCTGGTGCATGGAATGATTCCGCTCGGTAGCTGCACGATGAAGCTGAATGCAGCGGCAGAACTCCTGCCGGTGAGCTGGCCATCGTTCGCCCGCTTGCATCCTTTCGCTCCCTTGGATCAGGCGTTGGGCTATCGCCGTCTCGCAGATGACTTAGAGCGTTGGCTGGCGGCTCTCACCGGTTTTGCTGCTGTTTCATTGCAGCCCAACGCTGGCTCTCAGGGTGAATACGCCGGGTTGTTGGTGATCCGTGCCTGGCATCGCTCCCGCGGTGACGACCACCGAGATATTTGTCTGATTCCCACCAGTGCCCATGGCACCAATCCCGCCAGCGCTGTGATGGCGGGTCTCAAAGTGGTGGCCGTGGCCTGTGACGCCGAAGGCAACATCGATCAAGACGACCTTGCGGCGCGGGCAGCGGAGTACGCCGATCGTCTGGCGGCCTTGATGGTCACATACCCCTCAACCCATGGTGTTTTTGAAACGGGGATTCGCGACGTCTGTGAGGTGGTCCACAGCCATGGAGGCCAGGTGTATCTCGATGGCGCCAATCTCAATGCTCAGGTGGGTCTCTCTCGCCCCGGAGCATTTGGTGCCGATGTGTGCCATTTGAATCTGCACAAAACGTTCTGCATCCCCCACGGTGGTGGTGGTCCAGGGGTGGGCCCGATTGGGGTGGCGGCTCATCTGGCCCCCTTCCTGCCCGGACATCCCTTCCAAAATCAATCCGCTTCGGCCATTGGGCCTGTTTCTGCGGCAGCTCTGGGAAGCGCCAGCATCCTCCCGATCAGTTGGATGTATCTACGGATGATGGGGGCGGATGCACTCCGTCAGGCCAGTGCCGTGGCGCTGTTGTCCGCCAACTACTTGGCTCACCGTCTCGATGACCATTTCCCGGTGTTGTTCCGTGGTGCCACGGGTCGTGTGGCCCATGAATGCATCCTCGATCTGCGGCCACTGAAGCGTGATGCCGGCATCGATGTTGATGACATCGCCAAGCGACTGATGGATTACGGCTTCCATGCCCCAACGGTGAGTTGGCCGGTGGCCGGAACCGTGATGGTGGAGCCCACCGAGAGTGAAAGCTTGTCGGAATTGGATCGGTTCGCCGATGCGTTAATCACCATCCGAGACGAGGTCCGAGCGATTGAAACGGGGGCGATGGATGCGTTGAACAATCCCCTGAAGCGCGCTCCCCACACCATGGCTGCGGTGATGGCTGAGGTTTGGGATCGTCCCTATAGCCGCCAGCAGGCTGCATTTCCCTTGCCCGATCAAACCCAAAACAAGGTGTGGCCCGCCGTAGCGCGAATTGATAACGCGTTTGGTGACAGGAATTTGGTGTGTACCTGTCCGTCAGTGGAAGCCGTTGCCATTGCGGCCTAATTCGCAGCTTTGCACTGGCGCTTTGTCTCTTCAGGAAGTAAATTTTCACTGAAAACCGAATTAATTAGTTTGATTTCACCAATCGTTCCCGCGATTGAAGTCAAACTATGCGGCAACTGATTCGTCTGTCGGGGGACACCATGGATCGGCACAACACCACCAATTTGGGACTTGGAACCTTGCAAGGTCCAAGCCTTCCACAACTTCCAGAAGGCTTGGAATCAGCCTTCAATCGTGGCCACACCCTTTCCATCGAAGGCACAAATGTTGTTCGTGTGCCATTTGGAGTCCGTGCGGCCCGTCGAACACGCCCTGTGCGGCCCGATCACTGGGCAACTTTGGTGATCCCTCTGCAACCGATCGGCAATCCAACGCCACCACCAGCGGCTGCTTGAACTCAAGCTGCGTTGATCTCTGTGCTGTCTTTCGACAGCCTCCAGTCGAGCAGAGCTTTGACATCGGCTAGAGAGCACGACGGAGTTCGAAATGGCAGCAGTGTCATCGGGCTGCGTTCAGGACGCACGAGCCATCCTTTGTTGGTTTGTTGAAGCAGGAGGAATCCGCGGTAGCGCACTACCGTTTCTTGACCAAGCAGAAATCCCATCGCTCAGGGAATCAATTGGTTGAAGTAATGCCATTTCAGGGCACAACATGTGGTGTGCCAGGTAACTGCTGTTTTCTTTTAGAATTCAACGGAATTGAGTTGGCATCTGGTGACAAGGCCTTTATTTGCATGCCTTAGCCCTTGCCTCGGGTGGTTTTTAGTGGCACGCAGATTGATGTATTGGTTGATACTTTCTTGAGGTTGTTCGGAAGGGTTGTCGCTACGGGTAGTGGTTCTAATGAATTCAAAAAGGAAAATGCCGTCATTGTTGCTCCCGCTAATCAGCTTCGGAGCCGGCGCGACGGATTGCAACCGGCGGGCTTCCCGTCGATGGTGTTGTTGTCATTCGAGACTTGCCTTGTTCAGCCTGAGCGCGGTCAGAGCACTAAGGGTTGTTGTTGCAACAGGCGTTGGAGTAAATCTTCGATACTGCCGTCTTGGGCGGGTTTGGCGAAGTTGCTGAGCAATTGCCGGCCCACGACTTCTGCGCCGAGATGCGTGAGCTGGATCCGCATCGAAATCAAGGCTTCCATTCCCCCCCCTCCAGAATGGGTGGCGATGGCGATCGGTCGGCCATTGAATAGGCTCCGAAAGTCATCGCCTTGAACCGAAAGCCAGGCAATGGCATTGCTGAGGCAGGGCGGGATCGATCCGTTGTATTCCGGGGCGCAAATCACCCAGCGCGGTGCTGCCGATAGCCTCGTCTGGAGTGGGGCGATGGCCGTTGGTATCCCATGGGCTGCTTGGGCCCTTGGCGTGAACAGTGGCAGGTCGAGCGTTGTGAGATCCAGCAGTTCTGCCTTTTGGCCAAGGCTGCGGGCGCTGGTTTGGAAGCGTTGGGCCAACTTGAGGTTTTCCCCATTGCTGGCCGTGATCACCAAGACATCGAGCGGCTTCTCTGATCCCATAACTGTCATTCACCCATCGACGTTGAATTTTGCCTGACGTTTCTTTGATCAGGCCGTGCCCGCCGTCAAGAACAGTCCGTTCTTACTGGGCCTGACGATTTGATGTGGTCCGAGGTGCCGCCATGGGTGGAAGATGCCTTGACGGACCTTGGTCGAGAGTGAAAGCCAACGCTGAATGACTGGCACGCCTGGGGCGAGCGTCAAGCGGACTTCAATGCCGCTTCCCGATAGGGAACGAAGCTTGCTTTGCGAACCCCGCAGATGGGGCAAGACCAATCCTCTGGAATTGCTTCGAAGGGGGTCCCTGGCTCAATGCCGGAGTCGGGATCGCCCTCGGCTGGGTCGTAAATCATCGAGCACACCTTGCAGATCCACTGGCCGGCAACGGGCTCATCGGCTTCACCAGCTTTCCCCCCGCCTTGTAAGGCCTTTAAAGCCACCCCATAGCGTTCCGCGTGGTGATGTTCGATGGGGGAAAGCAGCCCAAAGTTTTTTGCGGCGGTGTGGAAGATCCCCGCGTGCTCTTTCGATTCGTCCACTTGGTCCTGGAACTCTGCTTCTGCGCCCTGATCTCGATCGCTGCGGGCTTGTGCTGCGAACTCCGGGTACATGGTCGTGTACTCATAGGTCTCACCCTCGATTGCGAGGTCGAGGCACCGCTTGAGGATGGCGTTCTTCTCATCGTCGCTGAGCTTGGTGGCATCCTTCACCACCAGTTCCGGATGCAGCAAGCGGAAATGGGCAAAGGCGTGCTCGGTTTCTTGAGCAGCGGTCTCGCGGAAGAGTTTTGCGAGATCGTGATGACCCAATTGCTTCGCGACATCCGCAAAAAAGAGGTATTTGCGATTCGCCATGCTTTCTCCCCCGAAAGCGGCTTCGAGGTTGGCTTGGGTGCCTGGCTTTGAACGATCCAATGCAGTACGGCGTATCAGTTGATCCTATGCCAACTCATACCCGCTATGAGTTAGGGCTGGTTTCAGTAATTGGCCCCGCTGCGTCGGTGGTGGATCGCGGTATGGCCGTCCGCATCGAACAAGCCGCCGTGCTGCACCTCGGCATAGATCAGCCAATGATCTCCGCATTCCATGCGCTGTTTCACGCTGCCTTCCAGCCAGGCCAGGGCATCCGGCAGCAGTGGCTGGTCGCCTGGGCTGGTTTCAAGCTCGAGGCCGACGAAGCGATTGGCCCCCGGTTCAAATGGTTGCAGAAATTGCTTCATCAGGCCGGTCTCGCGTCCCTCTGCCAAAACGTTGAGCGCGAAACAGTCGCCTTTGTGCAAAAGAGCCTCCACGGCTCGATCTTTGGCCACGGCCACCGTGATTCCAGGCGGTGTGAAGCTGGCTTGGCTCACCCAGCTGGCCACCATGGCGCCGCTGAGATCACCTTTTTGGGTCGTTAAAACGCACAACGATCCCAGCACCCGTCCGAGGGCCAGCACGGCTGGATCACTGCGGCTTTCGCTCAACCCCCCTGCGCTGCGGCGTTGGGCGCGTTTCTGAGCGTTGAGGAGTTGGCGTCCAAACCGTGTGCCGGTTTCCTCCAGCTCCTTCACTTTTGCGGTGTCGGGACTGAATTTCACCCGAATCGGATCGAATCCAAAACTGAAGCCACCATCGCGGAGTTTGGTTTCGAGCAGGTCGACCGCCTCTCCACTCCAGCCGTAGCTTCCAAATACTCCAACAGGCTTGCTGCGGTCTCCTTCTGCCAGGAGTGTTCCAAGTGCCGAGACAATTGGTGTCGGAGCGTGCCCTCCGAGCGTGGGTGAGCCGATCAAAATAGCGTCGGCTTCTTTGATGGTGTTCACCAGCTCGTCGGCAGGGGTGAACTCGCAATTGAGGCTGTTCACACGAATGCCGGTGCGGTTCACGCCTTGCGCCAAGGCGTCTGCGATCGCTGCCGTGTTGCCGTAAGCGCTGGCGAAAAGCAGCGCCACGTTCAGGCTGGCGTTGTTTTGACCTTCACCCCAGCGGCGGTAATCATTTAACAAACTGCGCCAGCTCGCTTCAATCGCGGGACCGTGGCCTGGAACCAAGGTGCGGATGTCCAGCTCCTCGAGGCGTTCCACGACACCGTCCACCTGGCGGGCCATCGGAGCCATCAAACAGTCATAAAAATGGCGTCGCTCTTCTTCAGTGCTGCTGCGGTTTGTTTCGGCCCAGCTCTCCGTACAAAGGTGGGCGCTAAAAAATTTTCCGCTCATCAGAAGGCCAAGAGTCTCCTCGAATGCCAGGAGTCCGCCGGGCCATCGGGGCGTTGGAGCGGGAAGCAGCAGCAGGTTGCGATCGTGACTGAGAGCCAGATGTTGCTCTTGGCGAATCACCCGCAGCGGCGGTAGTGGGGGAAGTGGTGGTTGCTCGGATTCTTCGCCGGGAGGTGCAGGTTTGCGTTGGCTCCAGAGCTCCTCCAGCAGCTTGGCACCAGGGTTGGAGGCAATCAGCTCGAGCTTGGGATAAATCTCAGCAAGGCTGCGCAGTAGAGCAATCCGGTTCGGATTGACATGACCCACTACCACGAGGAGAGCTTGCTCAACATCGCCGAGCAAGCTGTTGAGTTCCGGTAAGAACACCTCGCTGTAGGCCGCTCCAGGAGGGTGGACGAGGACGGCAGCGGCTCCCGCGCCGGCTTGGAACAACACGCTGTTTGCGGTGCTTCCGCGCTCTAAGGCGTACTCCAGTTCGAACCGATGACGCTCAGGGCTCAGCCCCCTGAGGCAGAGCACGTCGGTGTCGATGGGTAATTGGATTGTGCGACGCCCTGCAGCAGTGCTCACCACGCGCTTCCTTCATAGGACTCAAATCTAGGTGGAATGATGTCTGGGAACGACTGCGCTATAAAGGCCATCAACAGCGATCGTCCTGGCTTTGATCGCTGGTTTGGTTGTTAAGCAAGCATTGTGAAATGCCGCAGACCGTTGTTGTTGTTTCATCGCAGCTAATTACAACACTGTCCGCATTGGCTTATTTGCGGAGTTGCCAGATCAACGGAACAGATCTTCTTGTCCTGTCGTTGGAAAAGTTGGATCACATGCACCATGCCCATGCTTTTGAGGAGGTGTTGGTCCGACTTGCCGCTCGTGATGGTCACCGTTGTGTGTTTAAGGAATCAAGTGCTTTGCCGCAAGTGCCTGAAGCATTGATTTGTGATTATTTGCTATTGCCAAGGGTTGATCACAAACAGGGGAAGGCATTGCTGCGGCTCTGTTCGCCAGATGTTGTGATTGAGCTGGGGGAGTCGATTGGTGTGGAGACCAAGCTGTATTCTTTTCAGGCGAGGCGATTGAGGCATCGCTCGATTCGTCAGTTGCTCGAGTCAAGACAGAATTTGAGGCTGAAATATTCCTATCTTGTTCCCCTTGATCAGGGTGTTAGCCAGTCACGATTGCAGCACTTTTTAGACTGCTGCTCAGACTTCTCGGCAATGGTTGGTCATGAGTTGTCTGCATCACGGTTTGCCAAAAACTTTCCAGGTGGGGCTGCATTGTTATGTCTCCCTTATTTGAAGGTGAAGACCTGGCATTTTCGGGCCAAGATCTTTGGGCGTGTCAAGGGGATTAAGTGTTCTCCGCGGTTGAAAGATTGGCGCTATTTTTTAACGAGGGTGCGGAAATATGCATTGCATTTAAAGGCCAAAAGGCAGGCCGTGCTTCATTTGTTTGTGCAGGTTCATCCTAAGAATTGCCAGGATCTGGAGTTGATTCAAAAGCAGTTGAGTCGGGGGTTGTGCAGTATTGGTGGCATCCAAGTAGAGGTTTTGCCATGTGACACTCCGCTTGAACTCATTGCTTTAGGCATAAGGCGTAGTTCTCCCTCGCTCAATATTCAAATAGCAGGATTTGGGACGAATATATTGTCGGCTGCTACTTTCCTGCACTCTCGTTCTCATGGCTTCAGTCTTTGTGATGAAAGAGCTAAAGGGCGCATTCGGCGGTTATGGAACTTTAGTTTTGATGGACTTGTTCATCGCCGTGAACTGATGCGG
>JBDQPG010000094.1:0-3646 GCA_040260695.1 Synechococcus sp. SFB_27S_18OctNov_coas_78 | reverse complement strand
GGTGGGGACGTCCTCGCCCCGTGGACTGGTGTCTGGAGTGATTAGGGCAAGCCCAAGCTCAGCAGCTCGACGCTGGGCTCCTGCTTTTTGCACGGCGTTTTCATCGTTGCAGGTGAGACCAGACAGCCAGATCAGTGCGGGCAGCGCAGCTGCATGTTTGGTTAGGGCCTTCGGGGGTAAGAACACACCCACCGTGGTGTTGCCCTTGAGCTGTTCTGAATACAAGCGATATCGGCGTTGCTCCCCGTTGAAACAGATCTGGCTGCTGATTAATTGCATCGTTCCAAAATTGGCTTGGCCATCCACCACAACAAGGATGCCCTTGCTCAGTACTTAGGTTAAAGGTGATTCATCACTGGGCTTTTCAAAATCGATGATGCTGGCTGAACAACATGGATTGCTGGAACGAGGCACGATTTCGGTACGATATCTCATGCATTACGTGAAAATATTGTTCGCAATGGCTTGAGGGGGCGCTGTATTTCAGCGGAGATTGTCTGGAATTGTTTGATCGCTTTGTGCTGGCGTCTTCTGCTTGAGCGGTCCAGCGTGATGACTGTAAAAGAAGATGTAAGCGACTTGATTATGGCTTGCTATTATTTACTTTTAATTAATGATATCTAATTTCACTTTAATTTCGCCGGCTCGAATCATCCTCAATTCATTGGCTGCGCTATGGGCAAGATCAATGATGCGGTGATATTTGAACGGTCCCCTATCGTTAATTCTGACATTCACATGTCTACCGTTTTCTAAATTTGTTACGTGCACGATTGTCCCGAAAGGAAGTGTACGGTGTGCGGCCGTTAGCGTTCCCTTTCTGAATGTCTCGCCATTGGCGGTACGACGTCCATAAAAACCAGGCCCGTACCAGCTCGCTACTCCGATACCAAGATGCTTGAGTTTTGAAATTGGTCGCCTTTGTTCTTGCAAATAAGATTCTTCGAAATACGGCTTGGGTATTAATTTCGGACGAACGATTTGTGCTGGCATTCGGGGGGCAGTCTTGATCTCTTCGACCATGAACTCTTCTCCCGTTGGACTTCCAAAGGCGGGTGCTGTGATCAACAAGAGCAACAAGAGGTGATGCCTCATGCTGGGTGCCAGTCTTATCCGTCGAATCGTATCTAACGCAATTGATTTTGCAATCCTTCTGGCAAGAGCTTTGCAGTTTCGGAACTGAATTTAAAGTTATGAGTTTGTTGCCGTGCACTTTTCGGGATTGCTGACAGTTGCATAAGAATGTTGTCCCTGTTACGGATCATTTGTTTCGTTTTTGCTTTCATACAGATCATTGAATTCTTGGGTGTGGTATGCAGCAGTCAGAAATCAACAATTGGATACGCGTTGCTGAACAATTAGAGGCCGCTGGCCAGACCGATAATATGTTTTATCGACGTGCACGTGCGATTGCTCTTGGTAAGCCAGATCCGTTGCAGGGCTTTGGTGTAAAAGCTGAAGCCGAGATCAACGGTTCTTAAATCAACGGAAGGATGTCGTTTTTGCTTCTGATTATCGGTTTTTCCATCACAATTGCCACACATTTTTCCCTATCGTTTATGGGACATTACGCAGCAAATGACGATTCCTTTTGGAGAAGTTCCCGAGGCGGAGCGCAATGAGCAGTTTGGATTTTGGTGGAAAGATCGTTTGGAGTACTTGGTTGATCAGATGCGAGCTCAAGATGCACGTGCCTTGTATCTTGAATTTGAGGATGATTTAGATCTTGATTAGTTCCTTGTCTCTTGGGGGCACGATCGTAAAAAAAATATCTTATTTTTGCTGTGATGCGCTCTGATGGACATGCATCGCTAAATGCACATGCGATGAAGGGTGGGTTTCATGGGGGCTGTTCGTGATGAACGATGACGCATGCGCTGTTTCTTCATGTTCATCTATCTTCAATTGTCTGTTTAGAAATGCACCACCGAGCGAATGCTCTCTCCCTTGTGCATGAGTTCGAAGGCGCGATTGATGTCGTTGAGACCCATGGTGTGAGTGATGAACGTGTCGAGTGGAATCTCACCGGCTTGATAGCGCTCCACATAACCCGGTAATTGGCTGCGTCCGCGCACTCCGCCGAAGGCCGAACCTCGCCATACCCTCCCGGTGACCAACTGGAAGGGGCGCGTGCTGATCTCCTGCCCCGAGCCTGCCACGCCAATGATCGTTGATTCACCCCAACCTTTGTGGCAAGCCTCTAGGGCAGCGCGCATCACATCAACATTTCCAATGCATTCGAAGGAGTAGTCCACTCCCCCATCGGTGAGGTCGACCAACACCTCCTGAATTGGTGAGGCATGGTCACGAGGATTGATGCATTCCGTCGCGCCCAACTGTGCGGCAATGGCAAATTTGGATGGATTGATGTCGATCCCAATGATCCGTGCGGCACCCGCTTGCACGGCCCCAATGATCACGGCGAGGCCGATGCCGCCAAGACCAAACACGGCCACTGTGCTGCCGGCTTCCACTTTGGCGGTGTTGTGCACAGCGCCGATCCCGGTGGTAACGCCACAGCCCAGGAGGCATACCTTCTCCAATGGCGCTTGGCGATTGATTTTGGCGACGGCGATCTCCGGAAGCACGGTGTATTCAGAGAAGGTGGAGGTTCCCATGTAGTGGTGGATCATGGAGCCATCACGGGACAATCGGCTGCTGCCATTGGGCATTAACCCCTTCCCTTGGGTGGTGCGAATGGCTTGACACAGGTTCGTTTTCCCCGAGAGGCAAAAGCGGCAACATCCGCATTCCGGTGTGTACAGCGGAATGACGTGGTCTCCGACTGCAACGGAGCTCACTCCCTCACCAATCTCCTCGACGACGGCACCGCCCTCATGGCCCAGAACGGCCGGGAATAATCCCTCTGGATCGGCACCGGAGAGGGTGTAAGCATCGGTGTGACAAACCCCGGTTGCCACCACCCGCAGCAACACTTCCCCGGCTTGAGGTGGGGCGACATCGATCTCAGTCACATCCAGCGGCTCACCTGGTGCCCATGCCACAGCAGCTCTTGAGCGGATCATGGGCCTGGGGCATTGCGTGCTGAATGCATCATGGCGATGAGCTCAGGGATGCAACTCTGCTGCGTTGTTCCTGCACTGATCTGTAACCGTGATTGGTCCGTCAACCTTCCCAGGCATAAAACTCTCCTACGGCCCGTCAATGCATTCCGTAGCGGGGCAGCGTGGATGACAACTTATTCGCCACGGAGTTCAAGTTTGAGCTGAGCTTGAAGCGGTTGAGAGTTGTGGTCAGTGAGGTTGGTATCGCTTAACTCAAGATTGAAAAATAGGGCCGTTGATGCAAGAAAGAAAGGGCCTGCGTGCCATGTGCCTTGATGCAGTTTCACGGCTTCACCCGGCTGAACTTTCACCAATTGCACGGTGGTCTGGTCGAGCTGTTCGGCTTGCAGTTCCGATGAGGCAACGGCTAACCACCACGGTTGGGCATCCGCTGAGCCCAAGCATTGGGTGACATGGCGATGCCGCGTCATGCTCCCGAGCACCGCTGGTCGTCGCCGGAGACGCATCACGTAGTAGCGCAGATTGGCACCGTTGAACCTCAATTCGGCATCACTGCTGCTGTGGGGTGTCATGTCGTCTACGGGCAAGATTGCCGTTCCAAACTGTTCAAATCCGCACTC
>JBDQPG010000044.1:0-18423 GCA_040260695.1 Synechococcus sp. SFB_27S_18OctNov_coas_78 | reverse complement strand
TGGCTGATGAAAAGCGAACCCGATGCATATGGCATCGACGATTTGCGCCGCGAAGGATCAACCCTCTGGGATGGAATCCGCAACTATCAAGCCCGCAATTTCATGCGAAGCATGGCTGCTGGCGATCAAGCTTTTTTTTATCACTCCAATTGCAAACCACCCGGGATTATTGGATTGATGGAGGTTGTGGAAACACAACTGATCGATCCCACGCAATTTGATTCCTCTGCCAAGTACTACGACCCGAAATCGGATCCCTCCAAACCACGATGGGACTGTGCGCGACTTCGTTTCCTCGGACAATTCGACCAACTTCTGAGCCTCGACCAGCTACGGGAGCTCTACAACGAAGAGCAGCTTCCAGTGATCAAGCGTGGCAACCGCCTATCAATCCTGCCTGTCCCGACCACGACAGCAGACGACCTGCTGAACCGGCTTGGCCCTCTCCACTGATTTACCCCTGATCACCTTGCTTCCTCGAGCCTGGATTGGCTTTGGGAAAGCTCCTTGGCGCTGCGTTGGCTTGGCAGCCCTGGTCTTGATCAGTGTGATCGGACCCGCCGTTGTGGGACAGGACCTTCGTGCGATGTCAGCACCATGGCTCCAGCGGCTCGGAGACATCACTGTTCTGATCAGCCTTGGGCTTCCGCTGGTTCCCCTTTTGGGCTTGCTGCAATTAGCAGACCAGCTGCTACCGGACACCCTGGCAACTCGGCCAACCCGACGGCTCACCAGCCTCGTCCCCCAAACCCTGGCCTTGGTGTCCGTTGAACTACTCGTGCTGGTTGGTTGGCTTGCAGTGGTCCAATGCATCAGCGGGGCCATCGGGCACTTGAGCACAACCCTGGCAGGACTCGTCGTGATCTTGGGCGCCCTGATTCTTGGCCTTTGGTTCTTTACCCAGGTTTTGGCCCTACCTCTGCTTGTGCATCACCGCTGCAAGGCACTCGAAGCGATGGATCGCAGTCGACGCATCGTGCAACAGAACACCCTAAAAATGCTTGCTGTGCTCGGGTTACTTCTCGGCATCAACGTTCTGGGGGTCCTTGGGGCAAGCCTTGGCCTTCTGATCAGCTTGCCCTTCAGCGCCCTTCTCCTAATGGGTTGCTGTCGACCTCAAACGCCGTGGAGAAGAGATTCACGTCGAAACATATTGCCCACATAAACCCGGGTGATTTCGCGGGATTCAATCCCGTTTTGCACCAAGAATCCCGCCAGGGCCGCTTGGACAAGGCGATATTGATCCCAATTGGGGTGAAGCTCAATGAATTGCACCATGGCCTGCTGCAAATCCAAGGGAAGCTCCGACTGAAAACTCACCACACTGTCGCCACTCTCACCGACTTGCTCCAAACCCAACTGCATCAAAAACGCGCCAACCGCCTACTAGTTCTCCACAAAAATCGAACGCCGTCAAGGAGCCCAAAACAGACCAATTCTCATAAGACTCCTGACGAGAATCAGTGACCCGCGGCAGTCTGGCGCTGCCAAGCACCCAAGGCGAAAGACGCCTATTAAGCACCCCGCAAACGTCAACAAATTGAGCTCAAAGCTTCCGCTTTCCACAGAGCTTTGTTGCGACAACGTCCCACGCAAAAGACCTGTGGAAAAACTGTGAAAAGGCGAGGTCTTCGATGGGGAGGAATCAATCCTCCGCCATTGATGAGACCAGCTAATCAATGGCGGAGTGTCCCAGCGTTCTGACAGCAGCGACCACTGCCGCCGCCGTTGGCGCCGGCCAAAACCCCTCCACCCCTCGCCCTTGGAGTGGCGTCAGCACCAGCGAAAGGCCCCAACTCTGCTTATCACCCGACAGACATCCCCACCAAAGTCCTCGATCGAGCTCAACCTCGATCTCTTCCTCGCTCATCAGCTGATCCCTTAACGCCGCATGCTGCGTCACGAGGGTCGAGAGAAGATCCACGAGTGCCGTCCATTCAAGCTCGTTCAGCTCAAAGGCCCAGCAATCTCCTCCCACCAGAACGGTGAACTCGTCTCTTGAAGGGTCTCGAGCCAAACGCCATCCGGGCCCTTCCTGCAGGATCACTACGGATCAGCCAGGCAAAAGATCCGGCTGATCTTGCTCATCGCTTAACTCAACGATGGCCCGTTGCACCGGCTTCACACTCGACTCTTCCAGCAACCCGTCAAAGTCGTCGAAACGCCGCTGCTTCGCGCGAAATGCGATGCGAACAGTGGTGAGATAACGATTACTGGATTGCCGGATAAGGCTCTCGCCACGCTTGGCCAGATCACTCGAATCAACCCCTGCCGAAATCACAAGCCACCTCAATCAATCTGCCAGCCTAATCGTTGACCCCAATGATTCCGATTAAGCAAGCTGATCGCTGTGAAAAGGCACATGCATCGGATAGGTGCGCTGGCGCGAACCAGAAGCACGCAACACGATGTGGCGCCCCATCCCAAGAGCGGCCAGCGGCTGGCGCAGATAACCAAGCAGGGCACTCACCTCCTCAAGGCGTGCATCGTCGAGGCACTCGATCCGGATACTTCCCCAGCTGCGACGCATGCGACAACCCAACAGCGGTTTCAAGATCATCTCCATGGCTGGGTCCTCTCGGTAGAAGGAGAAAATCAATCGCTGCAAGCGATCCATCAGCACCAATCCCGTTAATCTCACTTTGACTTCAACGTGCCCCCATCTCGGTGGTACAGAGCGTGGGAGAAGAAAAGCTTCAACATTCAGCCTCTCGTGGCGGAACCTTGGCGATTGATTTGGGGAGCACCACCACGGTGGTGGCCTTTCAATCGCCCGATGCTCCAACAGCACAGCTGCTGGAGCTCTCTCCAATTAGCCGCCGTCCAGGAGAAATACCAAGCCTGGTCTGGGATGGCGGCAACCAGCTCTTGATCGGCCGCGAGGTGATTGAGGCAGGGCTCAATGACTCCAACGACCCACGGCTTCATCGAGATTTCAAACGTCTGATCGGACCACAGAACAGCCCGGAACACAACCGCGCATGCTGGGCAGGACAACAGTTATTGCAAGAGGTCTGGAACAGGCTTCCCCAGGAACTCAACATTGAACGGCTTGTGCTGTCCGCTCCGGTTGAGAGCTATCGCAATTACAGGAGCTGGCTTGTACGGGCAAGTGAGACCCTTCCCGTTCAAGAAATTGCCCTGGTTGATGAGCCCACCGCCGCCGCCTTAGGCGCTGGCTTGCCGGCAGGCTCACGACTGTTGGTCGTGGATCTTGGCGGCAGCACCCTTGATCTAGCCCTCGTCTCCTTAGAAGGAGGTGAAGGCAAAGCCGCTCCGATCGCCCAGCTCTTGCGGCTTGGCGGCAAAAGCCTTGGCGGTGGCAGCGGCCAAAAATTACGCACAGCGAAGGTGTTCGGGAAGTCGGGGATGCGACTGGGTGGTCGCGATATCGATCGCTGGATCGTTAATGCCTGCTGCCCGAACCAGCCCATCACCTCAACGTTGCTCAATGCCGCGGAACGCCTGAAGTGTCGCCTCAGCAGTAGTGACGTGACGGATCGGGAAGAGCTGCTGGAATCAGCGGTGGATGAACAACGGTTCAGCCTTCGCCTCTCTCGACGAGACCTGGATCAACTCCTCCAACAACACGGCTTCGAAACCGCTCTCGCGGAACTCATGGAAACAACGCTCGCTGGAGGACGTCGACATAACTGCCATCTCGAAGATCTTGATGGTGTCGTCGCCGTCGGAGGTGGAGCGCAGCTGCCTTGGCTTCGCCGCTGGCTCGCTGAAAACACCGCACCGGCTCCTCTCCTCACCCCTCCCCCGGTTGATGCTGTCGCGCTAGGAGCCCTCAAACTCACCCCGGGTGTCGCGATTCGAGATGTCTTAAAAAATGGTGTCTCGGTTCAAACCTGGGATCAACGCACCAATCGACATCGCTGGCACCCCCTTTTTGTCGCTGGCCAGCCCTGGCCCAGCACGAGTCCCCTCGATCTCATCCTGGCCGCGAGTCAACCTGGACAAAGCAGCATCGAGTTGGTCTTGGCGGAACCCCTAAGCCAAAGCAGACACAGCGTGGTCTTCGTCAACGGATTGCCAACGGTGCGCGAGATCGAAGTCGGAGAGAACGAGCATCAACCGTTGCCGGGTGATCCCCTGGTGTTGCCTCTGACTCCGCCAGGCGACATCGGAGAAGACTGCCTTCTCTTGCAATGGTCTATTGATGCCGAGGCACGACTCCAACTCAGCGTCCGCGACCTCCGCTCTGGAGAACAACAACCCACCGTGTCCCTAGGCACGGTCCGATAGGACGTCCGTCCACAGATCCTGCGTGGACTCGTCAAGGTTCCATAAAACACACCTATCGATCCCGAGCAACATCCCTTTGGCGGAGCCACGCCACCTGCTTCAGTTATGGGTCTTAGGAACCCTTGGGATGGTGCTCACCATCGCAGCAGGTGCGTTTTGGTGGGAAAAACAGTTGCCGCAACAACTTCATAACGCCATCGCAAACAAGGATTACGAAGGATGCGTTCGTGCCAGCGATCAACTAGCCGCCCTGCAATGGCTTGGCCAAGGCGCACCAGCTGAACAGGCACTGTGCCGTCAGCGCCATGCTGAACAGTTATGGAAGCAAGGGGACACCGGCAAGGCGCTCGATCTTCAATACAAACTCGTGGTGTCTCAACAAGGCGATCTCGAGGCAAATCGGCACACCCTGAACCAATGGCAGAAAACGACTCAAGAGCGGGCTATCCGTTTGTTTCGAAAGGGAGAGTTGGAGCAATCACTCCTGCTCCTCAAACCGCTGGAATTACAACAGACGGCATCTATCCAAGATCTCCGTCAAACATTTCAGGAGATCTGGAGCCGCAATCGCGTTGAAAATGCTCGCCTAAACCGTCTGGTTCAACAGAAACGGTGGTGGGAAGCACTCGACAGTCTGAATCGCCTCGATCACCCTTGGTGGCAGGCCGAAGCCGGAGTGCAACGAACGCGCATCGAAGCTGGTCTTGCAAGCTTGGACAGCGGTTCAGAACACAACCAACACGCTGCTCAGCCGTCCGATGTGATCGCAGGACAAGAGCTCGAACGAGAGGTCCAACGTCAATTGGAACAAGGCTTCGAACCATGGGAAGCCTTCCAGGCCGGATGCAAAAGTCTTGGGGGGCAAGTCGAAGAAGATGGACCGGAGAGCTTTTGCCAACGGTCCGCCGCTAAGCCATGACAAAATGAGACCAGTTTGGTTTTATGCGATGCAGACGGGTGACAAGGTGCAGGTCAACACGTCTGTCGTTGTGTACAACCACCCTGAACATCGTGGCGAAGCCTTCGATATGAAGGGTCAGGACGGTGAAGTTGTGTCGGTTCTGAACGACTGGAAAGGCCGAACAATTAGCCCGACCCTTCCAGTGATCGTGGCATTTGGCCGATACAAAGCCCATTTCCACGCCGAAGAACTCAAGCCAGCGGGGTAGTTGAGGGCCTTAAGAAAACCCCCTCTTCTCCGTCAACATCCCGCAAACGCAATTCAATCGTTTCACTGCGCCTCGAAGGAACCGTTCGGCCGCAAAAGTCAGGCTGAATCGGTAGTTCACGATGCCCACGGTCCACCATGACCAGCAACATCACGCGCTGTGCACGTCCCCAACCGTGGAGAGCCTCCAGGGCGGCTCTTACCGTGCGTCCTGTGAAAATCACGTCGTCCACCAACAACACTTGTCGTTCCTCCAAATTGCAGGGAAGGGTTGTGGTTTGTGCCAAGCGTGTGCCAATGCGCTCGAGGTCGTCTCGGTGAAAGGTGGGGTCGATCGATCCTTGGGCAATGACATGACCACTGAGCCGCTCCAATTCACGCGCTAAAACCCGCGACAACTCCACACCCCGGGTTGGGATCCCTAACAGCATCAAACTGCGAGCATCATCGACTTGCTCCAGCACCTGCGTCGCCAGGCGGACCAAGGTTCTACCAAGCTCCCGATCAGAGAGAATTTCAACTCGGTTTTGGTCGGTCATAGAAGAAAAGAATGTGGTGTTCGAGTCAAAAGTGGAGTTGTGAACAGACGGAGGGTTAGGTTGCGTTTGAAAAAGTCCTTCAAAAGCGACGGTCGCGGGTGAATGTGGGCAGAAGCACTTCCAACGGTTCAGTACGCACCGGATCGATTGCTCCGGTAGTTCTCACCATTCTTGATGGATGGGGACATCGAGATGAGGGGGAGAACAATGCCATCAAACAAGGGGATACCCCCGTGATGGAGGCTCTCTGGCATGCCTATCCCCATACCTTGATCCAAGCAAGTGGATCCCACGTCGGGCTTCCGGATCAACAAATGGGGAATTCTGAGGTAGGCCACCTCACCATCGGTGCTGGACGCATTATTCGCCAAGAGCTTGTTCGTATTAGCGAGACGGTTCGCAACGACCAGCTCAAGAACACTCCAGAACTTCAAGGTCTTGCGGAACGGGTCAAGGCGGCAGACGGCACCTTACATTTACTTGGGCTTTGTTCTGATGGTGGTGTCCACAGCCATGTGAACCACCTCTGCGGTGTCATCGATTGGGCCGCGCAAGCCGGAATCAAGAAGGTCGCAGTTCATGTGATCACAGATGGGAGAGACACCCCAACGCAAAGTGCACTCGCCTACATCAAAAAAGTCCAACATTGCATTCACTCCACGGGAGTCGGAGCCATTGCCAGTCTTTGCGGTCGGTACTGGGCCATGGATCGGGACCAACGCTGGGAACGAACGAACAAGGCCTACCGGCTTTACACCGATCCCAACCTTGACGTGAATCAGCGCGAAGCAGAAGACATCCTCTCCGAAAGCTATGAGACCGGTGTGACCGACGAATTTCTAGAGCCTGCACGCCTTCAAAACACCGTGATGGAGGATGGGGATGCTCTCTTGATGTTCAACTTCCGGCCTGACCGAGCCCGACAAATCATTCAAGCCTTGTGTTTAGACGAATTTGGGGGCTTTGACCGTGACCACACCCCACGCCTGGACGTGGTGACGTTCACGCAAGTCGAGCAAAACTTGCCCGTCTCCGTCGCCTTTCCTCCAGAACCCCTCGACAATCTTTTAGGACAAGTTGTTGCTGAAGCAGGATTACTGCAATACAGAACAGCAGAAACAGAAAAATATCCGCATGTCACCTACTTCATGAATGGAGGAATCGAGCAGCCCTTGCAAGGGGAAGATCGTCATCTGGTGCCATCTCCGCGGGTCGCGACCTATGACCTCTCGCCGGCCATGTCTGCCGATGAACTCACCGCGAGCTGCATTAAAGCGATCGAAACCAGAAAATATGCCTTAATTGTGATCAACTACGCCAATCCCGACATGGTGGGACATACCGGGATGATGGACGCAGCAAAAGAAGCGATCCAAACCGTAGATGCATCTATTGGTCGTTTACTCAATGCGATTGGTCAGGAGGGGGGAACCATGTTGATTACCGCCGATCATGGCAATGCAGAATTGATGCAGGGGCCTGACGGACAAGCATGGACCGCCCACACCACCAACCCAGTACCAGTGATCTTGGTCGAGGGAGAACAACGCAAAATTCCAGGTTACGGAAACGCGATTACGCTTCGAAATGATGGCGGACTGGCGGACATCGCCCCAACCCTTCTACAGATTCTCGATCTTCCGCAACCAAGTGCCATGACGGGCAACAGCTTGATTGCTCCCATGTCCAACATCGACGCATCACCTCTGTCAGCCCGCCTTTCCCAAGCCGTTTAACCATGCTCAACTCAATCTTGTCCTGGACATGGATCGGCAGCGGTGTGCTGCTGATTGTCTTAGTCCTTCTCCACAGTCCCAAAGGGGATGGAATGGGAGGACTTGCCGCCAGTGGAAGCTCAATGTTTAGCAGCGCGAGTAGTGCCGAAGCAACGCTCAATCGACTGACATGGACCTGCCTTGCTGTTTTTCTAAGTTTGGCGATAATTTTGAGTGCAGGATGGTTGAACTAGCCCGCCAAAACTCACAAGCTATGTACTGATAATTTCAGCACGCGCAGCATTCATAAATAAATTTTCAGAATTCAAAAGATAATCATCAATCTTCTTTTGGTCACGACTCTCTGTAGCACGATGAGCAAGGTGAACCAGCTGATCTTTACTCAACAAAGAATCAGATGAATCGCTAGGCTTGAAATAACTCTCGTCAACAGACATTAATCGGCAATATTTTAAATTATTCGAATAATTAAAATGATCGAGATAATCAACAATAGATCGTACAAAGTCAGCCGGGAAAACCTCTTTTTCGTCACCCACATCGCCGCCAACATTATCCAAACGATCACAAATACGAAACAGCCAACGATTCCCTTCATGGGGACCTGGGAAGCAACTTACGCGGGAACCAAGGGAAGCGAAGTGCGCAGAGAGTGCATGAACAACAACCGGATGAAAAGATATATTTTTTCGCACATCATAGGACGAAAGATCATCTACACATTCATAATCAGACAGGCGAAAGAAATCCTCCAAAAGCAAATAAGGGTTACTCTTAGTCGGAATATGGTTGGATGAAATCGTCAACTGGTCAGAGAAAGAAGCACAACCGGCCAGAAACTTTTTATAGTTAGCAAACCAACTACGATCACGACCGCTTACCGCAAGAGCAAACAAGCTGCGCTCTAGCGAAGAAAACTTGCGCCAAGGCAATTCAAGATTTTTTAGAACGCTGATATCGTGACGTAATTTTTTATGGTCACGAAAAAACCACTGCTTAAAGGCGGAAATATGATAACTCGATTGAAGTCTTGTATAGCCAACAACCACAACATGATCAAAGGAATGCTGCCGCAAAGCACGACGCGCAATGGCTTGAACCAACGCAGGCCGATTCCCCAACATTTCATGACTAACAACCGAAAAAGATCCCTTTAATCCCGAAAGAATCCGATCAATATATTGAAATGGAGCGTCTTTTTTAAGAGTCAAGGCATCTGAAGCTGCTCGCAATTGAGCAGGATTCAAAAAAACAAAGGAGAAAAGATTCTTATCACATGCTGCCTGATAAAGCCTTAGGGAGGCTTGCAAAGAAGAAGAAGCACATTTTTGAGCTCCGATATGGATCACCAGTCTTCGTGACAATCAATCCTCCTCGTACTCAACGGGTTTCATTAGCATACAAGAGGCAAGCTCAATCCACAAAGAGACCATCCAGACCACAGGACAGAACTTAAAACTCGATAATGCTAATATGCCTCAAAGCTGGAAAGATACGTTGCAAAACCCCCGCTTTTTCCTACATATAGGCCATGGCAAAACAGGAACTTCTGCCATCCAATCAGCATTTGCACTCGCAAAAGAAGATCTTTTAAATCATAATATTGAGTACCCCATAGAGCAATCTGAACAGGACAAAGCAGCACAATTCGGAATTACCTCAGGAAACTGGCAACACAATCCTGGAGAATCTCTCGCCGATGAATTAAAGCGGCTTGCGCGCGCAAGAACCAATAATCACAGCATATTGCTCAGTTCAGAGTCTCTTTTCTGGCACCTTGAAACACTTTTCAATGCAGAAATCGAAACACTCAACGAGCTGAATTTGCATGTCATTTTAGCTGTTAGGGAAGTAGAAGAGATGCTTTCATCGGAATACCAACAACGCGTGAAGAGGCATGGAGAAAAACGACCCTTCGAACAATTTCTAAAAAGCAGACATTTCATCTCCTCTCATCATAAGAAAGCGGCAGAAGTCATCATGCTTTTAAACAAGAACCAGATCAAAACGACTATCATTAACTACTCAAAACATAAAAATAATATAACTGAACTCATTTTCAATACACTCAGTGCAACATCTGCTTACCCACGCGATAGCATGCAAGGAGTGGTGGTCAATCGAAGCCTTAGCCAAAAAGAACTCACCATTCTTACGATCATTAATTCACTCTTCTACACAAAGTTTCCATGGATTAGCGCTCGCCTTTCCGATGCTTTGGCAAAGAAATTGCCCAGTATCGAATCTCAACAATGTCGCCTCTCAGAATCTAGCAAACAAAAGCTTTATGAAGTCAACAATGACTTCATAAAAGCAATTAATCATAGTCTACCTAAAGATGATCATCTTGTAGGACTCTCGACAATGACAAAAGAGAAAAGTCTTATCAATCGCGACCTAATTCAAAAAATCAGACGAGAAGAACAGCTTTCTATTGACATGATAGGCACAACACTTTTAACTTCCATACAAAATGACTGCCTGCAAAAACGGTTATCCAACAAAACTATCGACCAACTTATCAAACTAAGCCAAGCATCAGATACAGATCCCGAAATAAGATTAGAATTACTTGAGCTGGCATCATCATATCGGCCTCAAGGGAAAAAACTAATCAAACTACTAGCAGAGGCTAGAAAACAAATATCCAGCCATTAATTTATGCGATTAACTTTGCCAAATCAATCATCAAGTCCAGTAATTCTTGCCGAGTCAAATCATCAGACAAATCATCAGTTTCTGCGATGAATTCATCCCCTAACAGGCTTCGCATCGTTGCATTCGATACTTCGATCTGAGTCCGCAAAAGATCAAATTCAGAATGCGTCAATCGAAACTTGCCGGAGCTTTTAAAAACATCTGGGACCTGAATATAATTTGCATTCAATTTTTTTTTCTGATCGAATCTAGGCCAACGTGAATTGAGCTGATTATGATACCGAACCCAAATATTACTTTTAGACTCTTGTGTTCGCTTAAAATCATAGTTAGAAAGTGTCTTGCAACCGCAGAATTGATCTAAAAGATATCCAACCGGACCAGCATCATGCTGGCAAGCTTGATGAAAGGGAGTACAGACCAGCTTGCTTCCGAAAACCTTTAAAAGGTTCTTGATTTCGGTACAACCATCTGGAATTGTGAGACGCGGCATCTTTTTAGGTTTCCGCAACTCACCAAACCCAACGATTTCTAGATGCTGCCCTCCCCTGATGAGTTGCTGTGCAATAGAGTGTGCGTAATCCAGCGGAGAGCGTACAAGCGCGATAGCTTTCACGACAAAATCTTTACTTTCAAGAATATTTAACAGGCGGTCTAATGCAACGACAGGCAATAGAGAAATACCCTCTCCACTAAGAATAATCGAGGAATCGGTATTCAGAAGTTTGTCCCATTGCATCTGATAATCACGATTTACACTGTCTATATCTTTAATTTTCCAACGCTTATTAATATGATATGCCGAGGGATTTTTTTCATACAATGATCGCAAGGGAACTGAATGATTGTTAATTTTTAATCGCGGAGGCTTAGCGCCTGAACAAGAAAATATCGGGTAGTGCAGATTCTCATTGCTTAAAAGCTTGAGGTTTGAAGCACAAGTTTGTTGAAACGACGATGACGCCGTTTTATGCAAACCAAGGTGCAAATAACACGTCTTCACATTTTTAAATTTGCTTCGACCCAACTTAACAGGTGGATTAGGCTACTACAAGCCTCTAATCAAGATTAGGTCACACAAACGAAATTGATATGCATATGAGGCTATACTTATCCTTTCTAAGATAAATATGAAAACCTGCTACTTACATTTAGGCTTCCACAAAACAGCAACCACGTCGTTCCAGCTAAGTTGCGGCAATAATCGCGAAAAGTTACTTGAAGAAGGAATTTACTACCCAAAGTTTGAATACAAAGAGAGGAAAGGTAACAGATGGAATCACTCAGGTAATATACGATTTTTATGTCAAACGAAGGCAAGAAGAAAACTACCGAAGAAAAAACTCCTTAATCAAATTGAGTTCAAAAAGGCACTTAAACGAACAGACGATCTCCTGCTAAGTGGAGAAGGATTCTCGTGCATGACACGGGAAGAGCTTGAGATTTTAAAAAAGTATCTTGAAGACCATGGATTCATGATTAAAGCTTTTGGATTGGTCCGTAGTCCATATTCATTTGCTTGTTCAGCATTACAGCAAACAATTAAAACAGGAAGATTTCATAGCTTGATTGGATTGGGAGATGCATATTCACCTTATATATCTAAGCAAGGGAAAAATTACCTGCCAGAACGAAGCCAACAAATAGAAAGGCTTCTGGATATTTTTAAAGATGACCTCAAACTGTATTCATTTAAACAAGCGCTATCACATCAAGATGGTCCCGTGTCTTTTCTCTTGAATCAGATCAATCCAAGCCTTTCATCTCGCCTGAAAGAAGATTTCAAAAATAGTAGTCCTTCTCTAACCAATCTTCAGGCACGCTTAATAAATGCAACAAATCGATGTACATTGAGGAAACTAAAGGCAAAAGAAAAAATCAGCAAAAAGCTTTTCAGAGATCAGATGTTGACCGTGCGTGAACAAACAAAACAAGCCAAAGGAGAGAAATTTTTGTTAACCGAAAAAGAATTTCAACTTGTAGAATCTCAATACGAGAAGATATCTCGAAAGATGGAACAATCACTTGGCACTAGTTTTGTTCAAGAGAACATTCAGTTTTCTAATCCACGGATAGATCCAACTTATCTTGCCAAAGCTTTTACAGAATGTGTCTCTGCACTGATGATAGCTAAAGCGAAATGATCCCTAAAATCAAAACTCGACTACACTAATAAAAGAAATTGGGTACCGAAGGTTTTTGCGATTATGTCTAAAATTTGTTTTCTACATCTTGGCTTTCACAAAACTGCCACCACATCCATCCAGCTAACATGTCGAAATAATGCCAATCTTTTGAAAAAGAATGGGATTGACACGCCAAGCTTTCTCAATGAAAGAAACAAAATTTCTGCCAACCATACAGGCCAGCTAAGAGATATTCTCTCTTCATCCAACAAAAACCTATATGATAAAATTAAAAGTGGAGAATACAAAGCAAAGCAAAGTAATTCACTCGATGGTCATATTTCTGAATTCATAAGACTGCTTCATAGTAAAAAGCACATCTTTTTAAGCGGTGAAGGAATCCCACTTTTTCCAAAAAATTCGCTTAAAAAAATAGTCCGTGAAATCGAAGCACAAGGATTTGAGATCCGTCCTTTCGCGCTGGTTCGAACACCCTATGCATATTTGAATTCTGCATTACAACAAACCATTAAAGGTGGTAAGCACCATCCCTTCCTTAGCTTAGGTGAACAATCACTCCAGAAATTGGAGAACGATAATCAAACTTTAAAACTACCATCAACTATTCCCGGTATCAAAAATCTTCTGGAGATTTTTGATACCTCTATCACTTTCTACCCTTTTACAACAGCGACCTCAGATCCAGATGGTCCTGTTTCATTTGTATTAAAAACAATTTTAGAGCAAAATAATGTCAATGAATTCAAACTGGCTTCAGCGAATCAATCCCTCAGTAACCCCACAACAAGACTCAAAAATATGTTAAACAGAGAGTTACGTCATGCAGACAGCGGGACTTTAAAAAAGCTTATCTACGAATCAGGTTCCTATCAAAACCCCAAGAAATTTTTACTGACTAAGCAAGAATTCGAATCTATCGAAGAATCTTTCAAGGAGATTCAAGCGGAAATGAATCAACTGCTTGGGGCTCAATTCACCAAGGAAGAAATTCGGTTTTCAGACAATCAAAGCCTGGAGGAGATCAATCAACAACTTGTTGACCTATCTAGAGGCATGTATAAACTGGCAGCAAGCAGTCCGTCCCAGAAGAAGAAGAAAAAAGAATAATCTTCCTTTCGCTAGGCAACAGTATGCAGTCAATCCTTTCGGAGTATGCATTCAATAGTTAGTTTAAATCATCTTAAATCGTCCCTCGATTTAAAAGCATGATGATACCAGTACTGACTCAAGAAAAAATTAAACCAGGAAAGTCATCAATATCAAGCCACTCTCTTTGCCAAGAGTTGATCTACAATAAATAAAGAAAAATCACTTGATCTCTATCCAAATAAATCTAATAAAATGCCAATGGAGCAGTCTCTGATCCAGCATTCACAACAAGTAAAAATTCCTTCCACAAAAAAAGAGGCTGTCAAAGACAGCCTCTTTAATTTCATGTGAGAAGTTCAGATCAATAATCGAAGTCGCCGCCACCCATACCGCCGCCGGCAGGAGCTGCGTCTTTCTTCTCAGGAAGATCAGCCACAATGCATTCTGTGGTGAGCACCATGCCAGCAATGGATGCTGCATTCTGAAGACCAGAACGCGTCACCTTGGCAGGGTCAACGATGCCAGCGGCCAGCATGTCGACGTACTCGCCATTGGCAGCGTTGTAGCCCTCGTTGTTCGAGCGCGACTTAACATTTTCAGCGACCACAGCACCATTGGCGCCAGCATTTTCAGCGATGCGCATCAACGGCGCAGTTAAAGCTGCCGCAACGATGTTCGCACCAATCAACTCTTCGCCGGAGAGGTGGCCGTTGGCCCACTCTTCAAGGGCAGGAGCCAGGTGAGCCAAGGTGGTACCGCCACCGGGAACGATGCCTTCTTCCACAGCTGCCTTGGTGGCATTAATGGCGTCTTCGAGACGAAGCTTTTTATCCTTCATCTCGGTTTCGGTCGCCGCACCCACTTTCACGACAGCAACACCACCAGCCAGCTTGGCCAGACGCTCCTGCAGCTTTTCTTTGTCGTAGGTGGAGTCGGTTTCGTCCATCTGCTTCTTGATCTGCTCGCATCGAGCACCAACTGCGGCCTCATTGCCTTCGGCAACGATGGTGGTGGTGTCTTTGTTGATGGTGATGCGACGGGCCGTTCCCAACATCTCCAACTTGGCGTTCTCGAGCTTGAGACCAGCGTCTTCGGTGATCAGCTGACCATTCGTCAACACAGCCATGTCTTCGAGCATGGCCTTACGACGATCACCAAACCCAGGAGCCTTCACAGCTGCCACATTCAGGACGCCGCGGAGACGATTCACCACGAGGGTGGCGAGGGCTTCTTTCTCAATGTCCTCTGCAATGATCAGAAGAGGTTTTCCTGTGCGCGCAATTTGCTCGAGCACAGGAACGAGATCTTGAACAAGACCAATTTTCTTATCGGTTAAGAGGATGTAGGGCTCGTCGAGGACAGCTTCCATCCGCTCGGTGTCGGTGGCGAAATAAGGGGAGATATAGCCCTTATCGAAGCGCATGCCTTCGGTGACCTCGAGTTCAGTCTCCATGGACTTGCCTTCTTCCAGGGAGATCACCCCTTCCTTACCGACCTTATCCATGGCGTCGGCAATCATTTTGCCGACTTCTTCGTCGTTACCAGCAGAAATCGTGCCGACCTGAGCAATGGCATTGCTGTCTGCAATGGGCTTAGCCATGTCCTTGATTTTGCCGACCAAGAAATCGGACGCCTTATCGATCCCTTTCTTCAGGGTGATCGCGTTGGCACCTGCAGCCACGTTGCGAAGGCCCGCCTTCACCATGGCGTGAGCCAAGACGGTGGCGGTTGTGGTGCCATCACCGGCGGCATCGTTGGTTTTCGATGCGGCTTGGCGAATCAGGGCAACACCGGTGTTTTCGATGTGGTCTTCTAATTCGATTTCCTTGGCGATGGTGACACCATCGTTGATGATCTGAGGAGAACCAAATTTCTTCTCGAGTACAACGTTGCGACCCTTCGGGCCCAAGGTAACGGCAACAGCTTCGGCAAGGATATCGATGCCTTTTTCGAGAGCGCGACGGGCGTTCTCGTTATAAATAATGCGCTTAGCCATGAAAGATGTGTCCTAAAAATGAAGTTGAAATCAGCTGACGGTTCAAGACCTCAGCGGAGCGTTAGCAAGAGATCAGTTGACGATCGCGAGGATGTCTTTTTCAGATAGCAACACGTACTCATCACTACCGAGCTTGATGTCGGTCCCGGCGTACTTGCTGTAGAGAACCTTGTCGCCGACGCCAACCTCAGGAGCCTGGCGACTGCCATCTTCGTTGGGCTTGCCGGGACCGATTTGGACCACTTCTCCAACTTGGGGCTTTTCCTTGGCGGTATCAGGCAGAAGAATGCCACCGGCCGTCTTTTCTTCTGATTCAGAAACCTTGACGAAGACGCGATCGCCGAGAGGTTTGACGGTGGAGACGCTGAGAGAAACAGCAGCCATGGGTTGTTGCGAAAGCAGGGACAAAGCGCTGAGGGCCTCGCAAAAACACGAGTTGGCACTCAGGGCCATTGACTGCCAACGTATGCAATCCACCCCCCGGTGCACCACAAGAGGACTGTGCGGGTGACCGAACAGAACGGAAATTTTCCTTCAGGCTGAACAGTCGACGCAGCGGTGGTATGGTTGCGCCGCTCTGAATGGGTGCGAGCGCGCTGCGCCTGTTCCCGAAACTCTCCTTACTTATGGTCGCTTCTGCTCCTGCATCCGCTGGCACCAAAGGCGTGATCCGCCAAGTGATTGGCCCGGTTCTGGACGTGGAATTCCCCGCCGGGAAACTGCCCAAGATCTACAACGCACTTCGCGTCGAAGCGAAGAACACGAGTGGCCAAGATGTGGCTCTCACCGCCGAAGTGCAACAGCTCCTTGGTGACCATCGCGTTCGCGCTGTGGCCATGAGCGGCACTGACGGGTTGGTTCGCGGCATGGAAGCCGTCGATACCGGCGCACCGATCTCAGTTCCCGTCGGCGAAGCCACTCTGGGTCGCATTTTCAACGTCCTCGGTGAACCCGTTGACGAGCAAGGTCCTGTCAACGCCGAGGCCACAGCACCAATTCACCGTGAAGCCCCCAAGCTCACTGAATTGCAAACCAAGCCAAAGGTGTTTGAAACCGGCATCAAGGTGATCGACCTGCTGGCCCCCTATCGCCAAGGCGGAAAAGTGGGCTTGTTCGGTGGTGCGGGTGTGGGCAAAACCGTTCTGATTCAAGAACTGATCAACAACATCGCTAAAGAGCACGGCGGTGTGTCTGTGTTCGGAGGCGTTGGCGAACGCACCCGCGAAGGAAATGATCTCTACGAGGAATTCAAGGAATCCGGCGTGATCAACGCCGATGACCTTTCCAAGTCGAAAGTGGCGCTTTGCTACGGCCAAATGAACGAGCCCCCCGGCGCGCGGATGCGCGTGGGTCTCTCAGCTCTGACCATGGCTGAGCATTTCCGCGACGTGAACAAGCAAGACGTGTTGCTATTCGTCGACAACATCTTCCGCTTCGTTCAAGCCGGTTCTGAAGTGTCCGCTCTGCTGGGTCGGATGCCATCAGCTGTGGGATATCAGCCCACCCTCGGCACCGACGTGGGAACCCTCCAAGAACGCGTTGCGTCCACTGTGGAAGGTTCGATTACGTCGATCCAGGCCGTCTACGTTCCTGCTGACGATCTGACTGACCCAGCACCAGCCACCACCTTTGCTCACCTCGACGCCACGACGGTGCTGAACCGTGCTTTGGCTTCGAAGGGTATTTACCCCGCTGTGGATCCGTTGGACTCCACCAGCACGATGCTTCAGCCTGCTGTCGTTGGAGACGAGCACTACAGAACGGCTCGTGCCGTGCAGTCCACTCTGCAGCGCTACAAAGAACTCCAGGACATCATCGCCATTCTTGGTCTTGATGAACTCTCCGAAGACGACCGTCAAACCGTTGACCGGGCTCGCAAAGTGGAGAAATTCCTGTCCCAGCCTTTCTTCGTGGCTGAAATCTTCACTGGAATGCCTGGCAAATACGTGAAATTGGAAGAAACCATCACTGGCTTCAACCAAATTCTTGCTGGCGAACTCGATGATCTTCCTGAGCAGGCCTTCTACCTTGTGGGAAGCATCGAAGAAGTGAAGGCCAAGGCTCAGAAAATGGCCGCTGAATCCAAGTAATTCATGCTCGGGGATGCCATCGCATCCCCGCTGAATTGACTGTTCTCCTTTCTTCCCTTCAAATCAAGGTTCATGTCCCTCACCCTCCGCGTGCTGGCGCCAGACCAGAACGTGTTTGATGGCAGCGCCGATGAGGTGATTCTGCCCAGCACCACCGGTCAACTCGGAATTTTGACTGGCCATATCTCAATGCTCACCGCCATTGATGTGGGTGTCTTGCGTGTCCGTGCGAACGGCGCTTGGAATTCCATCGCCCTCATGGGTGGCTTCGCTGAAGTGGATTCCGACGAAGTCACCGTTTTGGTGAACAAGGCTGAACTCGGCAGCTCCATTGATCGCAATGCTGCGGAGGCTGACTTTCAAAAGGCGACGACCACGGTCGCTGGTATGGAAGGCCAACCTGCATCAGCTGAAAAATTGAAGGCGCAGCAGCAGCTCAATGAAGCACGTGCTCGCATGCAGGCCAGCAAGTCTGCTGACTGAGCGAGCAAGGCTGCCTTCATTGAAGCAGACATTAATTCATGATTTTTATGTCGCCGGAAGCTGAGCTTCCGGCTTTTTTTTGCGCTTTTTTTGGTTCGGAAATAGAAGCCACGAACAAAGCCGATGCCATCCAGCAGTACCCATAAAAAAAACGACCTGCGATGGCAGGCCGTTGATTGAACTCACGAAAAGCTCAGTGGACGATCAAGCGGTACCGCAGAACGTGACTTCAGGGAATTTCAACTTGGCTTCATCAAGGCTCT
>JBDQPG010000057.1:0-14577 GCA_040260695.1 Synechococcus sp. SFB_27S_18OctNov_coas_78 | reverse complement strand
TCGCTCCCTCGGCCTCGTAAGTCGACCTCAGAACATCTAAAAGCTTTCGCCTCTAGCGCTTCGGTCTTGCGCGCTTGCCTCTCGGCTCCCGCGCAAGACAAAACCATAACACCATCACTCCACTTCTCGCAACTGCTTGACGCGTTCAACCCTGAACAAGCGCCTCTCCCCAGGGCAACAGCTTGTTGAGTTGAGGCAAAGAGCCAGCCGCCAACATCGGGAAAGGAGCCTCTGAAAGGTCTTGTCCTGGCTGCAGCAAGGCTGGATCCGCACCAAGCCAGCGAATCGGACAGTCGAGCTCTTCCAGCACAAGCCAGGCTGCCGCCAGATCCCAGATCCGGGGAGTGGCTTCCAACGCTCCAACCGTTTGTCCCATCGCCACACTCACCAAATTGAGACTGGCCACCCCCAACAAACGAATCTTTCCAGGGAAAGGTTGATCCGGCTTCCGTTGCAGCACCCGAATCGATCGGCTGCAAAGAGACACACAGGCACTGGTCGCTGACAGTCGTGTTTCAGCCGTCATCTGCTCACCATTGCGAAATGCACCGCGCCCCCTAAGGGCCACGATGCGTTGACGCAGCGCTGGAACATCCAAAAACACCTCACAGGGGCGACCGTCGACAAACCGCGCCACTGAAATAGCCCAGTAGGGAATGCCTGCCGCAAAATTGGTGGTGCCATCGAGCGGGTCAACCACCCAATAAGCTCCGGAATCGGGCACATGCTTTGAGCCTTCTTCACTCAAGACACCTTCTCCCGGAGCGATCTCAGCTAGTCCATCCACAAAGGCCGCATCGCTCCAACGATCACAAGCCGTGATCAGGCTTCCATCGGCCTTTAGATCAGAGGAGATATGGCCAAAATCTTGACGTTGTCGCTCTGAGACGCGGTCGATCAACTGCTGCACAGCGCTCAGTTGATCGACGCTGAGCACCGCTGTCACCACAACGCCTGTACTGAGTCAGCGCGATCTGTTTTGGGTGCTGAAGAACTCGCCATCGCTGGACAAACCGACTTCAAAGGCGTGGGTTCGATCGGAATCGACGTTTCTGTCTCGACAGGCTTGGTAGAGGGCAGCACAGGATTACTGCAGGACACCAATGCATCTAAGCCCGTACGGCGACGCAACTGGGCGAGGCTGGTGTTGTACTCGCGAATGGCACCTGCGTAGCGCAATTCCGCATTGGTGAGATCTCGCTGGTTATTCACCACCTCTCGTTGCGTACTCACACCAGCCTGGACACGCAGCTGTGACAACCGAAGTGACTCGCGGGACGACAACACTTCACTGGCTGTGGTCTGGATGTTCTGAACGGATGTTCGAAGCCGATAGAAGCTTTGCTCCACTTCAAGACGAATGCCGTCCCGTGTTCGAGCAAATCGAAAAGCACTTTCCTCAGCCGCCTGCTTGGAGCGTCGATAATCAGCGCGAGCACGCCCACCATCAAACACACGCCAGGTTGCTGTTAACGCGGTGGTGTTCTGAACACTCCATACATAGTCGTCCATATCAATGTCGCCGAGCGATGTCTTACCGCTCTGACCTTGACGACGGCTCGTGCTGCTGGTGTTGACGAAACTAAGAACCGGCTGAACCGCAGCAAGGGAGGCATTGGCCTCACTGTTATCGATTGAGATATCCAAAATCAAGCTATCGAGCTCTTCTCTGTAGTTGTAAGCAGCAATAATGCTTTCTTGTAGCGAAGGCTCCCAACTCCCCAGGGGTCGTGCGGGGGTGGCGGCTGTTGGTGTGATGTCTTGCGGCAGATCCAGCTTCGAAGCCAACACTCGGCGAGAGGTGTCTTGTTCACCCAGCTTTGAGGTGAGGATGTTGCGATCACGGGCCAGTTGGGTTTCCGCCTCCAACACTTCAAGCTTGGTATTCACACCAGCATTGAAGCGAGCACGAGCATCTCTCAAGCTAATTAAAGAGGCACGAACGGAAGCCTGACCAATCCGAACACCCTCGTCTGCTTCCTGGAGATTGAAATAATCGGTCGACGTGTCTAAACGAAGATCTCGGAGGGCGATGACATAAGAATCTCGAGCCTGTTCATACCGGTCTCTGGCCGCAGCAATCTGAGGAACACGCCGGGGGTTAATGATGTCCCAGCTCACCTGAAGACTGGCATTCACACGCCACTCGCGGGCATAGCGTTCGTTTTGTCCGTCGCGCTGCCGAGCTGGTTCGATCACTTCACCCGTGAGGGGGTTTGTCACCGGCGGACGGGTGGTGATCTTCGGAACAAAATCAGGGTTTTGGAAGGAGTACGACTTGAAATATTCAGGGAGACCACTCGCTGAAAGGTCAACTGTTGGGTACCAGGCCGCAATGGCTGAACGCAAAGCAGATTTGGCTTGATCCACCTGACTAGCCGCCGCCTTCAAAGTTGGACTGTTCACCTCCGCCAGAAGCAATGCTTCCTCCAAAGTGAGGGGCCGCAGTTCATGGATGCGCACCTGCTGCTTTTGATTAGGAAGCGCAAGTGTTGGAGGGGCCGTTAAGGGCTGAAGCGATGGCGTTAGTTCAGTGGCCGCCGGAGCGACTGCCCCATCGTTGACGCGGGGTCTTTCTCCCTTCAACTCAAGAGCACTCGGCAATGTTGCCTGGTCAATCAATGCAGAGCTGGGATCTTCAGCCTTATCGCTTTGGCCCAGGACCGGTGAAGCTCCAGTTGCTACCACCCCCGCAATCAACAACAAACTTGCGGGAAACCGGTGCACAGCACAAACAAAACTTTCGTGGAGTTTAAAGACTTTTTTCGTTCGGTCTCAGGACCGAGGCCACGATGTCAGCCGCCCCATGCACGACACGTATGGGAACAGGGATCTGCTCTTGAACACGCTCAAGGGTCATGTCGTCCAGGAACACGGGCTGCCCCTGACGCAACATCACGGCAGGAAGCAACAGTTCGTCTCCCAAATCTTGCCCCGTCAAACCATCAAGAAGGTCCTGCCCCGTCAGCAAACCAGTCACCACCTGCTCTTGTCCCCAATAGGGACTTGGAAGAGCAAAGAGCTGAAAATCAACCCCGTCCACTGCATTCAGCCTCTGGGCAACCGGCTGCAAAGCACTGTTCACGATGCTGCCCACCACCCAGCTGCAACGCCGAGGCGGAAACACTTTTTGGGGTAAATCATGGGAGGCCTCATCGAGAGCCTCCAAAAAAGCCCGAATACTGCCCACACCATTTTCCTGCTGAGGAAAATCCTCGTAATCAGAGCGCGGTGGCAGAGGTCGGCCTGCCATCAAATACCACTCATCCGATAACCAGGCAAAACGTGATCCCAACGTCCTCTGAAACTCGGACTGAATCTGCTCCACCTGATCGATCACCCTGCGAGCGCAAACAGCGTCCACGGGGACGAGGCCATCCTGTTCCGGCCGAAAGCGAGTGAGACCAACCGGCACAACAGCAGCGGACAAAACTGCCGGCCAATCTCCAGCGGCAAAGCGGGATAGATCGCTAAGGGTCTGCTCCAGGGCTGCTCCATCGTTCACCCCAGGGCACACCACAACCTGAGCATGAATTTGCAAATCGCGTTGATCAAACCAAGCGAGTTGGTCCATCAACAAGCCAGCTCGCGGATTCACAAGCAACCTGGAACGCAACTCGGGCTCGGTGGCATGAACCGAAACGAAGAGCGGTGATAACCGTTGTTCTTCAATCCGCTGCCAATCCACGTCCGTGAGGTTGGTCAGCGTGAGATAAGAGCCGTAAAGAAAACTGAGCCGAAAATCATCATCTTTGAGATAGAGGCTGTCGCGATGCCCTGGGGGCTGCTGATCAATGAAACAAAACGGACAGTGGTTGTTGCACTGACGAAGTCCGTCAAATAACGCTTCAGTGAAGGCCAAGCCAAGGCCGTCATCCGCATCTTTTTCAAGCTCCACGCGGTGCAGCTCACCGGCGGTATCGCGCACTTCAAGGCTGAGGTCTTCCTCAACACAGAGATAGCGATAATCAATTAAGTCCCTTGGACGGACGCCATTGATGCTGAGAAGTTGATCACCGGGCTCAAAACCAAGCTCCTCACCAATCGAACCAGGTTCAACCGTCGCAACCACAGCTGGCTGTGGTTGACGTCCCGAAGCCTTGGAATCCAGAGCCGCAATAGCAACTCCAGCGGATGGCTCATTCCACACAAGCCAGGATCAACTCTCCTCAGTTTGCGCTGTTAACAGCCCACCAGGCCAAAAGTCCTGCACCGAACACCAACCGATATCCCACAAAAATCCACGTGCTGTTGCGCTGAAGAAAACGAAGGAGCCAGTCGATGGCCAACCAAGACACCACTGCTGCCGCAAAAATTCCAACAAAGAGAGGCAATGGCCCTGCCCCTGCGCTGGCGCTCAAGGCACTTTTTAACTCCACTAACCCAGCGATGGAAATAGCAGGGATGCCTAGCAAAAACGAGAAACGAGCAGCATCGGCGCGTTGCCAGCCATCGAATAACGACGCCGTCAACGTGCTCCCTGAACGGGAAACACCTGGAATCACAGCCAACGCTTGCGCCAGCCCCACCACAAATCCATCACGCCCCGTTACGGCATCAAGCTGTTTAATCCGCGGGCCAGTGCATTCGGCAAGAGCCAACAACAGCGCCATCACGATCGAAACAATGGCAATGGAAGGAACGCTGCGCAAAGGGGAGCTGGAATAGCCCGCATGCCAGAAGAACTTGATACCGAGCCCAAGTACCAAAATGGGCAACGTGCCAATCACCATGGCCACACCCAAACGGGCTTCAGGTTCGCGCCATTGCCCGTGGCGCACAGCACGACCCATGCCCTTCAGCACTTGGGATAAGTCTTGGCGGAAATAGGCAATCACCGCCGCAACACTGCCCAGCTGAATCGTGGCGGTCACCGAAACTCCAGGGTCGTCCCAACCCAAGAGTGCGGGAACAACTCTGAGGTGAGCGGTACTGCTGATCGGCAGAAACTCGGTGAGACCCTGGACGATGCCTAGCACCAATGCCTCAAGAAGACCCAGAGGAGCCGTGGTATCGATCATTCGGGATCAAACATTGAGGCGACCCTATGTCGGGCACAGGCACTGAGAATGTCTTCTAAGGTTTCGTGACTTTGTAACGAGGGGATTTGGTCGGCGGCACCTGGCAAACCACAGCCCCCGATCGTTCGTGGTTCGTTTCGGTGCCCACGGCCGCTGCCGCCATGGTGGTGCTTCCAGTGTTCTTACAAGCGCCCTGGGTTCGTGTTCATCCCTTTTCAGCCACGCTTTTCACCGCGGTGCTGGTAGCGATTGGGATTGCTTTTAATCGCAGCGACAATCCAAGCAAAGCCGCCTTCGGTTCCCTCCTCGTTGGCTTCAGCGGCAGCTGGCTGGCCGGGTGTGTGTTTTGGGGCTGGCTGAGGGCTCACCCCGTCTTGCATCTGCCCATCGAGGCCTTTGCCCTACCGATTGCTCTGGCCGGCTTTCAAACGCGTTGGCGGCTTGCGTCTGCTTTTTATCTTTCATCGTTGGTGGGCACAGCCTTCACCGACTTGATGATGGCCATCACAGGAGTGATGCGTTTCTGGCCAGGGGTGGTAACCGCTTCTCTCGATAGAGCTCCGCAACTTCTGCACGAAGCAGGTCTTTACCTTCTTCACCCCTTGCCGATCACGGCACTTGCGTTGGCAGCGGGTTTGATTCTTTGGCTTGCCAACACACTCTCGAAACGCGAGGCAGCCTCCTACAACAGCAGCGACACACTGTCGATGTCGGCAGCAGTGCTGATGACAACCCTGTGGGTCGATGGTCTTTTTCTACTGGCGGCAGTTGTTCAACCAGGCCTGACCGGATTGATCGAGTGAAACGATCTGCAAAACCTCTGGCACTTAGGGATCTAGATCGGGAATTCGACTTGTAGTCTTCCCGAACCGGCATTGCCGGCCGTCCCGTTCCGTCCCCTGATCGAGAGTTGTGATGAAGCGGCTTCTGAGCTGGCTGACTGGCGCCTTAGTAATGGCAGGTTTAATGACAAGCCTGGTGTTCCCATCCGTGGTTTCTGCGGAAGAGGATCTTCTAGGCAAATATTCCGGCAGCGAAATCCGCAACGTTGTGGATGACAAAATCGCTGAACGAGAAGGCAAGGTGGATCTCAACAACTCCTCCGTTCGCCGCTTCCAGCAGTTCCCTGGGATGTATCCCACGATGGCTGGAAAGATCGTGCTCGGCGGTCCTTACAACAATGTTGATGACGTCCTGGACCTGGACCTAAGCGAGCGCCAAAAAGAATTGTTCGCCAAGTACCGCGACAACTTCACTGTGACGCCTCCATCCATCGCCCTCAATGAGGGTGATGACAGGATCAATGACGGGCAGTACCGCTAAAACAACTTCCAACCCACACCTGCTGTGATCGTTGAACCGCCGGAAAAACCGGCGGTTTTTTTGCCTCTATGGCCCAGCCTCGTCCCCTTGATCCAATCCCGCCAGGTCCTTGGGATGTGGTGGTGGTTGGTGCAGGAGCCGCAGGCTTGATGACCTGCCTTGATTTACCGGCAGGTTTAAGGGTATTACTGCTCAATCGCAATACAGGACGTCGTTCCTCAAGCCGCTGGGCCCAGGGGGGAATCGCTGCTGTCACACGTCCAGAAGACAACGCCCGCAGTCATGCGGAGGACACCATCCATGCGGGGGCTGGTTTGTGCGATGGAGATGCCGTTCGGCTTCTCGTCGACGAGGCGCCCCATTGCGTCGAGCGGCTGCAACGACTGGGGATGGCTTTTGACCGCGATGGTCCTGACCTCGCCACCACGCTCGAGGCTGCCCACAGCCACAAACGCGTTCTACACGTCCAAGACCAAACCGGACGCGCTCTTGTGGATGTGCTGCGGGAACGGGTGGAAGAACGGGAAGGCCTGCTTCATCGCCGTGGGGTTCGGGTCACCAAGCTGATGGTGGACAACGGATGCTGCAGTGGCGTCCAGGTGCTGGACGGCAGACTTCTCTACACGGTGCAGGCACGGGCCGTGGTGCTGGCCAGTGGCGGCGGCGGTCATCTTTTCGCGAATACCACCAACCCAGCCCAAGCTTGCGGGGAAGGCATTGCTTTGGCGTGGCAGGCGGGCGCAGCGGTCGAAGACCTGGAATTCGTTCAATTTCATCCCACCGCCTTACGCCTTGACGACGCCCCCTGTTTCCTGATCTCAGAAGCGGTACGCGGTGAGGGTGGTGTGTTGGTCGATGACCTCGGTTGCAGCCCCGTGGCGCACTTACCGCAGGGAGATCTGTCCCCCCGAGACCAAGTCAGTCGGGCCTTAGTGCAAGCGATGCAACGGCAAGGGGTGGGACAAATCTGGCTCGACTTCAGCGCCATTCCACGAGAGCAGGCGGAAGCGCGGTTTCCAACCATCCTCGACCGCTGCAGTGAATTTGGCCTCAACCCTCTAGAACATCCAATCCCTGTGGCCCCCGCGGCGCACTACTGGATGGGTGGTGTTGCCACCAACCTCCAAGCGGCGACCAACCTGCCGGGGCTCTTTGCTGTTGGCGAAGTGGCCTGTACAGGACTGCATGGAGCCAATCGCCTCGCCAGCAATTCCCTGATGGAATGTTTGGTGTTTGCCCACCGACTGGGAACGATCCAGCTCGGACCGACACAAAACCAGTTGCAACGCTTCAAACCCAGGAGCTGCGACCTTGATCTCAGTGGCGGAGAAAGCAGCACTGGTCTGATGACAAGAATTGAACAACTCAGGCAACTGTGTTGGCAAACCGCAGGTGTCGCGCGCATTGTTCATGGATTACGCCAGGCACGCCAACAGGTGCAAGAGGAGAAGAGCTGGTTGGAAGAACAACCTCTCTTGCACCTGGTGAATGATCTGGAGCATGCAGAAACCCTGGAACTGGGTGACAGCAGCCGCAGAAATCTCAACCTGCTTCTCGATCTCCACCACCGTCTTCTCACCAGCCGGTTGATGCTGGAAGCAGGACTCTTCCGCCGCGAGAGCCGCGGCGGCCATTTTCGGATTGATGCCCCTGCGGCACTGCCGCAATGGCAATGCCACTCCCGCCAATGCCTTCAACATGGCATCCGGACGCGGGCTTTACGGCGCTAACTCAAAACTCTCGATTGCCCTTGTAACCACTGAGATCAGCGAGGGTTTCAAGCGATTTCACCCCTGAATCAATCTCCCCATTAATTTCCCAGCTTGGGAAACCCTCCAACCCCTTACTGCGACAGAGATCAACCTGATTGTTCTGACCATCAGCGGCACACTCCACAACCTGCAACTGCTTGCTGGCCTCTTTCCCAAACATCTCTTTCTGCTCATGGCAGTGGGGGCACCAATAGGCCGAATACATCACGGCACCGCCAGCCGTGAGATGTTCCGCCAATGCGACGGACGCCGGGGAGCTCTCCTGCTTCACCACTGGGGCGACGCCAGCGCCCGTTTGAGCAGATTCAGGCCGGTCTGGGTCGACCACAGACGCCCAAATCAATCCCCCCAACAACACAGCAAGGGCCAACAGCACACCACGGAAGATCAAGGTGCCAGGGTCATCCCAACCGCCGCCCACCACCGACAGCACCAAAAGGGCGAGGGAGATCGCTGCTGAGAGAACACAGAAAAAACAAAATGCCTGAATTTTGAAGACCATCAGGCCCAACAAAACACCGCTAAACACCGCCATTCCTGTGGAGACCATGAACAGCCCCCACCACGTGCGACGCGATAACTCCGACTTGTTTTCCTGCAGCCCTGGCAACAAAGGCACCAAAGCCATCAACAACACAGCGCTGTAGGCCAGCAGACCCACCAACGACAGCGGGATGCCCTCGGCCAGGGAGCCCCAAGCACTATTGAGAACCTTGTCGCACCCGTCCGCACCCATCGGGCAGGTGAGATCTCCAAACAATCCCCAGCGTTTCAGCGTGATCGAGCCCGTATCCATCACGCCGATGGTGGCCAGCACTGCCATGGCAACGCGTGCCCATTTCGCCCCAGGGTCTTGACGACGGCGACTAACGAGACGGGTGGTGCCCATCCAAAACCTACAAGTGCTCAAATTCTGTCAGCTGAAAAGATTTTCGTCTGCTCCCTAGGCTGGTAGCAGGCTTGCCAGCGGAGAGATGACGAGCACGACCACCAAACCCACAGCCAAACCCAGCTCCAAACCCACGGTTGCCTTCGCCCACTTGGGTTGCGAGAAGAACCGTGTTGACACGGAGCACATGGTGGGATTACTGGCGGAAGCGGGCTATGGCGTCAGCACCGATGAAGGGGATGCTTCTGTTGTGGTGGTGAACACCTGCAGCTTCATTCAAGACGCAAGGGAAGAGTCGGTACGAACACTCGTGGGACTGGCCGAGCAGGGGAAAGAATTGATCATCGCGGGCTGCCTGGCACAACACTTTCAGGAGGAATTGCTTGAGTCAATTCCCGAAGCGAAAGCGATCGTGGGCACGGGGGACTACCAACACATCGTGGACGTGCTGCAACGGGTGGAAGCGGGAGAAAGGGTGAACCGCGTCAGCGCCGTACCAAGCTTCGTTGGCGATGAACATCTGCCACGCCAACGCACCACCAACCAAGCCGTTGCTTACTTAAAGGTGGCTGAAGGCTGCGATTACCGCTGCGCTTTTTGCATTATTCCAAAATTAAGAGGTGATCAACGCAGCCGAACGATCGAATCGATTGTTGCTGAAGCGCATCAATTGGCTGAGCAAGGGGTTCAAGAACTGATCCTGATTAGCCAAATCACCACGAACTATGGGTTGGATCTCTACGGAAAACCCAAATTGGCAGAGCTGCTGCGGGCCCTGGGCGAGGTTGAGATCCCCTGGATTCGGGTGCACTATGCCTATCCAACAGGGCTAACACCTGAGGTGGTGGCGGCATACCGCGAGGTGCCCAATGTGGTTCCTTATCTCGACCTTCCTCTCCAGCACAGCCACCCTGATGTGCTGCGGGCGATGAATCGGCCATGGCAAGCGGATGTGAACGAACGGCTGCTCGACCAGATCCGAGAGCAGCTACCGGATGCTGTGTTGCGCACCACCTTGATTGTGGGATTTCCAGGAGAAACCGAAGCGCACTTCCAACACCTGAAGCACTTCTTAGAAACGCAGCGTTTTGATCATGTGGGGATTTTCACCTTTTCGCCAGAGGACGGAACCGCCGCGGCCGACCTCCCGAACCCCGTGGAGCCTGATGTGGCCCAAGCCCGAAAGGATGCCCTCATGGCTCTGCAACAACCGATCTCAGCCGAGCGCAACCAGCAATGGGTGGGCAAAACAGTTGATGTGTTGATCGAGCAGCACAATCCACAAACGGGAGCCATGATTGGCCGATGCGCCCGCTTTGCACCAGAGGTGGATGGGGAAGTGCACGTACAGCCCGGGGATGAAGGGCAGCAGGCCGCACCCGGGAGTCTTGTTCCAGTGCAAATCACCGGAGCCGACATCTACGACTTAACCGGGCACATCATTGGTGCACGAGCGATGGTGGCGGCAGCCAGAGCGCAGGATTGACCGTTCTTCAACTCCCGCCTGAACAGCAACGCCGCCTGTTTTTAGTGGCCTCCGGAGTGAGTACTGCAGGATCTTTTGCCGGCATCACCGCCAAGGGCTGGATCTTGATGGATGGCAGCGCCGATCCCTTTCTTCTCGCTCTGAATTTTGCGGCGCTAGCGCTACCAACACTGTTGATTAGTGGCCCTGCAGGAGTCCGCACCGATCGGGTTGGTTGTGAACGGGTGCTTGTTCAATCGCAATGGGCCCTCTTGGCCGCCGCTGGCTTGGGAGCTCTCGCGATTCCCCTCCTGGAGGGCATGGCTCAGGTGGTTTTGTTGCTCGGCAGCACGCTGCTGGTTGGAATCGCAGGGGCATACGAACTCACAGCCCGCAACAAATACTGTTCGATCCTTGTGGGGCCCAACCAATTGGGGAGCTACCTCACGAGCTTTTCCGTCGTCTTCAACGTTGGAAAGCTCGTCGGGCCACCGATCGGTGGCTGGCTGCTGGCAGCAACAGGACCGGCTTGGGCCTTAGGCATCGACGCCGCAAGTTATTTGCTGCCCATCGCGAGCGTGATGTTTTTTTTAAGCCCAGATCGCACCAGCGAAGTGCGCAGCATCAATGGAAAACATGCTGGTTTGATCAGTGCTTGGCGCCATTGCGGCTCAACGCTGCAAGGCGTGCTCACCCTTACGGCTGTGTTGTGTTTGGTGGGCTTTTTCCATCCCGGTCTGGCCCCACTGATTGCCTTTGAGGTGCTCGGGGGGAAACCCACCGACCTCAGCTTATTTACAAGCGTTTTGGCTGCAGGAAGCATTGCCGGTGGGCTTGTGCTGCAACGCTACAGCGCACAATTCAGCCATCGCCCCTTCCGGACCCTTGGCGGATTTGGTGTCGTTACAGCCCTGGCTCAACTTGGTATGTCCCGGACCCCAGGAGTGGGATTCAGCTTGGCTATGGCCTTTCTGATCGGTGCTGGCACCGCAGGACTGCTCAGCAGTTGCAACCTGATCACTCAAATCGGTTCCGATCCAGTGATGCGGGGACGGATGGCTGGCCTGAGTCAAATCGCTTTCCTTGGGGGAGGAGGGTTAAGTGGCCTCCTGATCGCCGCGGTGGTGGTTCACAGCAATCTCTCGACGGCCTTTGCCCTCTGCGGTGGGATCAGCCTCGTTGTGGCGACTCGTTGGATCTTGACCCGCGGCTCACAGACGCTGAAGCCACTCAGATCAGCTTGATTCCCTTGAGGAGTTTGGTTAGCACGAAGGCGACAACGAGACCGGAACCAACCAATCCGAGGTAGATACCAACGCCCATGTGCAAGTCGAGAGGTGACCACCATTAGATCAGAGATTCAGTACGAAGCAGGTGAATACCGATAGGGTTTGTGAAATATCGATGTTTTGGCTGCAAAACGCGACTGCTGAGTCCAATCGATCGTCCGCATAACCAGGGTCACGAACGATGCGAACACTCTTTATCTACCCAGAGTTTCCGAAGACCTTCTGGAGCTACGAGAAGATCTTGCAGCTTGTGAACCGAAAAGTACTGTTGCCACCCCTCGGCCTGTGCACCGTGGCGGCGTTGCTTCCACAGGCATGGGAGATGAAGCTCGTCGATCGCAATGTGCGGGACGTCTCCGATGCAGAGTTGGATTGGGCGGAGCTTGTGATCATCTCAGGAATGATCGTCCAGAAGGACGATATGAAGGCGCAGATTGCTCGTGCCAAGGAGCGCGGCTTGCCCGTAGCGGTCGGTGGACCTTATGCAAGTTCAACCCCAGACGCTCCTGAACTCGATCAAGCAGATTTCAAAATCCTGGACGAAGGTGAAATCACCCTGCCCATGTTCATCGATGCTTTAGAGCGCGGTGAAGCAGCTGGGCGGTTTAGCGCTGAAGGCGAAAAGCCTGATGTGACCTCTACGCCGATACCTCGGTTCGATCTACTGCAGCTCGACGCCTACGACTCGATGAGCGTGCAGTTCTCCAGAGGCTGTCCGTTCAACTGTGAATTCTGCGACATCATTGTTTTGTACGGGCGCAAACCCAGAACGAAAACTCCCGAACAATTAATTGCAGAATTGCAGAGCCTGTACGACCTGGGCTGGCGACGTTCGATCTTCTTAGTCGATGACAATTTTATTGGCAATAAGCGCAATGCGAAATTGCTATTGCCCGAAATTCGGACTTGGCAAGAAGAACGGGGCTATCCGTTCAGTTTCGCCACGGAAGCATCTGTTGATCTTGCGGATGACGAAGAAATGATGGCGATGATGCACGATGCACGCTTCGAGAGCGTGTTCCTCGGCATCGAAACACCCGACGAAGCCAGCCTAGAAACAGCCCGTAAAGTTCAAAACACCCGAAATCCGCTTGATGCAGCGGTGGATCGCATCACGGCAAACGGAATTCGGGTGATGGCGGGTTTCATCATTGGCTTTGATGGAGAGAAAGATGGTGCGGGTCGCCGCATCGTGGACTTCGTCACCCGCACTGGCATTCCCGCCGCGATGATGGGCATGCTTCAGGCTTTACCAAAGACAGCCCTATGGGCACGGCTTGAGCAGGAAGGGCGATTAATTCAGGGGGAGGACGCCGCCAAAGGCGTGAATCAAACCAACCTGCTGAACTTCAAGCCGACCCGTCCAATCCGCGACATCGCTAACGAGTATGTGGAGGCGTTCTGCGCCCTCTACGAACCCAATGCCTATATGGATCGGGTTTACAGCTATTACCTGAAGATGGGAGCGCCGCGCTGGAAAACGGCCGCGAAACTTCCATCGCTCACCGACCTCCGAGCCCTCAGCATCGTGGTGTGGCGCCAAGGGATCAAGCGCAATACCCGTGCACGCTTTTGGCGTTATCTCTTCGGCATGGCGCAACACAATCCCGCGATGTTGGAGCAATTCGTCGTGGTGCTAGCCCACAACGAACATTTCATGGAATATCGGGCGATCGTGCAGCGAGAAATCCGCGAACAACTGGAATCACTACCACCCGAAGAGCCGATGATTCAAAAACAACTCCAGACAGTCTGAGCCCCTCGACTCAATCCTGCACAAAGAGCGAACCATCTAGAAGGCAGGTTTCAGCTTTCTGAAGCTCACGCCCGAGATACAACGCATGATCGAGGCAACTTAGGGGCTTGGGTCCGTCGCACTCAGTCAGTTGGATCCCAACCTCCTTTGCCGTACGGCCTCGATACGTAGCGGAAGGCTGCCTTGGGCCGTTACCTCCCCTGCAACTGAGTAGCTCACCCGTTTCCGGATCATGGGCCAACCCCTTGTCGTCGATGGTGTTGCCGTAATGCTCCACCACTAACTCTGCAGCTGAATGATCCACCTTGATGAGAAAGTAGCCGCTGGGATCGAGGGCAATGAATCGTTGCGACAAGCGATCATCCAGCGTTTGAAGAGCTTCGGATCGCGGCACGTCTTCAGGGGGCTTCAGCATTGATGCAACTTACAAAGCCAAGCTGGGGGGCTCTGCCTTGAACGGTAGTTCCGCATTGATCGCATCGATCTCCTCCAGCATCAGGCCATTCACCTTCGGCAACCAAGCCCGGATTAACCCATCCATCTGCGGTTCATACCAACGATGCAAACTGGCGTGCGGCTGAGCCACAAATCCACGACGCCGCTTATGGCTACCTCCTGCACCGGGGTCAAAGGACTCGATTCCCTGCTGCAGAGCCCACTGAATTGGAGCGTAATAACAAACCTCGAAATGCAAGCAATCAATTTGTTCGTGCGTCCCCCAATAGCGGCCCCATAGGCGGGTGGCATCGCGCACACATAGCGACATCGCGACTGGATCACGAGGATCACCTCGATGAGCCGAAAACAACACCACATTCTCGCGATATTGATCGGCCAGAGAAGCAAAGAATCCCTGCTCCAGATACTTACTTCCCCATGGTCCCCAATGGGAACAATGCTGCTCATAAAACTGATACATCGTCTGCAGGAGATCACCATCAAGCTGATCTCCTGTGAGCGGCGTCACCGTGATTCCGGCTTTAGCAACAGCCTTACGCTCTCGCTTGATATTACGGCGTTGATTGGCATTGAATCCCTGCAAGTAATCTTCAAACGTTTGAT
>JBDQPG010000024.1:0-32539 GCA_040260695.1 Synechococcus sp. SFB_27S_18OctNov_coas_78 | reverse complement strand
GCCGACGAGCTGATGGATCACCCGCGTCTACCAGCCATTTGCAAAGACGTCCTGTGGAGTCTTGTTGGAGAGGCTCATGTTGCGGCAACCAATAGCTTTCTGCGACGCGACGCCATTGATCAGCCTGCGCGCCGTCTGATGAAGGTATGCAGTGAACCCGTCAAAACCCCGAAAAAACCAGCTCCAACGCGCACTTAACCGTTATCCCCTAAAAACCAGTTGGACAACGATCCCTGCAGGTTTAGGGCGATGGGATCGATGGCTCCAGCATCAAAAGCAATTGCTTCGAGGTGGTCATCATCTCCCCCATGCTGAGCTCATTCTCTTGTCCAGCAATGCTGGAGGCCATCGAACACACAGACGTCGAAAGGCCAGCGACATCACAGCTATTCGATAACTGCACGATGGCGTTGGACAGTTTGCCCCTTAGGCACTCCTCCGTGCCCGTTTGCTTCAACACTGCATTGGCCGCCGTCACAGCACCACTGGAGGCTTGCTCGAAGGGAACAGCCCGCTTCCAAGACTGAGAGGATGCCTGCACCGCCGAGCCGGCGACGACACAACCCAACAGCAGCATCAGAAGCGATCGGTACATAGCGCGATGAAATTTCCAGGACTCGAGGGTAGCGGCGTCAACTGGTCGGCTCCACCTCATGCAATCGCAATCCTGTGTTTAGGTTCCGCATAACGCCATACCCGTTGAGATGAACAGCTCGACCCCTGCGGAACCGACCCAACGTCAGGTTCGTCTCGACACCCCGTTCAGCGACCAAAAACCCGGCACATCTGGTTTGCGCAAAAGCAGCAAACAGTTTGAGCAGCCGAACTACCTCGAAAGCTTCATTGAAGCGGCATTGCGCACCCTGCCGGGCACAGATGGCGGCACCCTGGTGGTCGGTGGCGACGGGCGTTACGGGAACGTTCGTGCCATCGATGTGATCCTGCGCATGGCGGCCGCCCATGGCCTGGGCAAGGTGATTGTCACCACCGGCGGCATCCTCTCCACACCGGCGGCATCCCATCTGATCCGCAGCAACAAGGCCATCGGAGGAATCATCCTGTCCGCCAGCCATAACCCCGGCGGCCCCGATGGTGACTTTGGCGTGAAGGTGAACGGTGCCAATGGAGGACCCACCCCGGCGTCCTACACGGACGCCGTATTCGAGTGCACCAAAACCCTTAGCCACTATTCCATCGTCGACGCACAGACGATTTCCCTGGAGAAGCCCGGGCAGCACTCCATCGGTGCCATGTCGGTGGACGTCATCGACGGCGTGGATGACTTCGTGGCGCTGATGCAGCAGTTGTTCAATTTTGATGAGATCAAGGCGTTGCTCCGCAGCGACTTCCCGCTCGCCTTCGATGCCATGCACGCGGTGACGGGTCCTTACGCCACTCGCATCTTGGAAGGGCTCTTGGGCGCACCTGCCGGCAGCGTCCGCAACGGCGTTCCCCTGGAAGACTTTGGCAAGGGTCATCCCGATCCCAACCTCACCTATGCCCACGATCTGGCCGAACTGCTGCTGGAGGGCGACGACTACCGCTTCGGCGCGGCCTGTGACGGCGATGGTGATCGCAACATGATCTTGGGGCATCACTGTTTTGTGAATCCCAGTGACAGCCTGGCGGTTCTCACCGCCAATGCCACCTTGGCTCCGGCCTATGCCAAGGGATTAGCCGGGGTAGCCCGCTCGATGCCCACAAGCGCCGCCGTGGATGTGGTGGCCAGGGACTTGGGCATCAACTGCTATGAGACGCCAACCGGTTGGAAATTCTTCGGGAATCTGCTCGATGCCGGGCAAATCACCCTCTGCGGCGAGGAAAGCTTCGGCACCGGAAGCGACCATGTGCGCGAGAAAGATGGACTTTGGGCCGTGTTGTTCTGGCTCCAAATCCTGGCGAAACGGCAGTGCAGCGTTGCCGAGATCATGGCGGATCATTGGAAGCGCTTTGGCCGGCATTACTACTCGCGTCATGACTACGAAGCTGTGGACAGCACAGCCGCCCATGGGCTGTATGACCGGCTTGAAGCGATGCTGCCGAGCATGAAGGGGCAACCATTCGCTGGAGGAACCATCCGTGATGCGGACAATTTCAGCTACACCGATCCGATCGACAATTCTGTTACCGAAGGCCAAGGCCTGAGAATTCTCCTGGACGACGGCAGTCGCGTGGTGATTCGCCTCTCCGGCACCGGCACCAAAGGGGCGACCATCCGGGTTTATCTGGAGAGCTATGTACCCAATACTGGTGACCTCAACCAAGACCCCCAGGTGGCCCTTGGCGAGATGATTCGTGCGATTAATGCGCTCGCCGAAATCGAACAGCGCACCGGAATGAAGCAGCCCACCGTGATCACCTAGACGTGATCACCTAGACCTGATCACCGAGAGCTGATCACCAAGACGTGATGATGTCATCGCCAGCCCAGCGATCAATTGTTCAGAAAGCTCAGCGTCTGATCCGCTGGGCTTTTTGATGGCGATACATCGGATCAGTCGCTTGCTCCTGCAATTGGCGCATCGACTCGATCGCAAAACCGCCAAGACCGCCAGAGCTAATCACCATCAAATAGAAAAGCCTCAATCGACGAATGTCGATCTCAGCAGGGGTGTTCTCGATCAACACCTTGAGGAAATAAGCGACAGCTGCACCAAGGGCGCAACCGATCGCCAAGGCCACAAGGGCTCGAGATCCACTAAAAGGCTTACGGGGTTCAGCTTCGGTGCGTGGATTTGCCATTAGCTGGGCTGGGGAGTGGGTTGGACCGTCTGACCATTCCGGCCGCCATCTCCATTTCCACCATCTTCATCACCGTTCCCTCCCTCGAGAGGCTTGGCATCGGCTTGCCCCAAAAGTGATTTCATCACCACGTAAAAAACGGGAACAACGAGGGTGGACAGGAATGTGGCCACCAACAACCCTCCGAACACCACCAAACCAAGGGAGGACTGACTCTGGGCACCAGCGCCACTGGCCAGCATCAAGGGCAAGAAACCAGTAAGAGAGGAGATGGCCGTCATCAAAATCGGTCGGAGACGAGACTTCGCGGAGAATTTGGCAGCTTCCAATGCCGACTCTCCTTCTCCCATTTTTTGATTGGCGAGATCGACAATCAAAATGGCATTCCCCCCAGCCAGGCCGATCAACATCACCAAACCAACTTGCGCATAGATATTGAGCACCTGGCCTGCAGCACCGAGGAACACCAAAGCACCGAGCAGGGCTGTGGGCACCGTGAGCAAGATGATGATTGGATCGCTGTAGCTCTCATACTGCGCTGACAGCACCAGAAACACCGCCAGGATTCCAAGGGCAAAGATCACCACGGCCAGAGAACCAGCCTTCACTTCCTCTCTCGAAATACCGGTCCAATCGAAGCCCAACCCCTGGAAACTTCCCTGGTTAAAGATCTGCTTCATGGCGCCAATCGCCTGGCCGGAACTATTACCAGGATTCGGTGTTCCTTCCACCTTGATTGAGCGATAGAGATTGAAGTGGGGAATCACACTTGGGCCCACGGTCTGCTTGACCGTGAAGAACTCAGACAGGGGGACCTGCTCACCTTGGTTGTTGCCGACATAGATCGATGACAACTTCTGAGGCGTTGCCCGGCTGACGGCATCAGCCTGGACATAGACACGACGCACCTTGCCTTCCTGGAAGGTGTCGTTCACATAGGCCCCACCAAAGTTCACACTGAAGGCCGACATCGCAGTTCCAAAATCGACACCGACGGAAGCCATCTGATCGCGATCGACATCAATTTTGTATTGAGGTGCCTGCGGTGAGAACAGGGAATACACCCGATTTAAAATCGGATTGGAATTCCCGGCCTGCATGATTTGTTGGGCTGTACCAAAGAATTCGTTAAGGGAATACACACCACTGCTTTGATCCAGAAGCTGGAATTCAAAACCACCTCCAGTTCCGTATCCAGGAATCGAAGGAGGTTCCACCACAAACACCCGTCCAGCATCAATGGATCCGTACATCTTCTGATTGAGGCGCTTCACAATCGCGGCAACAGAATGATCCTTACCAGGTCTTTCATCCCAATGCTTCATACCAATAAAGAAGAGGCCTTTATTTGGAGCATTGCCATCAAGACTGGCGCCACTAAAGAGTGCAGCGGAAGAAATATCTTTTTCTGAACGCATCACCTCGGCCACTTGGCGATTAATTGCCAAGGTTTTTTCGTTTGATACACCGTCAGGGGCTTGAACAAAACCAATGGCATAGCCCTGATCTTCAATCGGGACAAAGCCACCAGGGATGCGCGTAAAGGCGAAGCCTGTGAGCAAAATTCCTACAGCCAAGGCCGCCATCACGATTGGACGGGCCTTGAGAACCATGTCGAGCACGGTGGCGTAGCGCTTCTCAAATCCGCCGTAAAAGCGATTGAAGTTGGTGAAGATCACAGGGACAAAACCGCCCACCACAAAACCAATCACCGTGAACAGCACCACTGGGATCGGATTGGAGAAGATCACACCAGTGGAGATCAACCCCACAGCCGCTCCTCCAGCTGCAAAGGGAAGACGCAGGGGAAGTCCTGTAATTTTGGAGGCAATGAAACCGATTAAGCCGCCCACTCCCAAGGGGATCAAGGCAGCAACAGCACCATTCCCAGCACTGAGAAGACCATAGATAAAACCCAACGTGACCCCAGCGGTGGCGTATTGATGACGCGTTAATTCCTTGGTTTCACGGGATAACAACAACGCCGACAACATTGGTGAGAAGGTAAGGGCATTGAACGTTGAAATACCGATAGAAAATAAAATCGTCGCCGCAAACTGCTTATAGATCGTTCCAGTTGCACCTGGGAAAAACAACACTGGCAAGAACACCGCCATCTTCACCAAGGAGGTCGCAATCACAGCCCCAAACAACTCATCCATCGTTTCGATGGCGGCCTGAACAGACGTCAAACCCTCTGCCTTCTTCGCAGAGGTGTCTTCCACCACAGTGATCGCATCATCCACCACCAAACCAGTCGCCAACACCAAACCAAACAGGGTGAGCTGGTTGAGCGAAAAACCAAATGCCAACACCAGGGCGAAGGTGCCGATCAGTGCGACAGGGATCGCAATAGCAGGAACAAGTGTTGCCTTCCAGTTCTGAAGGAACAAGAACAAAATCAACACCACGAGAATCACGGCATCCCGCAGGGAGTTGGTTACGCCCTTGATCGACTGACTGATGAAGTCGGTTGTGTCGTAAATCTTCTGAACACCAAGGCCCACAGGAAGAGTTTTTTCAAACCCATCCAACACATCCTTCACTCCATTGGAAACTTCAATGGCGTTACTACCCGAGAGCTGGTAAATCGCGATACCGACAGAAGGAGTCCCATTGATATCCATGGCGTCAATGCCATAGGTCTCCCCGCCAAGTTCAACCCGACCAACATCCTTTAAACGAACCAGTCCGCCGTCACCCGTGGACCTGAGAACAATATTCTCAAACTCCTGTGTTGTTGTTAATCGACCTTGTAGTTGAACTGTAAATGTAAATTCTTGACCTTCAGGCGCAGGCGATCCTCCGATCTTGCCTGCAGGAACAAGACGATTCTGACTCCTTAGCTGGTTAACAATATCGGTGGCAGAAAGATTGTTGACCGCCAACTTGGCAGGATCAAGCCACAGACGAAAGGCGATCTTCCTATTACCAAAGTACGTGACATCGCCGACGCCTTTAACCCTCTTAATATTATCCGTTAGATTTTTATCAAGGTAGCCACTAATCGTTTCAACAGAATACTGCGATTGATTAGGGTCTTCATTAACGAAGTTATAAACAAGCAGGATTGAATTAGATGCCTTGTTCACAGTAACGCCAGACTTTCTCACTTCTTCCGGAAGCTGGGGCTCTGCCAACGACACACGGTTCTGCACATTCACCTGATTGATATTTCCATCAGTTCCACTGTCGAAGGACACTGAAATCGAACTCACGCCATCAGAGGAACTCGTGGAGGTGATGTAATCCATCTTCTCCACACCATTAATCTGCTGTTCCAAAACGGAGGTGACACCTTGTTCGACAGCGACGGCATCAGCGCCCACATAGGTGGCCTGCACCTTCACGGTGGGAGGCGCAATATCGGGAAGATTTTCAATCGGAAGGATCGGAATCGCGATTAATCCAACGATCACAATCAGAAGACTGCAGACCGTACTGAGAACCGGTCTGGTGATGAAATTATTAGAAGCAGACATCGATCAACCTCAGTTTGCTTTGGTCGGTGCCGCAGCCGCTGCTGCTGCGGGCTGCACTTGAACAGGCATTCCGTGCTTGAGATTGAGCAAATTCGTCGTGACGACCTTCTGATTGGGTTTCAAGCCTTTGTTGATTGGATAGAGATCATTTTCCAGCTCGCCAACCACCACTGGTGTTTGCAAAGCAAACTGCGCATTGGCCGGAAGCTTGCCTTCCTTTGATGCCTGATTCAACTTTTCCAAATCGGCCTTACCAGGGTTGGCCTTCAGTTCATCCAAGGTTCCAAGACGAAAGACAAAGCTCTGGCCAGAGGTCTGCGTTACAGCAGCGAAGGGAACCGACAACTCCTGCTTGGCTTTGATTTGCACTCGAGTGCGCAACCGTTGTCCATCACGCAATTTCCCGTCTGTGTTGGCAAAGACCGCCTTCACCAAGAGGCCCTGGGTTTGCGAATTAATCCGAGGATCAATGGATTCCACTTGACCCGTGGCAAGCACTGCATCCTGTCCAGGACTGCTCAGCAAGACCGGTTGCCCCAAAGCCAAGCGCGACGCGAACACTGCGGGGACCTCAACGCGGGCTTCCAGCTCATTGTTCTGAACCAGGCTGGTGAACACCTGCCCCTGCTGCAACACATCGCCAATCTTGGCTTTCACGTCTGCAACGGTGCCAGCCGACGGTGATTTGAGATTGCTGTAACTGAGGTTGGCTTCTGTGGCCTTCACCCGCTCCATTGCCGAGAAATACTGGGTTCGATACGTATCTCGCTGCTTCTGAGATGACGCTCCGACCTGAGCGAGATATTCATACCGTTCCCAATTGGTTTTGGCAGTTTCAGCCTTCGCCCGCTCCTCAGCCAGCTGTGCCTGAAGCTGTGCTTGATCAAGCACCACCAATAACTGGCCAGGCTGCACTTCATCGCCCTGGCGAATCTTTAATTCAAGGATCCGACCACCAGACTGGGCCGCCAGTTCCACAAGGTTGCTCGCCTCCAAAGTGCTCACCGTGTCCACCCCCTCGGTGAACTCAGCCATCTGGGTCGACACCGCCTGAACCTTGGGTGGAGGAGGTGATGCGGGAGCATCCGCTTTACACGCTCCAACTGTGATCAAAGCCGCGATGGAAAGAATCAGTCGCTGCGGATGACGCACGGTGTTAAAGCCTTTCACCGGATTATGCAGGCTGATGCGACAGATTCATCAAAACGACACTGAAATCCAGCGACTGAAAGGATTAACGACTAAATAAGTGTTCGATCCGGACCAAGCGAGTGATGGTAAGCCGCATTCTTCAAGCGATCACCGTGGTAGTCCGCACACTGCTTTCGTCAACGACTCTCCGGTGAGCCAAGACCTTTTCGCCTTCCACGGAGAGCAACAGCGCCTTCAGCATGCACCACTCGCCGATCGCATGCGGCCACGCACCCTTGAGGAATTCGAGGGTCAGCAAGGAATCCTCGCCGAAGGACGCCTCCTCCAACGCGCCATCAAGACCGACCGGGTCGGAAATTTGATTCTGCATGGGCCGCCGGGAGTGGGCAAAACGACCCTGGCCAGGATCGTTGCGCACCACACCCGAGCCCATTTCTGCAATCTGAATGCAGTGCTGGCAGGAGTGAAAGATTTACGCGTGGAAATAGACGCGGCCCAGCAACGCCTAGAGCGACATGGCCTGCGCACCATTTTGTTTATTGATGAAGTGCATCGGTTCAATAGCGCTCAACAAGACGCCCTTTTGCCTTGGGTCGAGAACGGAACCGTCACCCTGATTGGAGCCACAACAGAGAATCCCTTCTTCGAAGTGAACAAAGCTCTTGTGAGTCGTTCACGCCTATTCCGCCTGTTGCCCTTAGGTCCCAAAGACCTGCATCGGCTTCTGAAGCGAGCACTCACGGACCAGGAACGGGGCTACGGCCACCGCTCTGTGGTGCTCGACATGGATGCCGCCAATCACCTTGTGGATGTAGCAGGAGGAGATGCCCGCAGCCTGCTGAACGCCCTGGAGCTGGCGGTGGAAAGTTCAGAACCAGCAACGAACGGCACGATCTCCATCAGCCTCAGCACGGCAGAAGAGTCGATTCAGCAGCGCGCTGTTCTCTACGACAAACAGGGGGATGCCCACTACGACACCATCAGCGCCTTCATCAAGTCGTTGCGGGGCTCCGATGCTGATGCGGCGTTGTTTTGGCTGGCACGCATGGTGGAAGCCGGTGAGAACCCCCGATTCATCTTCCGGCGCATGTTGATCGCCGCTGGCGAAGACATCGGCCTAGCCGATCCTCAAGCCATGGTGGTGGTGGAGGCCTGCGCCGCGGCCTTTGAACGCGTCGGTCTTCCGGAAGGGCTGTATCCCCTCGCTCAAGCCGCTCTTTACTTAGCTGGAACGGAAAAAAGCAACAGCATCTTGGGCTTTTTTGATGCCCTAAAAAGCGTTCGTGACGCCAACCGCCAGGACGTGCCGCCCCACCTTCGCGATGCCAATCGAGATGGCGACGCTTTCGGGGATGGAGTGGGGTATCGCTATCCCCATGCCTATGCCGAACATTGGGTTGAGCAGCAGTATCTGCCCACGGCTCTGCAAGGCGAGGTGTTTTGGCAACCCGGAGATCTGGGATGGGAAGGACAGCGGCGCGAACGGATGGGGGCGCGCCGTGCCGCCCAGCTCGCCGCAGCAGCAGAGCTTGCGGCTGATCAACCACTTCTCCTCAGCAGTGGACCCGACAGTCCCGGGCTAGAGCGCTGGATTCAGCGCCAACTCGGACAAGAAGGCGAACGACTGAATCAGCTCCGTGAACATCTATGGGGGGGGGTCTCCTGGCAACGCCATGACCGCGTTTTAATTCTTGGAGCACGGTCGCTGATCTGGGCCCTTGATCCCCTACGGGCTGTTCCAGAAGGGGGCGTCACGGTGCTCTGCCACAGCAGCGACGATCGCCATCGCATCGAGGCCCAGATCCAACTCCTCGATCCCGAACTTCGCCCCCAGCTCCTCAGCGGAGGACTCGAACAGATCCCGACGGGTCTGGCCTTCGAGTGGATCGGCGGTCGTCTCAGCACCACCGATCTTCAACACATGGACTGGTCCTCACTCAGCCTCCAACTTCAAGATCACTCCCATGCCAACACCACCCTCCGACTGCTGACGACAAGAGCGGAAGCCGGACCGGCGGGTTCCCTGATCCCAAGCGGCAACATCGATGAGGCGCTCGAGACACTCGTCCAACAGGAACAGTTGTGGCTGGCAGCACAAACGCAACCCCATCACGTCTTCGAAGCGAAAGGATGGAGTGGGTCGCTCAAAAGTTGGAAAGAAACCCTGGAGGTTCCCGGCGGTCCGGACTTGGCGAACCGATGGCTCGCAGCCGATTCCCCCTACCGCCTGGCCATGGGAACCATGGATGAGACTGTTCTCAGCCTGCTTCGCCAACGCCTTGAAGGCCTGGGACGCAGCGGGTTACGCCTCCCCATGCGTCATGAGCTCTTTATTGGGAACCGCAACGCGCCAATCAACAAGGCATAAAAAAAAGCCCCGGCGACGCCGGGGCTTGAAGATCAAGGCTGATCGCCTGATCACCAGAGGGGACGTGCAGGAGCAGGTGCCACGGTGCGAACGGGCGCCTCAGGCAGCTGTGAATTGGCCTGAACGCAAGCAGGCAGGAACACGTACCAAGAGAGCAAGGAGGTGCACTGGGCGTCGCCTTCGCACTTGTCAGGGGCACACACGTTCTGAGCACCGGTGTAGGTGCCACAGGTGTCAGCCAGGCGGAAGTCGACAGGCAGGGCAGCCATGATGCTGGCGGAAGAGATCTCGCCGTCGATGGAATCGGCGATGATCGCTGAACGAAGAGCCACCACGGCGGTCTTCTTCATGCGCCAGTACGGGAAGTAAGACGCGGTCTGGTCCTTGAGGAACTTGACACCGTCATCGGAGTACAGGAAGCGGGACACGCCGACGATGTCGACGCTGTAGCCCTTGGTCATGCCTTCCTGGATTTCCTCAGCAGTCCAACCGGAGTTGTTGATGCCAGCGTCGAGGGCACGGTCGTTGACTTCTCCGGTTTCGAAGAAGGTTTTGAAATCCTTGGATGAGGTGGTCCAAACAGCACCACCAGTGTTCCAACGCACGGGGCGCTGGGTGCCGGCTTCGGCGGGTGCGGCCAAAGCGGCGAAGGATGCACCGGCAAGGATGCCGGCGGCGAGACGATTAAACACGGACGACAAATAGGGGACTTCATAGAAAAAACTAGCCGGCGAGAGAAAAATCGCCAACAGGAACGGGTCAGTTCTTCAGTCGTTGGCCAAAAATCGCCTCAAACCCCAATATTTACCCCCCTCGCTCTAAAAATTCCGCTCGATTCGTACCAACGGAGGGTTGCTTGCAATCATCGCAACCTGAGACCCAACTTTCTACACGATTTAATTGGCCGTACGCTCAACGCCTCAAGGCATTGCTCAAACTCCTGTGGCCCTTCAGATCGGAGATCCAGCTCCGGATTTCACACTCCCCAATCAATCCGGTGAACCTGTGCAGTTGTCGTCACTGAAGGGACAAAGGGTCATCCTTTACTTCTATCCGAAAGACGACACCCCAGGTTGCACAAAAGAAGCCTGCAATTTCAGGGACCGCTGGGAGCAATTCCAAGACCACAAGATCCAGGTGCTTGGCATCAGCAAAGACAATGCTGCGTCCCACACCAAGTTCATCGACAAACACTCCCTGCCGTTCACACTCCTCACCGATGAGGAACCTTGTGCTGTCGCCAGCCTCTATGACAGCTATGGCCTCAAAAAGTTCATGGGGCGTGAATACATGGGGATGATGCGCCACACCATCGTGATTGATGCTGAAGGACGAATCGAGCGCATCTACCTCAAGGTCAAGGCGGCAACGATGGCAGACACGCTCCTGACTGACCTAGGCCTCGCCTAGGTCGATGCATCCAAAAGATCGAACAGTCCCCGCAGTTGCAACTCCGGATCCAGTTGAAATTGCGGGGACGACCTCCGCAGCTCTGTTGCCAGGAGTTCTGCGTCGCCTCCACACAGCCAAAGCGGACTCCGACAAGCTCTTTGGGCATCCTGCACAACACCGACCATCGCCTGCAGCACACCGCGACGCATTGCGAAGACCGTGTCTTTAGGAAATCGCTCATCCCCAGGCGGGCCATCCACCACTGCTGGCAAGGCTTCGGTGCCTTGCGTCATGGCTGAGAGTTGGAGTCGATAGCCAGGAATCAGCTGACCACCCACAAACGCTCCTCGCGGCGACAGCACAGTGATGCTGAGCACGGTGCCAGCATCCACCAACAGCAGTCCGGAGCTGAGATCCAACGACATTTCCACACTGCGGGTCCAGCCAGCCCAAGCACCGATGGCCCGATCCACCCCCAGCCACTCTGGACAACCAGCGAGGGGAACATCTCGAAGCGTGATGCGCCGATGCGCCGCAGACAACAAGCAGTCGGGAACCGCTCCCACAGCCGCCCATCCACTGAGCTCGGCCTCAAGACGTGAATGATCGGGGAGAGCATGGTCAAAGCGCAAACCATGAGCATCACGTTCTCCCCAATGCCATCGACTATTGCCAATCAGCAACACCCGCTTCATGGGATCGGATGTCACCGTCAGATGCCTTCTCCCAACAGTCCTTCGACCTCTTCCTGAGGAAGATGAATCCCGCATTCCTGCTTGAGCCCCCCGAAACGCGTATCCCGTCCATTCAGCTCCCCACCATCAGGGCCACTGGAATGCCAATCACCCACGGTGGAATAACCCTTCTCAAACAAAGGATGCTGCGGCAGGTCGTTGTCTTGCATGTAATAGAAGACATCCTTTTTGGTCCAATCGAGAACCGGTCTGAGCGAAAGCCTGTCCCGAATTGGATCAAGCCAGGTCATCGAGCGACGGTGATCGGTCTGGCCCCGTCTAACCCCGCTCGCCCAACACTGGATGTTCAGCTGAGCGAGGGATTCTTCGAGGGGATCCACCTTGCGAATCAGGAGATAGTGCTCCATATCAGCAACCTTTCCGGTCTCCCAGAGACGACCATGCAAGGCCTCCATCCGCGCTGGTGACATCACGCTTTGCGCCACAACGAGTCGAACGTTCAACAACTCCACCAACTGTTCGGCATAGGTGTAGGTCTCCGGGGGGAGGTAACCGGTATCGACCCAAATCACCGGGACCGCACGTCCCCCCGGCAACTGACTCAACATGTGCAGCAGCACCGACGACTGAATGCCAAAGCTGGTGGTGAGTGCGAACGTCTCACCAAAATTTTGATGGGCCCAAGCCAAGCGTTCCTGGGGAGCAAGGGCCTCCAAAACAGAACGCTTCTGCTGCAGTATTTCAGACCGCAGATCGGCCTGCTGGGCAGCCTCGACCTCCGCCGACGTGCGCACCATTCGGTCAGGACCCTCCGTCATGCGGCCATCCTCCCCTGTCGTCGGTTCCGGCACTCTGCCTATCGTTGTAGAAAGATTGTTCCAGCCATGTCATCACCTACGTCCTCGGCGGATGCCGTGGTGATTGTCGGCGGCGGATTTGGGGGATGGTTTGCGGCTCTCGCGATTCAAAAGCGTTTGCCTCACTGCCGTGTGGTGTTAGTCGAACCTCGGGAACAGTTTCTGTTTCAACCGTTGCTCTATGAACTCCTCAGCCATGAGCTGCAGGAGTGGGAAGTGGCCCCTCAGTACAAACAGCTCGTCGGCCATCACGGCATCTGCTGGTTGCAAGACACAGTTGTCAGCATCGATCGTTCCAATCACACCCTGCAGACTCGTTCTGGGGATCAGATCCCCTGGGGGCATCTGGTGATTGCCACTGGATCGCAACCCAACGACTTCGGCATTCGCGGCGTCAAGGAGTACGGCTGTGGCTTCCGTGACCTCGCTGATGTGCGACACCTCCGTCAGTGCATCCAGGATTTGGTGCACCAGAGACGTCCCAACGCAGCTCTCGCCATCGTTGGTGCAGGACCGACAGGCGTGGAATTGTCTTGCAAACTGGCAGACCTACTGGACGGCAACGCGAAAATTCATTTGATTGAACAAGGAGACAGCATCCTTCCCAACAGCTCAGCCTTTAATCGAGAGCGAGCCAGTGCTGCTCTAGAGCGGAAAGACGTCTGCCTCCATCTCAAGGCCAGTGTGGCCAAGGTTGAGGCCGATCGGGTGGTGTTCGCCGAAGGGGAGACAGTGATGCACCAAGGTTTGATTTGGACCGCTGGCAGTCAGGCCAATGTGCCCCCCCTCCAGCCCATTCCAACGATGCATCGAGGCCAATTGGCGGTCACGGCTGATCTTCGATTGCAAGGGAGCCCCGATGTATTTGCCATCGGAGACGCCGCAACCATCATCGACAACCCAGCCCCAGCGAATGCCCAGGTGGCCATGCAGCAAGGGGAAGCCGTTGGTGATGCCATCGCCGCATTACAGGCTGGCGAAGAGCCACCCACCTTTCAATTCAACGATCGCGGAGAAATGCTCAGTCTCGGCATTGGGGACGCGACATTGACAGGACTTGGACTCACCCTCGCGGGCCCTCTTGCCTTTCAACTTCGCCGAGCGGCCTATCTCACCAAGATGCCAGGGCTGTCGGTGGGACTTCGTTCAGCTAGTGCCTGGTTGCTGAACCATTGAAACAAGCCCATCTCGGCGGCCGCACCCAAGGATTACGTCGAAGCCAGCAGCGTCAACTCGACCGTCTTAGCCAGCGGCGCCATCCAGAGGGCAGTGGGGTTGATCTACTCACCCTAGAGCGACTCAGTGAGCTAGTTCTCGAACTCAAAACTCCACTGCATCTGATCATTGATGGGCGTGGCCTTTGCCGACTGCTGTGGCTCGGCCCCCTCGCGGGCAACGATTCCCCACTGAACCATCTTCCCCAGGCACCCCGTCGTCAAAGCGGCGGTTGGCGCCTGGTGAGTTGTCCTTTTTGCAGAGACGGTCTGAGTTCAGACCCTGCCGATGCCGTCGTCGCGCTGGATCTGGCTCCGCGACAGTGGTTGCGCTTTGGCCCGAAACCCGGCGCGGACGGGATCAGAACGGCGGAGTTGCTCTATCCAGATTCCAACAACACCGATGGCTGGTGCCACCAAGACACAGGAGACCTAAGGGATCTCTGCGAACAGGAGCTTGAAGAGGAACGCTCGCAACCCATCGCCGAAACCGCCCAGGGGATGGAAAGGGTGCTCTTACTCACCCTGATTGGTCAGGACTCAAGCGAAAGTGAACGGGAGCTAGCGGAACTGGAAGGCTTGGTGCGCAGTGCCGGAGGTCAACCCGTGGCCGTGATGAGCCAAAAAAGCGGCAGCACCAATCCCCAAACCCTCTGGGGGAAAGGAAAACTCCAAGAGGCCGCCCTGGAAGTTCGCCGACACGGTGCCTCCCTCGTGATCACGGATCGTGAACTGTCTCCGGTTCAAGCCCGCAACATTGAACGCCTTGTCAACTGCCCCGTCTCCGACCGTAGTGAGCTCATTCTCGACATCTTTGCGCAGCGGGCTGGTAGTGCAGCAGGACGACTACAGGTGGAACTTGCCCAATTGCGCTATCGACTCCCCCGGCTTCTTGGCCGAGGACAAAGCATGTCCCGCCAAGGCGGCGGCATTGGCACCCGTGGGCCGGGCGAAACCCAACTAGAGAAAGATCGTCGGGCTATTAGTCGACGGATTGAGCGCCTCCTGCGGGATCAACAACAATTGCAAGCCCATCGCAGCCGCCTCCGTGATCAACGTCGTGGGCTGCCACGCGTGGCCTTAGTTGGTTACACCAACGCAGGCAAATCCAGCCTCCTCAATGCCCTCTGCGGGCAGCGGGAAAGTGATCGGGTCCTGGCAGAGGACAAACTGTTCGCCACCCTCGACCCCACAACCCGCAAACTTGACTTGCCCCGTCCTGGGGAACGGCCTCAACGCATGTTGCTCACCGACACGGTGGGATTCATTCGTGCCCTCCCAAAACCTCTCGTCGAAGCCTTTCGCGCCACGCTCGAAGAGGCGCTTGATGCCGACCTCCTTCTCTTGGTCGTTGATCTTGCTGATCCAGACTGGATGGGCCAACTCAGCACGGTGCATCGCCTGCTGGATTCATTAGGCAGTTCGGCTCTCCGTCGCGTGGTGGCCAATCAAATTGACCGCTGCGACCTGGACGCCATCAACAGCATTCACGACCAGGAGCCCGATGCACTGTTCCTCTCAGCTGTCCGGGGAGATGGCCTCCAAGGTCTTCAGGACTGGCTGCGAAAGCAATTCTTCGATCCCGATGCAGAATCATCTGTGATCACGACCAGCAACGTGCCGCAATGGCCGAATTGATCAGCGCGCTTCAGACACCGCACGCTTTGATCACCTTGTCCGTGTTGGGGCTCGCAGTAATTCTGTTTATCACTGGGGCCTTGGCTCCGGAGTTGACAGGTTTACTCAGCCTGGGGCTGTTGATGGCATGCGGGGTGCTGACCCCACAAGAGGCGCTGGCTGGCTTTGGCAGTCCAGCGTTGATCACACTGCTTGGACTCTTCCCAGTGTCTGCTGCACTTTTTAAAAGTGGAGCGTTAGATCGACTTCGTGGCTTAATCGCCTCCAAACGCATCCGCTCACCACGCAGGTTGATCGCGCTGATGGCGTTTGTGATTGCCCCTGTCTCGGGGGTGGTTCCCAACACACCAGTGGTTGCATCATTACTTCCGGTGGTTGAGAACTGGTGCCATCGCCATGGCATTTCACCCTCGAGGGTGCTACTTCCCCTGTCGTTCTCCACGGTGCTGGGGGGCACACTCACCTTGCTAGGCAGCTCCGTCAACCTGCTGGTGAGCGATATCAGTCAACAACTTGGCTACGGATCCTTCGAGCTGTTCACCTTCACATTAATCAGTCTTCCCATCTGGCTTGTGGGGGCCACCTATCTGGTGATGGCACCCCGCTCGTTGCTTCCAGACCGTGGCACTCATTTGGATGATCTCAGCCCGCAGCGCAGCGGATACAGCACCGAGGTCACCATTCCATCCGACTCGGAATTGGTCGGTCGGTCACTGCTGAATAGTCGACTCCAACGGCGCTTTGATGTCGATGTACTCGAAATTCAGCGTGGCGGGGAACGTCTGCTCCCGCCCTTGGCCGATCGTCGATTGGAAGCGGGCGATCACCTGCTGTTGCGGGTGACGCGAGACGACCTTCTTCGCCTGCAACAGGACCACACGGTTCAACTAACAACCCAAGGGCAAAACGCTGGTTTCAGCCTCAACCCCAATCAAGGAAGTGGCCAAAAAACCGTTGAAGTGTTGCTCCCGGCAGGATCCACCCTCGCTGGAGCCAGCCTGAGAGAACTGCGGTTCAGGCAACGGCACAACGCCACCGTCTTAGCGCTGCGCCGCGGCCAAGAAACCGTTCAAGAACGGCTTGGTCAAGTCGTGCTCCGCGAAGGGGATGTGCTGCTGCTGCAGGCGCCGTTCGATTCTATCCGTGGCCTGCAGGCGAGCAATGATCTCCTTGTGCTGGACCGCCTGGAAGACGATCTCCCCACGGTCGGACGAAAACCGGTCGCCATCAGCATCGCCATTTTGATGCTGTTGCTGCCCAGCATGACCCCAATCCCCCTCGTCGCGGCCGTTCTGCTCGCGATGGTTTCAGTGGTCGCGACCGGTTGTCTTCGCCTGGGCGAATTGCAACGTTCGATCCGCCTCGACGTCATTCTGCTGCTCGGTTCGCTCACGAGCTTCAGTGTTGCGCTGCAGACCACAGGTCTCGCCGATGCCCTGGCCTCGGGGGTTCAGCAATGGCTTGATGGCTGGCCTACCTACAACGCCCTTGTCGTGATCTTCATTGGCACAACGCTGCTAACTCAGGTCATGAGCAATGCCGCCTCAGTCGCCTTACTCGCCCCAGTGGCCGTTCAACTCGCTCCAGCGCTCCAACTCTCCCCCTCCGCCCTGTTGATCACCGTGTTGTTTGGAGCCAGCCAATCCTTCCTGACCCCGGTGGGCTATCAGACCAATTTGATGGTGTTCGGCCCGGGCAGGTATCGCTTTCTCGACGTGACCCGTTACGGCTTGGGGCTGACCTTGATCATGACCGCCCTTGTGCCTGCGCTGATCCTCTGGCGTTACGGCGGATCCTGAACAACACTGGTCGCACTGAGGCGTAGCACTTGCCCATCCGAAAGGCCATTGAGCGAAACCAGAGCTGGCAGCTACGTCTCACGGTGCCGCAATTCACCGTGGTGACTGGGTTGCTGGTGGTGTTCCTTGGAACCCTGCTACTCGCAACACCGCTTTGTTCCAGCAGCCGCGTTGGGCTGTGGGAAGCACTGTTCACCGCAACATCGGCCATCACGGTGACCGGGCTTTCAATCATTGATATCGGTGTTGATCTCACCGCCGTTGGTCAGGTGGTTTTGGCCCTGATGATCCTGACGGGGGGGCTTGGCTTGATGGCGATTACCACCTTTCTTCAGGGATTTGTGATTCATGGCACTGCGCTTCGACGCCGCTTAGACCGAGGCCAAACCCTTGATGAATTCGGCGTCGGAGGAGTGGGCAGCACCTTCCGCGCAATCCTTCTCACCGCCTTGGTGGTGATTTTGCTTGGAGCTGTGGTGCTGTACAGCTACGGATTCGACGACATTCCCAATCGTGGGGAACGGCTCTGGGCGGCGTTGTTCCACAGCATCTCTGCGTACAACAACGCCGGATTTGGACTCTGGTCAGACAGTCTGGAGAGGTACCACGCGAACCCCGTTGTCAATGGTGTGGTGATGGTGCTCATCATCACTGGGGGCATCGGTTGGAGGGTCACCAGTGACCTGGCGGCCCAGGGATTTCATCGTGGCCGCAGCCGCCGGCGTCTCAGCTTGCATTCCCGACTGGTGTTGCGCACAACCTTCCTGCTGATTGGCTTTGGAGCCCTAGGCCTCGCCATGACCGAGTGGCTCAACAAGGGCGGTGTGTTTATTGGGATGCCTTGGCCCGAACGCTGGATGACGGCCCTGTTTGAATCCGTGACAGCAAGAACCGCAGGATTCACAACAGTTCCTCTGTCTTTAGAGAACATCACTGAGTCAGGTTTGTTGCTGCTGATGACCTTGATGTTCATTGGCGCCAGTCCTGGCGGAACGGGCGGTGGCATCAAGACCACAACGGTGGCAGCCCTCATGGCCGCCACCCGCTCCACCCTGCGGGGACGGGCATCGGTGGTGATTCGCAACCGTGAAATTGCCGACAAAGTGGTGCTGCGAGCGGTAGGAATCACCGTTGCATCCCTGCTGTTTGTGCTCGGAATGGCACTGCTCATCAGCGTTGGCAGCAATCTCAATGGCGAAGACCCATTTACATTTTTGGAGATGCTGTTCACCTGTGTGTCGGCTTTCGCCACGGTGGGGCTCGATTTGGGCGTTACCGAAGAACTCAGTCGCTTCGGCCAGGCGGTCCTCCTCGTGGGAATGTTTGTTGGTCGACTCGGCATCCTGTTGCTCCTCAGCGCAATCTGGGAAGCGGCGACTCGAGAGCAAATTCACATCCAACGCCAGAATCGAGTTGGCTACCCCCGCGAAGACCTCTATGTCTGAGTGCAACCCAAGCGACTCGAAACCATGAGGGAGTGGTGGCATTGGAGTCCGCTACAAGGCAGCGAACGCCTTGGCTTTGCGATTATTGGGGTGGGACGCTTTGGCATCGCAGTGTGCCGAGAACTGCTCCAAAGCGGTGCAGACGTCCTTGCAGTGGATCGTTCAGCACGGGCTGTTGAGGAACTGCGACAGGTGGAACCCAGCGTGGAAGCCCGTGTTGTCGATTGCACCGACGAAGAATCCTTGAGGGAAGCCGGGGTGCTGGACATGGGAACCGTCGTGGTAGCAATCAGCGAACCCATTGAAGCCAGCATCACTGCCACGTTGATCGCGAAAGACAGTGAAGGCAGTCGGGTCAAGCAAGTGATTGCCCGGGCGACCAGCGATCTGCACGAAAAGATGCTCAAACGGGTGGGAGCCGATCGCGTGATTTTCCCGTCCAGAATGCAGGGGGAGCGCCTGGGTCTCGAACTCGTTCGCCCCAACCTGATGGAGCGCCTGGCCCTGGACGAACAGCACTGCATCGAAGAAATCAAAGTTCCAGAGCTCTTCGTGGGACGCTCCCTACGGGACCTCAACCTGCGTAAAAACTTCCGTGTCAACGTTCTCGCCGCTGGTCCCCAAAGCAGCCTGACGGTGAATCCACCGGCGTCCCACGTCCTCGAACTCGGGCACTTGCTCGTGGTGATGGGCCTAATCGACGACCTTCAGCGCCTGCCAAAGATGTAGCCCATGCGCGCTCTCGGCCTAATGAGCGGCACCAGTGCCGATGGAGTGGATGCCGTTTTGGCCGACTTTCACGGATCGCCAAACCATCCGCGTTGGCAGCTGATTCGACATCAGCACAGTCCCTACCCCGACGACCTACGGCAGCAGGTGGTGCGCGCCGGGCAAGGTGAACCACTCCCTGCGAACCAGTGGCTTGATTTAGCCGAAGCAATTACGGAAGCCCAAGCCAAGGCGGCACGATCCTGTGATCCCCATGGCGAAGCAGCCTTGGTGGGATGTCATGGCCAAACGGTTTGGCATCGCCCTCCCCTGGGCCAACGGCGGGGGGCCAGCTGGCAGGTGCTGCAGGCTCCACTCCTCGCGCAACTGCTCAATCGTCCCGTGGTGCATGACTTTCGGGCTGCAGATCTTGCCCTCGGCGGCCAAGGCGCACCCCTCGTTCCGAAGGCCGATGCAGCCCTTCTCGGTGGAACGCATGGCTGGCGCGCTCTGCTCAATCTGGGCGGGATCGCCAATCTCACCTTGATCCCTCCCCGCTGTGGCCCCGAACGGAACGCCTCGGTGCAGGGCTGGGATTGCGGACCCGCCAACAGCCTGATCGATCTCGCCGTTCAACAGTTCAGCAACGGATCACTGACCTTTGACCATGGGGGAGCCATGGCAAAGCTCGGGCAGAGCGATGAAACGAGCATTCATCGCTGGCTCAAAGAGCCGTACTTCCAAAGCGCCCCTCCCAAATCAACAGGCCGCGAATTATTTGGAGAGGCCAATCTGCAAGAACGCCTGAACGACCTGGGGAAGCCTTGTTCGAGCCACGATGCCATGGCCACATTGACAAGTTTCAGCGCCGCCGTGGTGGCTCACGATCTGGAGCAACTCATGAAGCGAGATCAGATTCGGCCTTTGGAGTTGATCGTTGCTGGGGGTGGCCGCAACAACCCAGTGCTGATGCACGAACTACAACGTCGCTGCCGCGGTATCCAAGTGAGCAGCAGCGATGAGCTTGGGCTACCAGTGGAGGCGCGGGAGGCCCTGGTGTTTGCGCTCCTGGCCTGGTGGCATCAGCGCCAGTATCCCGCCAATGCACCATCAATCACCGGAGCCAAACGGGAAGCCGTCTTAGGCGTCATGGTGCACCCCGTCTAACCCCCTAACGGGGCTCCACCTTCGCCAGGAAGGCCCCGAACAGCGACAGCACAAGCCATACCAGTGGATTGAAAGAAGAGGACCGTGCTTTAGCCAGGTCGATACAACCGCAATCGACGGGGAGCGCCCCGCAGGCGCCGGGGTTGCTGGGATTCCAGAGCTGAACGAAAGCGCTCCTCCCGACTGAGGGGCTTTTCTGCGGGGGCCTCACCTTGCTCTTGGCGCTGAACCCCCTGCTGGATCAGCACACGCGCCATGTTGCTGACCGTCCGCGATTCCGACTCAGCGAGGGCCGTCAAACGGGCACACAAATCCTCTGGAAGGACCACCTGGATCCGGGGGGATTTGGGCTTCCCGCTGGCTGACGTCTGTCGAGTGGGCACAACCGGATCGTCAGAACGACGTTCAGTTACTGGTTAGTGTACAGAGGTGGTCAAGGGTAGTATCCATGATTATGTTGAGGGCACTGGTCCTCCTCGGAGTGCTCCGCGCATGACCCAGTCCACACCAAAGTCCAAGCCCACACAGCAAACCAGGCGCAGCACCGCCCCACGACGCAGTCGTACGCGGAGCCCACGACGCAGTCCTGAAAACAGCGATGTGCTCGTGTCCGCTGTCGTGAGTACCTATTTATTGACCCACCTCCACCACGTCTTGCAGCGAGCGGAATACACCGCAACGCAGGAGGGTCGTGGTTCTCAAGCCGCCAACTACGCCCAACTGCGAAAAGTGCTTTGCATGGACGCACGCAGCATGGAAGATGCCTCAGCCCTCGGGCAAAGGGATGAAGGCTTCGAACAAGCTGCCTGACGAATCGACAAGATCTGAATAGCGTTCCAACAGTGGTCCGCTCCGCGATGAGTTCAAACGCCGCAGCGCTTTACGCCCAAATCAGCAGCAACCCCGAACAGACGCAAGCTTTATTCCGCCAAGCCTTGCAAGATCCAAACGGTGCCATGGATTCGATCTGCGGGCTCGGCAAGCAATTGGGACTGCCCGTTACCCCAGACGACGTTCGACAGCACCTGGCAAGCCTTGACGACGACGACAGCAAGCGGTGGTTGGTCAAAGCTCGCGGAGGTCTTTAGGACTCTCAGGCTTTAGGTCTCTCAGTCTTGAGCCTTCAACAGATGGGCTCCCAGGCAGGTTTTAAGGCGGTTCTCAAGAACAGGACGATCGCGGTTGTCTTGCCGCCACCCACTCGTCGGACAAGCTCGAAGGGAACTGCTGCAACGTTGCCGCATCATCGCGTCGACGCTGACGCGGTTCATAACCACCGCCACCAGCCCAGCTGAAAAACAGCAAATAGCTGACGATGGCTAGGCCCGCTGCCACGACTAGAGCCACAAACTGCTCGAGTTTCAGCACGTCGACGAAGCCATGGAATCGTCCCCAGTTTGCCGACAGGGATGATGGATGCATCACGCTCCGGACCGTTGCTGAGACTCGAGCAAGTCAGCAAGATTTATCCCACCGGCGAAGTGCTGCGGAATGTGACCTGGGAGGTCAAGCCTGGCGATCGCATCGGCCTCGTTGGCGTAAACGGAGCGGGCAAATCCACCCAAATGCGGCTCATCGCTGGCTTTGAAGAACCCAGTAGCGGACAGGTGGTTCGCCAAGGTGCACCGCGCATCGCTTATCTCCAACAAGAATTCGATGTCGATCTCGAGAGGACAGTCCGCGAGGAGTTGTTTCAGGCCTTTGGCGAAGCCGCCACGGTTTTAAACCGTCAGCGAGAGGTGGAGGAGGAGATGGGTTCTGACAAAGCGGCCGATGACCCAGCTCATCTCGATGAGCTCATCCATGAGCTTGGACGGCTCCAAAGCCGCTTTGAGGGACTGCACGGCTACGAACTCGATGCCCGAATTGACAAATTGCTTCCCACCATTGGCTTCAGTGCCGAAGGTGCCGAGCGGCAGGTGAAGGACTACTCAGGTGGTTGGCAGATGCGCATTGCCCTGGGAAAAATTCTCTTGCAAGACCCTGACTTGCTGCTCCTGGATGAACCCACCAACCATCTGGATGTCGAAACCATCCAATGGCTCGAGGGATATCTGCTGGAGCAAAGCGCTGCCCTCGTGGTGATCAGCCACGACCGCACGTTTTTGGACCGGGTCTGCAACCAAATCGTGTCCACGGAGCGCGGCATCTCCCGTACTTACCTCGGCAACTACACCGCCCACCTCGAGCTCAAGCAACTTGAGCAGCAGTCGACTCAGGCTGCTTTTGAACGCCAACAAAAAGAAATCGCCACGCAACAGGCCTATATCGATCGCTTCCGCGCCAGTGCCACCCGCAGCACCCAGGCGAAAAGCCGAGAAAAGCAGCTCGACAAAGTCGAACTTGTTGAAGCTCCGGTGGAGAGTGTGTCAGGGCCGAGCTTTCGTTTTCCAGCAGCGCCACGCTCAGGGGCTCAAGTCGCCCTTTTCGACAACCTCACCCACAGCTACGGCGACAAAATCCTGTTTCTCGGAGCCCAATTAGAGGTCGAACGCGGCGACAGGATTGCATTCGTTGGCCCCAATGGCGCCGGCAAATCAACGCTGTTACGCCTTGTGATGGGGACAGAGACCCCAGATGACGGCATCGCCCAACTCGGCGAACACAATGTTGTGGCGGGCTACTTCGAGCAAAACCAAGCGGAAGCCCTGGACCTCAACAAAACCGTGATCGACACGATGTATGAGGCCGTGCCGGATTGGACCCAAACCCAGGTGCGCTCCTTACTGGGTAACTTCTGCTTCAGCAATGACAGCGTCTTTAAAGATGTTGCCCAACTCAGCGGTGGCGAAAAGGCACGTTTAGCCCTGGCCTTAATGCTGCTGAGTCCATGCAATCTGCTGGTGCTGGATGAACCCACCAATCACCTCGACATCCCAGCCAAACAAATGCTGGAAGATGCCCTTATGGCCTACGAAGGCGCTGCAATGCTGGTATCCCACGACCGCTATTTCATCTCCCGCGTTGCCAACCGAATCGTTGAACTGCGTGATGGAGAACTCATTCTTTATCGAGGTGATTACAACTACTACCTCGAGAAAAAAGCAGAGGAAAGAGCTGACGCCCGGGAAAAAGAATTGGCTGCACAACGAGAGGCCAAGAAAAAAGCCAATCAAGACAAACAAAAGGCTCGCTCGGCTCGAAAGAAAAAGCCGGCCTGAACTTGAGTCTCACCGCGCTGGGGGAAAAGTTCACAGACCCTTAGGCAGGAAGACTTATTTCTGTTTACCGAATCAAATGATGTGCATAAGCTGACAAAACTCAACCGTAGACGCAATGGCAATGGCTCTAGGCCCTAACTCCACCAACCCCGGCATTGCTTCATCAATGGCGTCTTCCCAGCCCCTTGAGCAGACCTGGGACGCCGTTGAAACCTATTTCGAGTGCATCACAACGTGCTCCTTGGATGACGGCGAGTGCATCACGCGCTGCGTTGAGGAGCTACGCGATTCCGACGAAGACTGATCACGCTCGCTTTCGCAGGCCTCTGCAAGGCCTGCCCGATCAGCTCCGATCGAAGAACGACAAATCGACGGGCTTGAGTTGAACCACCTTCTGATCGTTGAAGCGGCGGATTTGAAGGGTCAAGGTTTCCCCCACACCACGCCGCTCAATCGCACTCACGACTGCGGCTGGTCCATCAACGGCTTGTCCATCAACCGCAGTGATGACATCGCCCACCTGAAGCCCTGCCTGTTCAGCTGGACCCATTTTTTGGATGGACCGAATCACGGCACCCTTTGGCGCTGGTCCTCCTGGACTTTCAGCTGGGACCCGCGACAGTCCAATGCCAATCACAGGGTGGCGTGCCTTACCCGTGGCCACCAATTCGGAGGCAATGGCCTTCGCACGATTGATCGGGATCGCAAAGCCCAAGCCGGCCCCAGGCCCTGAACGCACCAGGGTGTTGATGCCGATCACCTCGCCCTCGGCATTCAGAAGCGGGCCTCCAGAATTTCCGGGGTTTATCGCCGCATCCGTTTGGATGAGATCGAGACGCTTTCCTGAGATCCCCAGCTGAGACACGTTTCGATTCAGATTGCTGATGATGCCGAGAGTCACCGTGTTTTCCAATCCGTAGGGATTCCCCACAGCAATCGCCCAATCCCCGACATTGAGGCGATCGGAGTTCCCGAGGGCGGCGACTGGCCACACACCATCGCCCTCCAAACGAACAACGGCTAAGTCGGTCAGGTTGTCGGTGCCAATCACCCGTCCCTTCACGCGACGTCCATCCGATAAGCCAACCGTGAGCTCCTCGCCCCCTTCAACGACATGGGCATTCGTCAGGAGCAGTCCCCGGGAATCAAATAACACTCCACTGCCTTGTCCTCGCTGCACCCGTGGACGCGATGGCGCGCTACCGGGCACTCCAAAGAAATTCCGAAACAAGGGATTGAGCCGGATCCCCTTCGGCAACCCAGACAGGTTCGGGCTTTGCATGGTGCGCGACGTTTCGAGGGTGACAACGGCAGGGCCACTGCGTTTCACCGCGGATGCAACGAACGACGTGCTGGGGAGAGCCGCACGGGCACTGACAGGGGGCTGGGGGACCAGCAGCGGAAGCACCGACATACCGCTCGCCAAGGCACCTCCAACCAACGCAGACGTGACAAAAGAGCGAGTGCGATCCGACACCACGTGCATCCCTGACTGACATTGCGCTGACGCTACGCAGTTCGGCGAGTGGAAACCAGCGGAGAAGACGTTTGACCTGTGACTGAGTGCAACCCAAGCCCAATTCGAGCCAGGATGAGACGGTTGGAACGATCTGGCTCCACAATGCTCAGCGCTCTGTTTCCCCTGCTTTACGGAACCATTCTGGTGGCCCTGCTCTGGCAAGCCTTCCGCGTCATGGGGAAGGGATTTCGAGCGGCAAGCGGCCCCATCGGCGAACCCAACGACCGCACAGGACGCATCACGGTGCATCCAGAACTTCTGGACAGCGATGGACGCATCACGAGTGAAGACCTACTGACGGTGCGATTCAGTGGCAACGATGACGGGGAAACCGAGACCCAAGGGCACGGCACTGAATAAGTTGGTAAACAGGAGTCGATCAGGGGTCGTCCGAGTGGATCAAAGAACACGCATCGTCGCCGCGGTGATGAAGGGCATGAAATTGCCCCCCAGGTTCCGATTGCGACTTGTCAAAGAAGATCCAGTTCGCCTGGAATTAAGCATCACGCCGGCATACGGGAAGGACCCAATCATCGTGGGGCTTGTGGAATCTCTCGACCTCGTGGCACGACGGGATCGGGAAGGCCGGATTCCCCGTGATCTACAGGGAACTTGGGACTGGACCGTGCGTCACGGACAGGTCAGCACGGGTGGCTGGAATCCGTATCTCAAGGAAGCACTGCAAACCATGTTTGAAACAGGGCTTCCAGCGATCGTGTTCGAAGAACTCACTGGAGAGGAGTACCACCCTGTTGATGGCACCCGCCATGTGCGCTGACGCGCATGGCGCAACCGGACCGCACTCATCAAAGGACTCCGCATGTGTGAAGCCGTGCGAATCACAACAGACAGCAAGCCACACCGAGATCTAGAACGGAATCAGTCCGGCCTTAAGAATTAGTTCATGGGCAATCTCACCATGTCGATGGGTCCCTTGGTGCGATTGCTCGCCGCCATCGGGGCCGTCAGCAGTGTGGCCATGCTGGCCCTGCTGAACCTGCACCACTGACGCCCATGCAAACGGCTTGACGGATTTTCCGATTGATCCGCTGTTGGTCCAGATCTGCCAGCAGATCAAGCCCGGCAGCACCTTGCTTCTTCAGGCCCCACCAGGGGCAGGGAAGACCACCCGCGTCCCATTGGCCCTGATTGGCGCTCTCGCTCCCGTGGCTGCAGAGATCACGCGATCGGGGCGCGTGTTGATGGTGGAACCCCGACGATTGGCGACGCGCGCGGCGGCCAGCCGATTGGCCCAAACGCTTGATGAGCCGCTGGGCCAACGGATCGGCTACGCCATGCGTGGCGAGCAGAAGCGTTCTGCCAAAACCCAGGTGGAAGTCATCACGGATGGGCTTTTTCTGCGGCGCCTCCAAGCTGACCCGTCGCTTGAGGGGGTGTCTTGCGTTCTCTTCGATGAATTCCACGAACGTCGCAAAGATGCAGACCTCGCCCTCGCACTCCTGAGGGAAGCCGTACCCGTGCTTCGACCCGACCTAGCCCTGGTGCTGATGTCAGCAACCCTCGATCTTTCGGATTTACGTGAACGGCTGCCCCAAGCCGATGTTTTCGAGAGTGCTGGGCGTTGTTATCCCGTCGAAACCCATCACCAAAGAGCCCGGGAGAACGAATCCCTACCCCGTCAGGTGCTGCGCGCTCTCGAAAACCATGCTCTGACGTTGCCGCAAGGCAGTGGGGCGTTGGTCTTCCTGCCTGGCCTGCGTGAGATCGAACGCTGCCGCACCCTGCTCAGCGAGGCCCATGCGCTTCAACGTTGGCGCCTTGCCGTGCTTCATGGCCAACTCCCCCTCGACAGTCAAAGTGCCGCCCTGCGTCGTTGCGGTCCGGACCATGACGGCACAGTGATCTTGGCCAGTGGCATTGCTGAAAGCTCCATCACGATCGACGGAGTTCGGCTTGTGATCGATAGCGGCCTGAGTCGACAGCTCCGCTACGACCCGAACACCGGCATGGAGGGGCTAGAAACCGTTCCAAGCAGCCTGGCGAGCGCCGAACAACGCCGTGGCAGAGCTGGACGTCAAACCCCCGGACAGTGCGTCCGACTGTGGTCTCCTGCCGAGCAACAACGCCGGTCCAATTTCAACCCACCGGAGCTCCTGTTGGCGGATCCCCAGCCCATCCTGATGGAGCTGGCCCAATGGGGAGCAGGTGTGGGGAAGGATCTGCCATGGCTCGATCCCCCTCCGCAAGCCGCCATGCAGGAAGGCCTTTCAGACCTCCAAGCCCTCGGACTGCTGCAGCCCAATGGACAGCTCAGTCCTCTGGGTCGACAAGTTTCAACATTGGGGGTGCACCCACGCCTCGGCCTCTTAATGCTGGAAGCCAGAAAACAGGGGTGTTCCCAGCTCGGCTGCGATTTGGCGGCGCTCCTCAGCGAGCGTGATCCCCTCGCCGGTCGCGATGCAGGCAGCGATCTCGAAGCAAGACTCTCCGTTGTTGGCCAACATCGAACCCTTCGGGAACGCAGTCGACAACTTCACCAGCAACTGGAGCGCCTGGGTCCACCAGCCCTAGACAACACCAATCCCGCCAATGCGGCTGAACTGTTGGTGAGGGCTTTCCCCCAATGGTTGGCCCAAGAGCGTCCTGGCCAACCGGGTCGTTACCTCTTACGCCAGGGACGCGGAGCCGTCCTTCCGCCCCAAGACCCATTGCGGGGAAGTCCTGCCCTCGCTGTCGCTCGCGTGGACACAGGCGGTCGCGACACCTTGATTCAGCTCGCTCTTCCCCTCGATCCATCCATCTTGAACAAGGTTGGTGAGCGAGAGGGCACCTGGATCGACAGTGTGAGCTGGGATGCGTCTCGACAACAGGTCAAAGCAGAACGGCGACTGCAGCTTGGAGACCTGGTCCTGCGCCGAACACCCCAGAGCGCACCAAGTCCTGAACAGTGCCAAGCCCTGCTCTTGAACGCTTTGCACGAAGCAAGCAGCCTCGAAGCGTTGCCATGGACTGCATTCAATCAACAACTGAGACAACGGCTCAGCTGGATGCACCGCCATGACGGCCCCCCCTGGCCACCGCGAGACAGGGAAACCCTTCTCCGGGACACCGATTGGCTTGCACCGACCCTGCTGGGCTGCCAAAGCTGGCGCGATGTTTCCCCAGCGATGTTGGAGGACGCTTTGTGGGGAGAGCTGAGCTGGACGGAGCGACAACGCCTCGATCACGTCTTGCCGGAACGCATCGCGATTCCCTCCGGACGGCAAGCGACGTTGCGTTACGACGATGAGGAAGTCGTTCTACCCGTGAAATTGCAAGAGATGTTTGGCGAAGAGCAAGGCCCTCACGTGTTGGAAGGGAGAGTGCCCGTGACCCTCGAATTGCTCTCCCCTGCAGGGCGATCCCTTCAACGAACACGGGACTTGGAAGGGTTTTGGAAAGGCAGCTATGCCGACGTACGTCGCGAAATGCGTGGTCGTTACCCGAAACATCCATGGCCCGACGATCCAAGCCAAGCAACTCCAACGGCTTTCACGAAGCGAAAACAACAGCAGCAACAGGGCTAAGGGCGGATATCACGGTTTTGGTAGCGGTCACGACTGGCAACAAAACTCCAAGGTTTGTTACATTGTCTTCATTCAACCGGGTTCAACCCAATGTCCGACAACGCACGTTTTGGCTTCGTCAACTTCGCTGAGACCTGGAATGGTCGTCTGGCCATGCTCGGCTTCGTCATCGGCCTCGGTACCGAGCTGCTGACAGGCCAGGGCATCCTGACCCAAATCGGCCTCGGCTGATCGATCTGACCACTCTCGGTCGACAAAAACCCCCCAGTTCCCTGGGGGGTTTTTTCATGATGATTCGCCGCTCTCACTGATGGTTCACAGTGGACGCACTAGCTGCTGCTGTTTTGGCTTCCTTCTACGTCAAAAATCGACGCGATGGCTCTCGGTTGCTCAGCAGCGCCCTGGTGATTTTCACCATTGCCATCACACAGCACCAGACAACCTGGGGTGTTGTCGTGGCATCCATCAGCGCTTTGGTCTGCCTGTACTGGGGTTTCGCATACAGCAAACTTGACCTTGAGCGCTGATCGGATCCCGACCTATTCGGTCGGAGAACTGAATACGGCGATCGGCAGCCTGCTGGAACGCGGTTTCGCGCCACGCTTTCTGCTGGAGGCCACCGTGTCTCGCCCCCAAGTCAAAAAGGGGCATCTTTGGCTCACCCTCACCGATGGGACGGCAAGCATCTCCGGGGTGGTTTGGGCTTCACGACTGGCTCAATTGAGCTATCGCCCCACGGACGGAGATGGCGTCACCGTTGTCGGCAAGCTGAATTTCTGGGCAGCGCGGGCCAGCATTACCGTCCAAGCCCTGGATATCCGCCCCAGCCTGAGCACAGTTCTTCGACAATTTGAGCAGGTGCGGCAGCGCCTGGAAGAACAAGGCGTGATCAATCCAGGTCGACAACGTCCGCTCAAGCCACAACCCTCAACCCTTGCCCTGCTCACGAGTGTTCCGAGCTCCGCGCTCGCCGACATGCTGCGCACCGGTCGCGAACGGTGGCCAATGACCCGCTTACTTGTGATTCCGATCCCTGTGCAGGGTGCTGTCGCTGGTCAAATCATCGAGGTGTTGAACCGTCTCGCCGAGCGATGTGATGCCCTGGCGGTAGACGGCTTGGTGCTGGCGCGGGGAGGTGGCAGCCGAGAAGACCTCGCTGTGTTTGACGACGAAGGGCTATGCCGTTGCTTAGCCCAGTTCCCACGTCCTGTTGTCACCGGCATCGGCCATGAGGACGACCTCACCATCGCCGATTTGGTCGCGGACCATCGCGCTGCGACTCCAACCGCCGCGATCGTGGCCTGCCTTCCCGATCGCCAAGCTGCAGAACGGCGCCTGCAGGACCGTCGTCAACGCATGAAGGAGCTCGTGGGCTGGCGCATCACGCGAGATCGACAACGGTTGAACCATCGACGCGCACTGTTCAATCAACAATCGCCAATCAAGCGATTGCGCCGCTTACGAGACGAGTTAAATCAAAAACAAGATTTGCTTCGCGCCCTCTCCCCCAGTCGCTGGCTCGAGCGGGGTCTTGCCCTCCTCACGAATGAGGCCGGTGAAGCACTGAGTGCAGTGAAATCAATCAAAGTAGGAGACCGAGTCGTCGTCCAAATGAAGGACGGTGAGCTCGATACTGATGTCAGAGATATTCGCTCGTCCGCACTGCCTTCCAAGTCATGACAAGGGCTAAAAGCAAAGCATCCCAGATCAAAGCCTGGAAAAAAGACATCTCTGGACTCACGTTTGAGGAGGCCAGCCAAGCTTTGGACCTGATCTTGGCGGAACTTCAAAGTGACTCTGTACCGATCGCAGATTTACAAGATCGCGTGTTGCATGGAGAAGTTGTCTTGGACCACTGCGAAGCATTACTGAAATCAGTGGAGCAAGCTGTGCTGCAGCTTGACCCTGAAACCTTGATTGAAACCAACAGCTTGGTTGAAGCCGATGAACTGACGGAGACGGATCATGCGTAAAACCCTTCCCTGGATTTATTTAGTTTTGGCGGTCCTTGGCGCCGTCTTGCCTTGGCGTGCAAATTTAGAATTCATTGCAGAAAGCAGTGGCAGTTTCGATATTGCTCGGTTTGTGGCCGATGCATCTGCAACGGCAGCGGCACGCTCATTGGCCGCTGATTTACTGATCGGTGCTAGTGCCGTCAGCCTCTGGATCTGTGTGGAAGGTCCAAAACAACAGATCAAAGGTTGGTGGCTTGCCATCTTGTTGAGTTTTGGGGTTTCATTCGCCTGTGGTGCTCCATTCTTCTTATTTTTGCGGGAGAGGCAGCTGCAAGCTCAAGAATCAGACTCCACCTCTTGAGCCGTGATGTCGATGGTGAGATCAGCCGCAGGAATCGAAGCTGCTTTTGAGTTGTCCACCTCCGTTTGGGAGATGTAAGGAGTGCCACAGACACTGCATTGAAGGGTGTCGCCAAAGCTGACGGCACCGCATGCCGAGCAAGATTTCATCCGAGACTGCAACACCTTCCAGCCCAACCAGCCAAGACCACCCAACAGAGCAGGCAGGAGCAGCAACGCGAGCATCAAACCACCAACAAGATCCAGCAACACGCGGCCCGCGCCCATGGGCAAAAGCAAAAGCAACCCGATGGCGAGCAAAACAACAAGGGGAGGTCGACTCATGTTGGGATCAGCTTGAAACCAGCGGAAATCAGCTTCGCAGAACAGGTCTGGAAATCAAGCGATCGACGGGTTCGGGTCTCCCTGAGGCAAGGGCTTGAGCCGAGAGGCCGCCAGTTCCACACTCCAACATTGGCCAAAATAAATAATTACACCCACCAACCAAACCCACAATGTCAACACCAATACACCACCAATCACTCCATAAGCCTGAAAACGATTTCCCAATGAAAAAAGACTGAAACTTAAAACAGTATTCAACAATGAGAGACCCAAGCCAATCAAAATAGAACCTGGGATCAGAGGCATAATAGGAACACGACGACTGGGCAAAACACGTTGTAGAAACAACGCCATCAATGAGAGAGTGACCATGGGAAGGAAAATCTGCCCCAGCGGAGCGATGGGACTTTCTCGAACCAAGAGCGAAAGACTGGGAACAATTTGGTCGAGATGATCAAGCAGATCATCAGGAAGACGTCGAATGCCCACCAAGACTTGTTCGGCAAGAATTAACGTGCAAATCGTGAAGATAATCACGAAAGCTTCAAGTCGAGCACGCAGAAATTGCACTGCATACACGGAAAAAGGCAATCCAATTGGGGAGGGAGGAAGGACTTCATCCCAAAGACGATCGGAGCCACGCTGCAGCGTTAAATAGGCATTGCTTGCCGTGAGCATCAACACCGCCACCCCTAAAAGTCCAGCACCAAAACCTTGGGCAACCAAACCTCTCAAGGTTGAATCGACTAGATCAACCACCGACGGCGGCAATATTGGTGCAATGAACGCCATCAGATTATCCAAACTATCGGTCTGGCCGAAGACGCGTGCAGCAACAGATAAAGCAATCAACAACAACGGAAAAATAGACTGAAGGGTGAAATAAGCAAATGCTGCACTGAGATCCACACAAGCTGCATTACACCAACGCTGAGACGCACGCCAAAGACTGAGTACAACCCAGCGGAAGAGTTGACGTTTGCGCACCTCAGCCATACCCGTCCAAGTTAACGCTACAACAATGGATCCACTAG
>JBDQPG010000022.1:0-33321 GCA_040260695.1 Synechococcus sp. SFB_27S_18OctNov_coas_78 | reverse complement strand
GACGTGAGTGATGCCCGCTTCTTTGCACCCGCAATCAGCGCCTCAACCTTCAAATGCACAGCTGCGTAGGCGGCTAGTACGCCAGTCGTTGTTACATCGATGGAATCAGTGATCAATGTCCGCCTGATGTTCGCTTTCCCTCTAAGAAATGGGCGCAATTCCTTCGGGATTTGGCGGATGTAAGTGAGCCTTCCGTCCTTGTCTTTCTTTACAAATGGAAGCAGTGGATTTTTTCTTGGCACTGCTGCTTGTTAAGACATTTATAAGACAACCGTAGCGACATTTTCTGTGACAGCAAAGGATTACCTCGTGTCACAAGGAACTTATCGCTGAAACCATCCGGTGAGAGCAACAGCCAGTGCATCGGCGGCGTCATCGGGCCTGGGGGGATCGGTGAGGTTGAGTTCTCGCATCACCGCTTCGAGAACTTCATCCTTTTCGGCATGGCCAAATCCGGCAAGGGCAAGCTTGATTTGCATGGGCGGAAATTCCACCACGGGCACCTTGAAGCGCGCCAAGGTCATCATCACCACCCCTCGAGCCTGAACAACGCTGATGGTGGTGCTCGATCGATAAAAAAAGAATTTTTCGACCGCTGCTAATTCCGGTCGCCAGGCTCGGATCAGTTGGCGGAGGTCCGAGGCGATCACCACCATGCGATCCCCTTCCGAATAGCCCGGCTCCGTGCGAATGATCCCGCAATCGAGCATCCGTTGTTCTCCACCACTGGTGTCGATGACGCCGTAGCCCACCCGGGCGAGGCCCGGGTCGATGCCGAGGATCCTCAAGTTGATCTAAACCGCGAGGGCCAGTTCGAAATCAGCGCGATCGCTGCTCTCGCTGCGTTCAAACACCTTGCAGAACACCTTCACCACACGGTCACCGGAATCCACCTGTTCGAGGGGGTCCTTGCGCAGACGGTGCCGCAGGCAGCAGGAGGCCACCCGCGCCACATCGTCTTCACTCACTTCTGTTCTCCCCTCAAAAGCAGCCAGGGCACGAGCAGCGCGGTTCGTGACGATGTCTCCGCGTAAGCCATCCACATCCAGCTCTCCGCAGACCGCCGAAATCCGCAGGCGGAGATCGTCGTCGATGGTCACCTGGTCGAGACGTTGTTGCGCTTCGACGACCCGTTGTTGAAGCGCATCTTGATTGGCTTCGACGGCCGTACTGAAGCCGTCAGGGTCGCTGTCAAAGGCGGTGCGTTGATCCACCACCTGCACACGAAGTTCTGGGTTGCGCACGGTGCGCACCTCCACGCTCATACCAAAGCGGTCCAGCAGTTGAGGGCGCAGTTCTCCTTCTTCAGGGTTGCCGGAGCCAATCAGCACGAACCGGGCCGGGTGGCGCACTGAAATCCCCTCGCGCTCCACGGTGTTCCAGCCCGATGCGGCGGAATCCAGCAACACATCCACAAGGTGATCGTCGAGGAGGTTCACCTCATCCACGTAGAGCAAGCCGCGGTTGGCCTTGGCCAAGAGGCCTGGTTCAAAGGCCCGTACGCCCTCACTGAGGGCTTTTTCAATATCAATCGTTCCGCAGAGTCGATCTTCTGTGGCGCCGAGGGGAAGGTCCACCATCGGCACCTGCCGCGGTTCTGTGGCCACGGTTTCGTTGCGAATCAACCGTTCGCGCACCTCACTGCTTTGCAGGTCTGGATCGGTGGCGGAGCTGTTGTACGGGTCTCCAGCCACCACATCAATGTCGGGCAGAAGGTCCGCCAGCGCACGGATCGTGGTGGATTTCCCCGTCCCACGGTCGCCCATGATCATCACGCCGCCGATGCGCGGGTCGATCACGTTGAGGAGAAGCGCCAGCTTCATCTCCTCCTGACCGATCACCGCAGTAAAGGGAAAAACCCTGCGCTTCCGTGGTGCCGTCACAGCGATCTCTTCTCTCGAGAGAATTGTTTCACAGGCTGCACAGTCAGCACCTGGGGCGGGGTGGCATCGGCGGGATAGATCAATCGCAGCTGAACCTGTTGTTGTTCGCCGGGGTTGAGGGTCACCTGGCCGAGGGACGGCCCCTGTTGCCCTTGGCGCAAGACCAAATGCACCGTTTGGCGTCCGAGCGGCTCACCGTCGGTTCCGTCGAGGCCTCGGATCTGCAATGGGCCGCGGAACATCACGGGTCCGTTGTGATCGCTGCGAAACCGCAGTGAATCGGTGGTTTTGTTGCCCTTCAGGGGCGAATCGAGGGACACCTGCAGCGTCACCGGTTTGGAGCTGTTGTTCCGCAAGGGCAGGCGGAGGTCGTATTCCACCCCGTAGTTGCCGTGGGCGGCCCAGGCGGTTCCGGGATAAAAGGCTTTGAGTTCGGCGGTTTGAACTTGTCCGGTGGCCAGGGTGCCGCGTTCCAGACTGCTAATCGGCCAGGAGATCGGCCCTTGAGGGGCGTCGAGCACCCGGCTGCCGGGATCGGTGATCACGGCGTCCCAGCGACTTCCCAGCTGAACACCACTCACCCGGGAATAAATCAGCTTGCCGCGGCTGCCACGGGGGGACGGCTGGTGCTCTTTTGTGCTGAGGGTTCCTTGGCTGAGCATGGTGCGCCATGCCTTGTCGCTTGGCGGCTTCGATCCGTTGCCGTGGGCCGCCAGGGTGGCGATGGCGACAGGGGCGGAACTATGGAGACGCAACTGCACATTCCGACCGTTGAGCAGGGGATCGAGGCCGGCGACGGGCATCGGCAAACGAAGCAAGCGGGTGGGATCTCCCGGTTGCAGAGTCCAGGTTTGATGGGTGAGTTCCGGGGCCGTTCGGCCACCGAGAAGATCCCCAGCAACGCGGCTACCAGGACCAGAGGCAATCACGGCAGTGGTTTCCCGCATGCTGCTGGGAAGGGGAAGGAAGGGGGCTTCGGTTTGGCCCGGTTGGGTGGCTTGGGATAAGGAGGTGCTCCCTTCGAGCATGGAAAGGGTGACGGGCTGATCGCCGAGGGGCGCTGCCAGAAGCGCGAACCAGAGGGTGGATTCCGAGCTGGCCTCGGCATCGCCGGCATAGACGTGATGGCTGAACAGATCAAAACGGCCGTTCAGGGCGACGGGCAATGCGTTGTCGCCACCTGTGGGGAAGGTGGAGAGCAAGATGCCATCGGTCTGAATCAGTTCTGGGTTGTTGTCGTTCACCATCAGCACGGCATCAAGGCCGCCGGGGAGTGCACGCACGGTTTGTGGACGCACCACCACCTCCGCCATGGCTGGCATGGTGAGCCCAAAAAGAGCTATTGGAGCCAGGGTTGCTGTGAACAAGCGGTTCCACATCATGGTTTGGCTGGCGCTGGTTGTGGCTTGAGATGGGGAGCCATGGCCGCGGCAAGTTGGCGGATCATTTCGGTGGAGCGGGGGTCATTGAACGGTCCTTGCACCAAAAAACCCGCCACTGCTCTGCGACCATCCGGCAGTTCAATTAAGCCGGCATCGGCGTAGGCGGTGCCAATGTCGCCGGTTTTGTTGAACACCCGATAGCCCTTCCGCGCGAGGGCGGAGTCTGGGGCTCCTTGGGCGCCGCCGAGGCCGCGCATCAAGCCCGTGGGCAAGAGGGTGTTGGTGACGGAGGTGGCCATCACTTCGCGGAACAGATCACGACTGCGGGGGGCAAGGCTTTCGCCGCTATCCACGAGGGCAATGGCGCGGCTGAGGTCGCGGGCGCTGGTGGTGTTGGTTCCATCGAGGTCTGGAAGCCAGTTGTTCACCACCGTGGATGGCAAGTCGAGCGCTTGGAAGCGAGCGTTGATGGCGTCTTGGCCACCGGCCCTCGCAATCATCAGATTGGTGGCGGAATTGTCGCTCACCCGAATCATTTCAGTGGCCACCTCGTAGGTCGGGAAGCGCGTTCCCAGGGGGCGTGACGCCATCCATCCGGCACCGCCGCCCACCAGTTCTTTTGTGAGCGTTAGCGGCTCGTTCCAGCGCAGGGTGCCTTGGTCGATGCGCTCGAGAACCGCCAGCAGGATGGGCGTTTTGATCGAGCTTGCGGCCGGCATGGGCCGGTTCGCATGCATTTGGGCGAAGCGACCGTCATCGAGGATGAGCATGTAGGCGCTCACCTTGAGATCAGGCTGGGTTGCGGCCTGTTGGTTCCAGCGTTGGGAGAGCGCCGTGATTTCTTGTCGCGGAGCGAAGGGGTGTTGGGGGAGCCCTGTCTTGCTGAGGGGGGCGAGGGGAGTGGATGCCGCTGGGTTGTTGGATTGACTCGCATCGTTGGGGGTGATGCTTTCGATCCAGGGCTGTTTCGCAAGCCACTCAGGCAGAACTAACTGTTGCTGGCGCACTTGAGGCGCGAGCAATTTCAGGGCAGAACCACTGAGCACCCCGAGGCCGATTCCAATCAGAATCAAGCGGGTGATCAGGCGTGCGGGCCGTCCCCAGCCCGGGATCCGTCGAGATGGTCGGCTGCTGGTCAACCTGGCTGATGCCTATCGCTCGGATGAGATTAGGGGCGGTGTGTGCGGATGGCCCAGCGCAGCTGACGAACCATGCCTCGGATCAAAGCAACTTCTTCCGTTCGTACGGTGGCGCGTTGCAACAGATCTCGCACTTTGCCCATGCGTGCATGGGCCGTGTGTTGCAACAAAAAACCGGCTTCCAGTAATAAATCGGTCGCATCATCGAGGAGGGCCGTCAGGGCTGGCGCTGCCGCGGGATCCGGAGAAGGCACTTGGATTGGATCTGCGGTTTGGGGGGTGTGGAGGTTGGTGCTGAGGCGGGCCAAGTCATGCAACACGATTCCCACGGAGTGGGAGAGGTTGAGCGATGGGTAGTCGGAGCCGCTGTGAAGGGTCAAAACCCTTTGGCAAAGCCGAAGTTCGTCGTTGGCAAGCCCCCGATCTTCCCGACCAAACACCACGGCGATGGGACTGTGCTGGGGCTGCGCTGGAGTGGGGCTCGCGAGCAACCAGCTGAGCGCTTCGGTGGGGGGATGCAAGGGAATGGTGCCGTGATCGATGCGCCCACAACTGGCCACACTGCGGCGACAGTCGCCAATGGCTGAGAGAAGGCTGGGGTAGAGCTTGGCGGCATGCAGCATCGATCGTCCATGCACCGCCATTTGTAGGGCTGGTTCGCTGAGGTGGTCACAGCGGGGAGAGACAAGCCGGAGCTCGTCAACGTTGAAGTTGGCGCAGAGTCGGGCAACGCTGCCGATGTTGAGAGGGCCTGCCGGCTCCACCAGCACCACCACCACGTTGTTCACAGCATTGATGTCATCGGGGAGAGCTCAAGACAGGTCGTGCAGGTAGGCGAGGAGATCAGCCATCGACTGTGGTTCGCTTTGAAAGCTCGGCATGGGTGGCGTTTCACCGCTGATGATTTGGTGAACGAGCACGGGATCCTTGCGCTGCTCGGTGATTCCCACCAGTTTTGGACCGACCAGGCCTTGCCCAGCGAGGCCATGGCAACCGGCGCAATTCATGCGGAACAACTGCCCGCCGTGTTCGGTGGAGCCTTGAAGTTCCAGGCTGGCGCGCACGTAGGGATCTTGGCGGGCATTACCAAGCACCCAAAGCACGAGAACGACGCAAGCGGCTGCCGCCAGAACAACGAGGGCTGTGATGAGACCACGAACTCGTTCTGGCTGTTCAGCTGCAGTTGATGACGGCTCGATCACAATGCAGGGGTGTCGATGACAGAATTCTGCTCAATCTTGATAGGTGATGTGACGTCATGATCGAACCTCTGCTGTGCGGCATCGTTCTGGGACTGATTCCGGTAACGCTTTTGGGTCTATTTGTGGCGGCATGGAACCAGTACCGACGGGGTGGCAGCGCTCTGGGGGGCTGAGCATCAGCAGGCTGCTGATCCCGTATTTGCGTTGATCCTGCACCGACCAGCTTTGGTCTGTGACAGGGGTCCTACGGGAACGGTGCTCACAGATCACAAGGCTGTCGCTGTGCAGCCAAGCGCCTCGGCTGAGTTTGTTGAGCACTTGGCTGTAGAGGTCGGCGTCGTAGGGAGGATCGAAGTACACCAGGTCGAAGGGGGGGGCGCTCCAATCACGTTCAAGCCAGCTTTTGACGTCGCGACGCACCACTTGGATGTGAGGTTTGCCTTCGATACTGTCGCCAACGGTCTGCAGGTTTGTGCTGCAAATGCGGGCGGTGGCTGGGTTGTTTTCTACGGCAACAACAGCTTGAGCTCCACGCTGAAGGGCTTCACAGGCCATGACACCGCTGCCACTACACAGATCCAACCAGCGGCAACCATCGAGGCGAGCTCCGAGGATATTCATCACCGCTTCGCGAACACGCGCCGTCGTGGGCCGTGTGTCTTGGCCTGGGGGGCTCAACAAGCGGCGGCCACCGGTGAGGCGTAATTGGGCTGCTCCCTTCAATGGATTGGTTCCGCACCTTGGTGCAACCAGTGGAGCCAGCGCTTCAGCATCGCTTCACCTGCGGCTGATGATTTTTCGGGGTGAAACTGGCAAGCGCCAATTCGTCCGCTCCACACCATGGCGGTGACAGCGGAATTGCCATAATCGACGGTGGCAGACAGCACCGAACTGTTGTGAGGAACAGCGGCATAGCTATGAACGAAGTACACCCAAGGCGTGGGTTCTGCGCTGCTCAGTAAAGGGCAATTGCGTTGCACTGTTAGGGGTGCCCAACCCATATGAGGAAGCCGTTCTTTTGGCTGAATTGGCAGCCGCTCAACAGAACCCTTCAACAAGCCCAAACCTTGTTCTTCCCCTTCATCACTTCTTTCAAAAAGCAGCTGGAGACCTAAACAGATTCCCAGTAATGGACGATTGTCATTGCCCCATGCTTTCAGGTGAGGAACCAATCCGGTGGCAGAGAGGTTATGGATTGCCGGATCGAAGGCCCCAACACCCGGGAGGATTAGGGCATCAATGTGATTGAGATCGTCTTGACTTTGAACGAGAACGGTTGACTCTCCAAGACGTTCAAGGGCTTTCCCCACCGAGTGGAGATTGCCCATTCCGTAATCGATGACACCGAGTTTCAGGCTCAATCAATGACTCCTTTCGTCAAGGACAAGGACTCAGAGATACTTTGAAATTGTGCCTGAGAGAGTGGCTTTTGGAACAGCACCAACAACGGTGTCGACCTTCTGACCACCTTTGAACACCATCAGGGTTGGAATGCTGCGAATCCCGTACTGACTGGCCACGTTGGGATTTTCATCGGTGTTGAGCTTGAACACCTTGATTTGGTCTTCAAATTCTTTAGCTATCTCTTCGACGATGGGAGCGACCATCCGGCAGGGACCACACCATGGGGCCCAGAAGTCGACCAAAACCGGCACGTCGCTCTGGAGAACGTCCTGTTCGAAAGAGGCGTCGGTGACAGCGGCAGCGCTCGACATATAGCTCAAAAAGTGTTGTTTGAATTTAGCAACGAATTCACTCTCGTCAGCCAAAAATGGTCAGAGCGAAGAGATCTGTGATGGTTGCCTGAAGAAAAGAATAAAAGCTCGAACGCGCCGAGCCGGGGGTGTGAGGAGTGTGTGGGCGCTAGCCCGCACACGCAATCAGATTAGCTCTCCTCTACTTCCCCATCCCTAGATTTTGAGCCTTTTGGTACACCTTTCCTTCCGTGAGAAGTGAGGGTGCCACCACGACCTCAACGGTTTGCATTTCTGAAATGGTGCGGGCGCCCAGGGTGCCCATCGATGTCTTGAGACATCCGAGCAGGTTGTGGGTGCCGTCATCGAGATTTGCGGGGCCGCGAAGAATGCGCTCGATACTTCCTGTGCTGCCCACATTGATGCGCGTGCCACGGGGCAAGACCGGGCTTGGCGTGGCCATACCCCAGTGGAAACCGCGTCCCGGTGCTTCCTCAGCGCGAGCAATCGGGGATCCAATCATCACGGCATCAGCGCCGCAGGCGATGCACTTGCAAATGTCGCCACCAGTCACGATGCCGCCGTCGGCAACGATCGGCACATAACGACCACTCTCTTTTTGAAAATCGGTTCGGGCTGCCGCACAGTCGGCAACGGCTGTGGCTTGGGGTATGCCCACTCCCAACACGCCCCTTGATGTGCATGCTGCGCCAGGGCCAATGCCCACCATCACCCCTGCAGCTCCCGCTCGCATCAGTTGCAAAGCAACCTCATAGGTGACGCAATTGCCAATCACCACGGGTAAGCCCATGCCCTGACACAGCTCTTCGAGGTCCAAGGTGTCCTGACCTTCAGGACCGATGTGGTTGGTCGACACCACCGTCGCTTGCACAAAGAAGAGATCTGCGCCCGCCTCAGCGATGGCCTTGCGAAAACGCATCGCTGCTACCGGGGTTCCACTGACTGCAGCGATTCCCCCTTGCGCCTTGATGTCTTGAATTCGTTTGCGGATGAGGTGCTCTTGGACGGGTTGGCTGTAGATCTCTTGCATCAACGGAACGAATTCCGTTTTGCCAACGGCGGCAATGCGATCCAACACCGCATTGGGATCCTCGTAACGGGTTTGAACACCCTCCAGGTTCAAAACCCCAAGGGCACCCAATTCAGAGAGCCGCACAGCCATCTCAACATCCACCACGCCGTCCATGGCGCTGGCAATGATGGGAATTTCCCGGGTGATGCCTCCAAGGCTCCAACTGGTGTCGGTCACCTCTGGGTCCACCGTTCGCCCCCCTGGTACGAGGGCGATCTCATCAATTCCGTAGGCCCGGCGAACAGTTTTGGAGCGTCCAAGCTGAATGTCCACCGAGCGACTTTTAATGAAGTCGACTCAAACTACCAATTGGAAGGGACGCAGCGGTTTGTGATTACCGACCCACAATCTTGTTCCAGGTCGAGCCAAGGGCATCGATCACACGCTTGCGATCGCTACTGCGCACAAGGTTGCTGCTGGCGTAATTCACCAGCCAGATCACACCAAAGAGTTCCAGCAGCCCTGGGGCGAGGGGAACCTTGTTGATCGTGCCGAGGATGCCGCCGTAGATGGTGCTCACAAGCACAAAGAGGATCACGCCACCAATCAGACGGAGCGGGAGTTGAGCCTGAGTCCACAGCGATCCAAGAGCGTTGGAATCGATCCAGGCTTTGATTTTTTCAACGAGCAAGTCCCACTCGCCGCCACCGTCGTCGGACTGCTCTTTCGCGGGAATGGTGACGGTCGAGGCAATCACGGGGTCGGGAGCTGTGTCGGCTGCGGCGACCTCAGCTACTGCCGGGGGCTCGGGCGCTGCCGTGCCTTCAGGTGCAGTTGTGCTTTCTGGATTTGGAATGGGGTCTGGCTCTGCTTCCGATGCTGGGGTTGCTGGTGGAACGGGAGTCGCCGACGGAATTTCGGGGTTGTCAGCGGGTTCGGCGGCCTGGCGTGGCACGTCGGTCGGTTCCATTACACCGGCAAAAAACTAACCCGCAGCTTATCGGTGTTTTTTAAGCGAAAACCCAGGCGCGCGATAAAATTTAGGCAAGGCTTACGAGTTATCTATGGCGGATTCTGTGGGACCAGGAGGCGGCGGTCCCGGCGATTCCGACGAGCGAATCATCCAAACAGATCTTCGCAACGAGATGTCGCGCTCCTACATGGAGTACGCGATGAGTGTGATCGTGGGTCGGGCTTTGCCCGATGCCCGCGATGGGTTGAAGCCTGTGCATCGGCGCATCTTGTACGCGATGTACGAGCTGGGTCTCACCAGCGACCGGCCCTATCGGAAGTGCGCCCGTGTGGTGGGTGAGGTGTTGGGTAAGTACCACCCCCACGGCGATACGGCTGTCTACGACGCCCTGGTCCGGATGGCTCAGGACTTCTCCATGTCGATGCCCTTGATTGATGGGCACGGCAATTTTGGTTCGGTGGATAACGACCCGCCGGCGGCCATGCGATATACCGAATCGCGACTGCAGGCGCTCACCACCGACAGCCTGCTGGAAGACATCGAAGCTGAAACGGTTGACTACGCCGACAACTTTGATGGCTCCCAACAGGAGCCAACGGTTCTTCCGGCTCGGATCCCGCAGCTATTGCTAAACGGGTCTGCGGGCATCGCCGTGGGGATGGCGACCAACATTCCGCCCCACAACCTCAATGAATTGATCGATGGCCTGATGGCCTTGATCAACAACCCTGAGATCTCGGAACAGGAGTTGATGACTCTGATTCCTGGTCCCGACTTCCCCACCGGTGGCCAGATTTTGGGTCGCACGGGGATCCGTGAAACCTATTTAACTGGCCGCGGCTCAGTGACGATGCGCGGCGTGGCTGAGGTCGAAACGATCGAAGCTCCCGGTCGCCCCGACCGGGATGCTGTGATCATTACGGCATTGCCCTACCAAACCAACAAAGCGGCGTTGATTGAACGCATCGCTGAGATGGTGAACGACAAGAAACTGGAGGGTATTTCCGACATCCGCGACGAAAGCGACCGCGATGGCATGCGGATCGTTGTCGAGCTGCGTCGTGATGCCTACCCGCAGGTGGTGTTGAACAATCTGTTCAAGCTCACACCGCTGCAGAGCAACTTCAGTGCCCACATGTTGGCGCTGGTGAATGGTGAGCCGATCTTGCTCACGTTGCGCAAGATGCTCGAGGTGTTCCTCGACTTCCGCATCGAGACGATCGAGCGGCGCACCCGTTATTTATTGCGCAAGGCGGAAGAGCGCGACCACATCTTGCTGGGCTTGCTGCTGGCCCTGGATCAACTTGATCCGATCATTGCCTTGATCCGTGCCGCACCCGACACCGCAACGGCGCGGACGCAATTGCAAGATCGTCATGGGCTGTCTGCGGTGCAGGCGGACGCCATCTTGCAGATGCAACTGAGGCGGCTCACCGCCCTTGAAGCGGACAAGATCCGGCTGGAGCACGAGGATCTCGTCACCAAGATTGCCGACTACAAAGATATCCTCGGCCGCCGGGAGCGGGTGCTGGGCATCATCCAAGAGGAACTCGGCCAGCTTCGGGAACGCCATAGCGTCCCGCGCCGCACCGAGATCTTGGATCTGGCTGGCGGCCTGGAAGACATCGACCTGATCGCGAATGAGCGTTCGGTGGTGTTGCTCACGGAAACCGGCTACCTGAAGCGGATGCCGGTGAGTGAATTCGAAGCCACAAGCCGTGGCACCCGCGGCAAGGCCGGCACCCGCAGCCAGGGCGAAGAAGCGGTGAAGCTGTTCATCGGCTGCAACGACCACGACACCCTGCTGTTGTTCAGCGATCGGGGCGTGGCCTATGCGCTACCGGCCTATCGGGTGCCGCAGTGCAGCCGTACGGCCAAAGGCACGCCGGTGGTGCAGCTGTTGCCGATCCCTCGGGAGGAGGCGATCACCTCGTTGTTAGCCGTATCGGAATTCAACGACGACACCGATTTGTTGATGCTCACCCAGGGGGGCTACATCAAGCGCACGCGGCTTTCGGCGTTTAGCAACATCCGTTCCAACGGCTTGATTGCTATTGGTTTGGAAGATGGCGATGCGCTCACCTGGGTGCGGTTGTCGATCCCAGGCGACAGCGTGCTGATCGGCTCGAAGGCGGGGATGACGATCCACTTCCGCTTGGTCGATGGTGAATTGCGCCCCTTGGGTCGCACCGCCCGTGGCGTGCGTTCGATGAATCTGCGCAAGGGCGACCGTTTGGTGAGCATGGATGTGCTGCCAGCGGAGTTGGCCGATCAAATTGCCGCCAGCGCCGATGAGGCTGACGATGGCGACGATGCAGGAGATGTTGCTGAAACGGTTGTGGCAGCCGAAGGTCCATGGGTGTTGGTGGCATCGGCGTCTGGGCTTGGCAAGCGGGTTCCCGTCATCCAATTCCGTTTGCAAAAACGGGCTGGCATGGGGCTGCGGGCGATGAAGTTCCGCACCGCTGCCGATGAGCTTGTGGGCTTGCGGGTGCTGGGGGCTGGAGAAGAGCTGTTGTTGGTGAGTGAGAAGGGGGTGATTGTTCGTACGAGTGCTGATGCCATCCCGCAGCAATCCCGAGCCGCCACCGGCGTTCGCTTGCAGCGGCTCGATAAGGGCGACCGCTTAGCCGATGTGGTGCTGGTGCCGCCCGAGGCGGAAACGGATGACGACGGTGACCAGGCCAGCGGCGATGTGGCTGACCAGCCGCAGGCTTCAGGGGAGTCGTCTGAACCATCAGCTGAGGGCTGACCTTGGCTGATTGCGCCGATGTGTTGGTGATCGGGGGCGGTCCGGCCGCCCTGTGCATTGCCTCCGAACTGCATCAGCGCGGAGTAGTGGTGGAGGGAATTGCACCGAATCCGGTGGATGCCCCATGGCCAAACACCTATGGGATTTGGGCGAAGGAGCTCGAGTTGTTGGGCCTCGAGGATTTGCTCGAGCACCGCTGGAGCCACACGGTGAGTTTTTATGGCGCTGGTGGCTCGGAGTTGGAAGATCAACCCACGCCGCATGGGATGGATTACGGGCTGTTTGATCGGCACAAGCTGCAGCAGTACTGGCTGGGCCATGGCCAAGGAATCACTTGGCATCAAGACAGCGTCGATCGCATCGAGGTGGAGGCTGATCGCACCCGGGTGCATTGCGCGTCCGGCGAACAGCGCTTGGCTCGAGTGGTGATTGATGCCTCAGGTCATCGAACACCGCATATCCGTCGTCCGGATCAGGGGCCCGTGGCTGGGCAAGCGGCCTATGGCGTGGTGGGTCGCTTTCAAAAAGCTCCAGTGGAGCCAGGCCAATTTGTGCTGATGGATTTTCGCTGCGATCACCTCAGCGAAGAGCAACGCCAGCAGCCCCCCACGTTTTTGTATGCGATGGACTTTGGTGATGGGGTGTTTTTTTTGGAGGAAACATCGTTGGCCTTAGCTCCGGCGGTGCCGGAAGCTGAGTTGAAGCAACGGCTGGAGCAACGTTTGGCCAAGGCGGGGAATGCAATCACCGAAGTGATGGATGTTGAACATTGTTTGTTTCCGATGAATTTGCCGTTGCCGGATTTCCATCAGCCGCTGTTGGCCTTTGGCGGTGCGGCGAGCATGGTGCACCCAGCCTCGGGCTACATGGTGGGAGCGCTGTTAAGACGCGGGCCGGGTTTGGCAGAAGCCTTGGCCGCGGCTTTAAACGAGCAACCAGCGATGGGATCTGCTGCACTGGCGCGTGCGGGTTGGCAAGCGCTGTGGCCAACGGAATTGGTGTTGCGCCATCGCCTGTTCCAGTTTGGTTTGGGCCGTTTGATGGGCTTCGATGAACGGCTGTTGCGCCGACACTTCACGAGCTTTTTTCAGTTATCCCAACAGGATTGGAGTGGCTTCCTCACCAACACGTTGCCGTTGCCGCAACTGATGGGCGTGATGCTGCGCCTGTTTGCGATTTCACCGTGGGATGTGCGGAGAGGGTTGGTGCTGGGTGCACCGCGCTAAGAAAAAGCATGAGGTCCCTCTGATGCAGCTCAGCCTCTGCTTGTGCCCTGCTGGTTGTTGATCCATGCGTGGAAGAACCGAGGCGATGAAGGGGGTTCGAATTCTCTAGAACCTGTCGGATCAAGTGCGGTTTGAGTGCGTTGCTGCGAAAGAAAAGTAAATCTAAAGTCTCAGGTGCGAATCATCAGTATTGCTCGATCGAGATCATTGGCTGTTGTTTAGGCATACGATGTTGTTAGAAAGATTTATTGGAGATGCTCGATCTATATGGGACGTACGACTAAGTGGCTTTTCTCTGCCTCTATTTCTTTAGCTTTTGTGGCTGGATGCATTCCGGCGAATGCGGAGGTGCCAGACAATAAAGTTCGATTTTATAATAAACCTGGCTCACCATATTCCGGTAGCATTTGGGGGGCAAATAATTTAGGCATAAATAATAATGAAGCATATCCAGATCCTTATATTGATTTAAAAATTTTTAGTAATAGTCCAGACACTAATTGGCAATATGACGGCGGCTACGATGCACAGTTACCTGAAGGTAAATATTGGAAGGTAACAGGCCCTGAGGGAAGCTCATTGCCTGAAGACCAAAAAGTCGATCTCGATAAATTCCGTAATCTTGGTAAAAAGCCAACCCTTCAGTTTTTTGGTGATTGGTCAGAGGCTTATAAAGATGTTTTAAGTGGAGATATATCACTTGGTGGTGACATATACAATTCTAACGATGCTTTTTCATGGGTTTCTGGTAAAAGATATTTTTATGAAAGTATTCCAATCATATGCGAGGATAATGTGGACTGTGGTGAGTGGAAGTCGGCAAATCCTAATGGGGTAAAGGTTGAGATTGATCCCGCCACAACTGGGTATGGTACATTCTCAATTTATGTTGCTAATAATCCAAATTTGATTGGAGATATCGATGAGGTGCCTGGGTCGTGTTTTGAGCAAGACGGTTCAGGCGTTAAGGTGCCGGAAGCGAAAACTTGCTCAACAGATGATGACAAATTAACTGATGAGTATACCTCGCTAAAGGTTGAGGACCAGGGCATATTGAGCCTTGGCGGTAATCTCATCCTTGAGGACAAATTCACTTCGTTTGAGGTTCAGAACAACGCTCTTGTGGAAGGATCGGGTGGCCTTGTGAAGACCGGGCCTCAAACAACTGTTTTAAAGGGGGCTGGCACTTTTGCGTACGGCGGTGATGTTTATATTCAGGAAGGCATCCTAGATGTTAAAAATTTCACTGCTTTAGGATTAGCTTCTGGTAAAGCTGTTATTGAAAACGGCGCTTCTCTGCAGTTGTCGTTAACTGGTTCTAAAGATTCTAAAGGCAATTATGAAGAGGTCGCTTTTAATGAACCTCTTGATATTGATGGCGGTACAATTATCTTTCCAGGGAATAAAACACCTGTAGGCGATTCGAGTGATGATTTAGGTAGTAATATTACCTTGAAAGGGCCCATCAAAATTTCTGAGAATGGGGCCACTTTCCAGGCAAGCATTAGTCAGGCAAATGGCGACGGCACCCGCCTAGCTAAGGTTTCCGCGAAAGTGTCGGGCAAAGGTGATTTTCAGAAATCTGGTGAAGGCGTCCTTCTGATTGGAGATGCTGATTTTAGTAAATTTTCTGGTGATTTTATTGTAAGTGAAGGTTTATTGGCTTTAGGCCAAGACAATGTCATACCAAAGATAGCGAATGTTGATATCAAACAAGGATCGAAGGTGACGATGTATAGCCAAACCATGAATCAGAGCATTGCCTCTCTGACTGGAGAAGGTGAATGGAATATGTTTTACGAGGGTCAGGAATTGCGAGTTGGTAATGACCACATTTCTTCGACGAATGAGTTTGAAGGCAAGATTACTGGTGAAGGTTCTTTGGTCAAAGATGGCACGAATACTCTCGTTCTCTCTGGTAAGAATACATATAAAGGCTCAACAACTATTGAAGATGGACAGCTCACTGTTACGGGGAGTCTGCCTGATAAGACAAAGGTCATCGTCAAGAAAAATGCTTATTACAATGTTTATGAGTCAGATGTAATTGGTTCAATTGAGGGTGATGGATTGATTGAGATTGACTCTGATTCAACGTTAACCGTTGGCGGCAATGACGAAAGCACAGAATTCTCTGGGAAAATCTACAGCTCTACTCGTAGCAACGCCAGCCTTATCAAAATTGGAAGCGGTCGTTTGACTCTATCTGGTACCAATACATACATAGGCTCAACGACAGTTGAGGAAGGTGTTCTTGCAATTGCAAAAGCCGGAGAAGCCGGAGGTATTCCTCAGCAATCTGTAACGTTCGTGAAGGGCACTGGTCAGCTTGATCTGTATACGTCTTCCTCTAGAGGTTTGATTCCGAAAGGGGAAGAATTTAGGATTGACCAGGTTGAGATCAAAGAAGGTGGTCAACTGTTTGTGAGTGCCCGTAATCCACTGGTTGCTGAAATGATCACGATGAATGCGAAGGGGTTAAAAAATATCGGTGGTATAGCAGTAGAGATCTTTGAAAAGTCTGAGAGAGGAGAGAATAAGTCTCCGATTCGAGTGAGTGAAAAGTTTAATTATGGGAGCGGTGCTTTGGTTGTGCAGAGCCCCGTCACTTCTGATCCTGAGGGAACGTGGAACATTATTTCTGGAGACGTCCGCAATGCAAAAGAGCTCGCTTACAATACATATCTTGTAACCAGTGGACGTGATTCTCAGACTTACAGGTTTAGTGGATTGAATATACCTAACTATGGCCCTGCGATGTACAAGGGTTATCTGGAAGAAGGCAGTTTAGATTTAGTCATTGAGGCTAAGACCCCTGAAGAATTGAGCTGCCAGTTGAATCCAGATGATTGTTTAATTGATCTCCCTTCTCCGGAAGGGCCACAAGCAGGTGATGATTTACCGATTTACTTGCCCTCTCCGGAAGGACCACAAGCAGGCAATGAACTTCCAGATGTTGATGGTGATGGAATTCCAGATGTCATTGATCCGAAGCCAGAGAAGCCTTGTAAGGGTGATGAGTGTTTGGTTGGTAATGAGCTTCCAGATGTTGATGGTGACGGAATACCGGATGTCATTGATCCGAAGCCAGAGAAGCCTTGTAAGGGTGATGAGTGTTTGGTTGGTAATGAACTTCCAGATGTTGATGGTGATGGAATTCCAGATGTCATTGATCTAGATGATGACAATGATGGAATTCCTGACACGCAGGAACCCGATAGCGACGGTGATGGAATCATTGACGATCTAGAGCCCGACACCGATGGTGATGGTGTGATCGACGATCTTGATGAGGATGATGATAACGATGGAATACCAGATGAGAAAGATCCAGATGCTGATGGCGATGGTGAATTGGACCAGCTGCCTGGTTGTGAAGTAGGCAACGACTTGTGTGATGTGATTAGTGATATCCCTGGTGATGAAGATGAAGCATGGGAAGAAGAAGAAGAGGTTGCCGAAGAAATTATTGAAGCGGTTCTCGATGGATTGGAGGAGGAGAAAATAGATCTGCCCTTCAGCTTTGACTACGGCCAGATGGCGCGTTTGGTCGGTAGTGGCTTGGCGCCACGGAATGTGGATGCAGCCGGTCGTGGTTTAGCGCTGCACAACAACCTTTTGGTGGATGCGGTGTTTGAGCGGCAGCCGTTGCGTCAGTTCGAGGAGCTGGCTGATGAAGAAGCAACGGCCTATGTAGAGCGAGCAGTTGCTGATGTGGATGTGAATGGCGAGGCTGCAGTTGCTGTAGGCGTCGAGTCAGAAGCGGTGGTGATTGAACTCGATGAGGTGAGCCTTATCGATCAGCAAGATGATGAGTTGGATTTAGCCAAGCGTGATGGTGTGAGCGCCTGGGTGAAGGGATATGGCGGCAATAGCCGTGCTGATGACTCAGGAATTTTGTACAACGACTACAACTTGGATGCCTATGGCACCAGCTTTGGTGTGGATGTGGCGCTGAGTGAATCGTTCCAGATCGGTGCGTTCGCTAACTATGGCGATGTGAATGTGCAGCACCGCAGTGGGGATACTGGAGGCGGCAGCTGGAACCCCGAGGGTTGGGGCGGCGGATTGACGGCGCAGTACTCCACCAGGAACTTCTATGTGCAGGGTCTGTTGGGTGCGAGTGAATTTACTGGCGAGCAGTCGCGGAACATCTTGCAAATCAATGAGCAGTTCGGTGGCAACACGGCTAGGGGGGATAAAACGGTGACGAGTTATCTGGGTGCGTTGCGGTTGGGTGCACCGTTTAAGACCGGCGGTGTGGTTTTAGAACCCCAAGCCCAGGCTGTCTGGACTCATAACCGTGAGTATGGCTTTTCAGAAACAGGTGGAAGCGAGAAAAATCTGCGGTTGAAGTACAAGGACCGGACGACGAACTTCATGGAAACGGAGTTGGGGATGAAGTTGTCGGTGCCGATCCGCACCGGAGAGCGTGGGTTGTTGGTGCCGAGCGTGCGAGCAGCGTGGTTGGCGGATTGGAACCGAGAGAATGAAGGACAGGAGATTGGCTACAAGTTCACGAAGAAAACAGCGACGTTTGATTCGCAGTTGGAAACGGAGAATGGAGCATTAATTGAAGCGGGATTGGATTACACGATTCAGAACTTCAACAGCACGTCAGTGAAGGTGTATGCGCGAGGAGGGATGGAGCTGTGGAATAGCGACCGGGGGACGACCTGGCGCGGCAGCGGCGGCGTTACCTTCCAGTTCTGATCCCCTGGATGGCAGTTGTCATTTTCAGAAGATTCATGCAGGCACCGTTTCGTGCTCCTGAATGAATCTTTTTGAATGGCTTCATTGGTTTGCATAAGCCGTAATTGATCTCGATTGAATTCTGGCTGCATGCCTGGAGGCTTGAAAAGGTGGGGCAACTTGCCTTTCAATGTTCTTTTTCTCCCGATTGGGGGAATATCTGAGGCGTGTCATCCCTCATTTCGGGGATGTTAAATCGCAAGCGTTATGTTATTTGATTCATATTTGGTCACATCTGTATCAAATTCTTTGATCTTTCTCAGCTGCTTTTAAGGGAAACTATTGCTTGAATTTGTATGGTTTTAAGGCGTTGAGTTATGTTGTTTTGGCGCTTCAAGCATCTGTATCCGGCAACCTTTATTGGGGAGGACTTTCAGGTCAGTTGATCCTGACAAATACCGGAGATACCTCTCTCACCGATTGGTCCTATACGTTTCGCACCAACCAAAAAGATGTTCAGGTTTGGTCGTCCACCTACGACGTTGTTGATCTTGGTGATGGGTCCTATGAGGTAACCGTTCGCCCCCCGAGTTGGGGGGCTGCCATCCCTGCCGGTGGCTCCTTGAGCCTGAGCTTCAACGCCATCAGCACGGATCTCCCCAACAGCGGAGCATTGACGGACGAGATGTTCTTCGCTGATGCGGCAGCGGAAGGATCCGGGTCTGAACCGGAGCTTGCCCCCGATCCTGATCCGGAGCCACAACCAGAACCCGAGCTCCAGCCTGAGGCTGAAGCACCGACGACCGATGCGCCAGCGCGCGTTTTGGAAGTGGATGTCTATTCAGGGGAGGTCACCGACTTCCGCCCCGGCATCGACCGTCTCGACTTTGGCGGGCAGTCGGTTCACAACTTGATTCTTGGCAAAACAGAAGAGGGCGATGTCACCTTCCTGAGCCCTTGGAACGACGCCCAGAAGATGACCCTCGTGGGTGTGACCTACGACCAGCTGGCCCTTGCGGACTACGGCGTGGTCGGCAATGAACACCTTCGCCAAGACCTAGGCGGCGTTGTGTCGTGGGAGTTGGGCATTGGCGAGAAGAACCCCAACACCACCTACATCCGTTCTCACGAGTATGGCAAGGTCGAGACCATCACCGACTTTGATCCGACAACCGACAAAATTAGTTTCCTCTATTACGGCACCCGCGAGCGCCTCTCGGTCAGGCAGGACGGTGCTGACTTGGTCATTTCGACCGAGCCCTCCGGGCAGACCTTCATCTTCCAGAACACCAACCTGGATGACATCCCTGGGGCCAGCCTGGAATTCCACTTCGATCAGATTGTTGAAGACAACCTCGAAATCCCCTTTGGTCGTTCCGTTGAGTCGTTGACGCTCAAGGATCGCACCGTTCTGCTGACCCCCGAAGCTCCTGCCGGTGAGTTAACGGATGGCTTCCAGATCCAGTCCGGTGACGCGGCGGTGAATGAGCAGCCTCCCCACGACAGCCATTCCATCGGTGACGACGGATCGATGGAGATGGATCCAGGCATGGACATGGATCCAGAGATGGGAATGGAGATGCCTGGCGATCCTGATCCGACCGTTGAGGTTGAACCCAGTGCTTCGGGTCTGGTGGTGTCCGCCACGATCACAGGTGGCTGGTCGGGGACCTTTGCCGGAAATGTGACGGTCTCGAACACCAGCGGGGCGTCGGTCGGCACGGACTGGACGGTGAGCTTTGTCTCCGATGCACCGTTGAAGAGCGTCAGCAACTTCGAGTTCACCAATACCCTCCGTGACGATGGCCGTTATGCCATCACCCTGGCGGCGAAGTCATGGTCGGCGCCTCTATCTGCGGGCTCCGCGCAGAGCTCCTACTACCAGGGCTCCGGAGACTTTTCTGATCCGAATCGGGTGTTCGATCTCGCTTCAACGGCCACCGTGGCCCCTGAGCCGGAGTCTGAGGCTAGCGACGCTGTTGAGACCCCTGATGGTGAGGGCAATGTCGTCGAAGACAGCCCAGTCACAGAAGACAGCCCAGTGACGGAGGGCGGCACGGTCACCATCGATTACGACCGCCCCAATGGCACAACGGACAAGCGGGTGGTGACCTACTTCGAGGAATGGGGCATCTACGGCCGCGACGTCAACCTGTCTGACGTCGATGGCCAGTCGATGACCCACATGAACTACAGCTTCTTTGATGTGAAGGCGGATGGTTCGATCACCCTGTTCGATGAATTCGCGGCTCTGCAGAAACGCTTCCCCCAGTCCGACCAGGTCAGTCGCACCTTCACCTCCAGCGACTTCGCTGCCATGGCACCGGAGCTGCTGGACATCTATGAAAATTCAGGTCGCTACACCACCACGCAGAACGGCGACGCCATCACGCTGACGTCGGTTCCCGTGGGTTGGAATGGCGTTGGTACGAATGATGCCGGCAACTTTGAGCAGCTCCGCCGCTTCAAGGAACTCAATCCGGAAGTCAACCTCGGCTTCGCCCTTGGCGGTTGGACGCTCTCCGATGAGTTCAGCGCCGCCTACGCCACACAGGAGGGGCGCGACAAGTTTGTCAGCGAGACCGTGCGCATTTTCGAGACGTACGACTTCTTCAACGTGGTCGATTTCGACTGGGAATATCCGGGTGGCGGCGGCAAGGCGGGCAATGCGGTCTCAGCCAGCGATGGCGCCAACTTCGAGCTGGTGTTGAGCGATCTGCGCACGGCCCTCAACGATCTGTCGGCCGAAACAGGCCGTGACTTTGAGGTTTCGATTGCCACGGCCGGTGGCGAAGAGAAGCTGGCCAACCTCAATCTCGAAGGGATCGACCCCTACGTCGACTTCTACAACGTGATGACCTACGACTTCCACGGCGGTTGGGAGAACGCCACGGGCCATCAGGCCGCCATGACCGGTGATGCCAACAACTACGACGTCACCGGGGCCGTCGACGTGTTCGAGACGGCGGGGATCGAGCTGAGCAAGGTCGTGATGGGAGCCCCGGCCTACACCCGCGCCTGGGGGAACGTTTCCGATGGCGGGACCTTCGGTTATCAACAGTCTGGCTCCGGCCGTGATGCGACTGGGTCGTTCGAGGCCGGCGTCTACGACTACAAGGATGTGCTGGTCGATGTCGTGACGGGGACTCGCAAGCTCTATTGGGACGACGACAACAAGGCGGCGTTCCTGTACGACGGTGACGAATGGAGTTCTATGGAAACCACCGCCACCATTGCCGGTAAAGCGGCCTATGTGGAGGAGAAGGGGCTTGGCGGAATGATGTTCTGGGCCCTCAGCAACGATGCTGAAGGCGAGGCCAGCCTGGTGGAAGCTGCTGATGATCTGCTTCGCCAGGGGGCGAGCTATGCCGAGGTGATCGAGCGTGCTCCTGACTTCGATGCCATCGTTGGTGGCAACGGTGATTTCAGCCTTTCAGATTTCACCGCCCTGGCCTGAGGTGAGGTTCTCCAGATCGCTGGCGTTGAGGTTGGAGACGACCCAACGCCGCCGAACTTGACGCTTATCGCCCTTCGGACTGTGGCAGTTTTGCCCAGTCCAATGGTTGCACCAACGGGAAGATGTTGTCGTCGTTGCTGATGTTGTTCAACCACGCTTCTGGTTGTGGTTCGTCTCCATCAAGAGCCGCCATTAATTGCCAAAAACGACCGAGATGACGCTCGATCCGTTCCTTGGCTAGGCCCGTGGTGGTCCCTGCCCGCAAGATGAAGCTCCAATCCGATGATTGGGCTAGCAGTAGCTCACGGGCCGCCTGTTCCAGCAAGCCCAGATCAGCTTCATGGGCAACGCCACGGCTGCAACGCGTCACCATCGCGGCGGCAGCTTTTTCCCACTCCGGAATCACCCAGGCGTTGGTGTCGTTCAGCCAGTAGTCGTGATAACCCCCTTGGCCCCAGCTCGATGGGCTGGGCTCACACAGTTGCAACTGGCTGCTTTGATTCAGTACATCCCGCAAGCGTGTGAAGGTCACGCCTTGCTCGTTGGCTTGTTGGAACAGTTCGGCCAGAAATGCTGGCCCCTCGAACCACCAATGCCCGAAGAGTTCTGCGTCGAAGGGCGCAACGAGCAGTGGGGCGACGCCCATCGCCGTTTCCAGTTGATCGAGTTGCTGGCGGCGTCCTTGCAGGTAGTCCCGCGCGTGCTCGTTCACCCGTGCCGCGGCCACGGCTGGTTGGTAGGGCTCTTTTTGGTTGAGCGGTGAGTTGTGGTTGGTCACCCGGTGCAGCTTCAAGCTGAGCGGACGGGGCTCGCTGAGGCCTAAGGGGGCGAGTTGTTCGATCGGTAAATCCCAGCCCAGATCCCGGTGAAATTCCCGATAGTCCGGATTGCCTGGGTAGCCGTCTTTCGCAGACCAAACCGGCAGGGTGGCTTCGCTGTCGCGACCAAAAAATGCCACCCCATTGCGGCTGCAAATCGGGGCATACACCCCGTAACGCGGTCGAGGGCGTCCATGCAGAAGGCCATGGGCATCCAGCACCGCGTAACGAAGCCCCGCATCACGCATCCAATGGTCGAGCCCTTCGTAGTACGCGCATTCCGGAAGCCAGATGCCGAGGGGGCGTTCACCAATTAATCGCTGATGTTCCCGCACTGCGGTTCGCAGTTGACCACGGACGGCCTCGGGGTGATGGCGCAGCAGTGGGAGATATCCATGGGTGGCTCCACAGGTGAGCAGATCCACCACCCCTTGGCGTTGCAGTGCCGCAAAGCGTCCAATTAAGTCGCCGTCGCAGGCCTGCCAAGCGGCTCGATGCCGCTCAAATGTTGCGCTGAGGTGCTCACCTGCCTCCCGAAGCGACTGATCCGCCTGGGGTAAAAGCTGCTGCCGTTGCTCCAGCCATGTGGGGAAACGCTGCTTGAGATCGGGCGCATCGAGCAGGGTAAGCAGGGTGGGCGATAGGCCCATCGTCAGCTTCGGCTGGCAATCCGGATGCTGTGCTGCTCGCTCCAGGGTTTCAAGCAGGGGGAGATAACACTCAACCAGTGCCTGGAAAAACCAGTCTTCCTCCAGAGACCCTGGTTCTGCCGAACGGACGTAAGGCAGATGGGCGTGCAGAACAAGGGCGACAGCGCCTTTGGTCAAAGATCGGCCCTAATGGTGCCTGAATTTAGTCTGCTTCTGTTAATGGAATGGATTTTTGAGAACAGTTGAAGCGACTCAACTAGACTCAGTAACTCATACCCACTTCGACTAAGACCGTCGACGGAGCGTCGTCATGGCCAAAGACCCAGGTCGCGTCCTGATTTTTGACACCACCCTTCGGGATGGTGAACAGTCTCCAGGAGCCAGCCTCAATCTTGAGGAGAAGCTGGCGATCGCTCAGCAACTGGCCCGCCTGGGCGTCGATGTGATCGAGGCGGGTTTTCCCTTTGCTAGTGCTGGCGACTTTGCTGCGGTGCAGCGAATTGCCCAGCAGGTGGGTGGTGAAAACGGTCCGATCATTTGTGGATTGGCCCGTGCTTCGAAGGCTGATATCAAGGCCTGTGCTGATGCTGTGGCTCCAGCTCCCCGCGGCAGGATCCACACGTTTATCGCCACCAGCGACATTCATCTCGAGCACAAATTGCGCAAGAGCCGCAAGGACGTGCTCGCGATCGTGCCCGACATGGTGAGCTATGCCCGCTCCCTGATCGAAGACGTCGAATTCTCCTGTGAAGACGCCGGACGGAGTGATCCCGAGTTTCTTTTCGAGGTGATCGAAGCGGCGATTGCCGCCGGTGCCACCACCATCAACATTCCCGACACCGTTGGTTACACCACCCCATCGGAATTTGGTGGTCTCATTGCAGGCATTAACCAGCATGTTCCGAATATTGATGAGGCTGTGATTTCAGTCCATGGTCACAACGATCTCGGACTGGCCGTCGCCAACTTCCTCGAGGCCGTCAAAAACGGGGCTCGACAGTTGGAATGCACCATTAATGGCATTGGAGAACGGGCCGGGAATGCCTCGTTAGAAGAGTTGGTGATGGCGATGCATGTGCGCCGCCGCTACTTCAACCCCTTCATGGGGCGTGCGGAAGACAGCCCCACCCCGCTCACGGCCGTGCGCACCGAGGAGCTCACCAAAACCTCGCGGTTGGTGTCCAACCTCACCGGCATGGTGGTGCAGCCCAATAAAGCGATTGTTGGGGCCAATGCCTTTGCCCATGAGTCGGGCATTCACCAAGATGGGGTCCTGAAAAATCGACTCACCTACGAGATCATCGATGCGCGCACCGTTGGTCTCAGCGATAACCGCATTTCTTTGGGCAAACTGAGCGGGCGGAGTGCTGTACGGGCTCGCTTGGAAGAGTTGGGCTACAACCTCACCCGGGATGATCTCGATGAGGCCTTTGCGCGCTTCAAAGACCTCGCAGATCGCAAACGCGAGATCACCGACCGTGATCTCGAAGCGATTGTGAGTGAGCAGGTGCAACAGCCGGAAGCTCGTTTTCAACTCAAGTTTGTGCAGGTGAGCTGTGGCAGCAGCTCACGCCCCACCGCCACAGTCACCCTGTTGGACGAACAGGGGGGGGAAAGCACCGTGTCTGCGGTGGGTACTGGCCCGGTGGATGCGGTTTGCCGCGCGCTGAACCATCTCGCTGATGTGCCCAACGACTTGATGGAGTTCTCTGTGAAGTCGGTCACCGAAGGGATTGATGCGATCGGAGAGGTCACCATTCGTCTGCGGCGTGAGGGGGCGCTGTATTCCGGCCATGCCGCCGACACCGATGTGGTGGTGGCAGCTGCGATGGCCTTTGTGAACGCCCTGAATCGTCTAGTGGCGGGCCAGGAGCGTCAGCCCTTGCATCCTCAAAAGGATCCAGTGGTGCTGGATGCCAGGCCGACACTCTGATCGACCAACGCATGCGCCGTCTCCTCCCCAGGGCTGTGCAGTTGATGCTGCTCATTCTTTTGGCCCTCTTGGTGCTGACCCCACTGCTTTGGTTGGTAAGTACTTCCCTAAAAGGTCCCGCCGAAGACATCTTCGTCAGTCCGCCGGCGCTTCTGCCAGCGGAACCGAGTTTTGATGCGTACGTGCGCCTGTTTCAAGACAACCCGCTCACGACGTATCTCATCAATAGCGCTGTGGTGAGTGCCCTGGCGGTGGTCGCCAATTTGCTCTTTTGCTCGTTGGCGGCCTACCCCTTGGCGAGGCTGCGGTTCGCTGGCCGGGGCTTGGTGTTAGCCCTTGTCGTGGCCACGATTTTGATTCCCTTTCAAGTCGTGATGATTCCGCTGTATCTCTTGATGGTTCAGCTGGGGTTACGCAACACGTTGTTGGCGTTGGTGATTCCTCAGGCCGCGACAGCGTTTGGTCTGTATTTGTTGCGTCAAAGCTTCCTTGGCGTTCCAAAAGAGCTGGAGGAAGCTGCACGGATTGATGGCTGTACACGCCTTGGTGAGTGGTGGAACGTGATGATTCCAGCGGCCCGGGCCGATCTGATCACCCTGGCGATGTTTGTGTTCATCGGCACCTGGAGTGATTTCCTATGGCCGTTGGTGATCCTGGATGATCCCAATCTCTACACCTTGCCTCTTGGTTTACAGCAGCTTTCCAGCAGTTTTTCGCTCGATTGGCGGATTGTTGCGGCGGGATCTGTGGTGTCGATTCTTCCGGTGATGGCGTTGTTTCTGCTGCTGCAGCGCTTCATTCTTCCCAATGCCAGTGGTGATGCTGTGAAGGGTTGAGTCTTCAAGGTAAAACCAGTCAGAACAGGGGGCCTGATCTAGAACGATTGGAACTGCCCTGGTCCATGACCCTTGCCGATCTCGACCGTTTTTTGCTGTTGCGAGAAACCGACTCAGCCCTGCATGAGCGCCTGGCGAAACCCATGGATCTCGAGGGTTTTCTTGCCTTGGCTGCTGACTATGGCTTCAGCCTTGATGAATCGGATGTGTTTGCCGCACAACAGCGTGAAGCCCAGGCGAGCACTGCCCGTGCCCTGCAACGGCAACAGGCACAAGAATCGCGTCGCCTTCGCAATTTCATTCACGGATAATCCAGGCCTGAGCCTGGATTCCGTTACCGGGTGAGCTTCACCACATCGGGTGTTTCCCCGTGTACCTCCCCGATCCAGCGGGCATGGGTGACGGCGCCATCGTGGGTGTGGAAGATCCAGGCATCATCTGGAGATGTTTTGCGTTCGATCTGCTGATCAACGGAATTCACAGATAGATAACCCCCAATGGAGGAGGTGCGCAGGACATAACGCTCGGCGTAGTTGGTCAGCATCACAGGGGCGAGGGGGATCTCTTCTTCAGCGGTAGCGGCGTATGAAAAGTGCTTGGCTCCAACTACGGAATAGTTTTTGTTTTCACTCCTTGAGCGTTAATAAGCTCTGCTGTTGGAAGACCAGATCTGCGGGGGGGGTGAACCGGGTTTGGTGTCCTCCATCGCGGAACCAGGGGGTGGAGCTTGCGGCTAAATCCAGGTCATCAACATGGAGTTGCCATTCCTCTGCGAGATAGCTCTCGAGCATCAGCGGCGTGGGTGGGCAAGTCTGTTGCCAGTGCACGATCGCTAACTGTCCCGGACGAGTGGTGAGAGTGACGAGTCTGTGGCCGGGTTGTCCATCCGGTGCCGGCACCACGGTTTCGTTGCTTTGTTCGTCACAGACGAACAAGCGCAGTGGCTGATTGGTGTCGCCTTGAGGCACGCAGTATTTATTCAGATACAGCTCCCGTGCCCGTCGGAATGCAGCTCCTGGCGCTTGTTGCATGAGGGTGGTGTAAGCCAGCAGCAATCGCTCGCTCATGGCAGGCGTCCATCGTCGTTAACTCCAGTGTCTCGAATAGCAAAGTTGCGCTTCACAAGCGCCAACGGCTATGGGAGCCTAGTGACGCTTTCGGGATTGGACCGCCTTGGTTCTTCGTCGCTCCCGCTATCGGTTGGTCGGCCTAGATGGGCGCCCCCATCCTGTTTTAGATACTCCTTACGAGACCCTCGAGCTCGCGATGGCTGAGGCCAGCAACTGGTGCAACGGCCAAGGGGCTCGCTGGTCTCTTGGTCAGCGGGGCATTGCCGTGGAAGTGTGGACGGCCAATGGTGACTGGCGCACCATTGATTACCCGATCAGTTGCCTGCTGCCATCACCGATGGCAAGGGCTTGATGTGGGTCAGTATTGACCTCTGTGTCGTGCCGATAGGGGTGGGGGTCAGCCTCTCGCCTTATGTCGCCGCCTGCGAAAGAGTGATTCGCGCTGCTGGTCTGACCCATCAACTGGGTCCGAATGGCACGGCGATTGAAGGCCCTTGGGAGGCGGTGATGGCCTGTGTTCGTGACTGCCATGATGCGCTGCACGCCATGGGCGCCCCCAGGATCTACACCACCTTGAAGTTGAACACTCGAATCGACCGCGAGCAGTCGTTTCTCGACAAAGTGGCGTCCGTTGAGCAACAACTTCAGGGTTGAAACCTGAAGAAGTTCCGAGGTTTTCAGGCTGCAAAGATCGACGCTTGAGACCAATGAATTAGGTGCTCTGGTTTGGCCTGATGCGTTGCTCGATGGGATGGGTGGGCTTGGTGATGGTGGCTCTGGTCAGCCTTGCCGGCAGTGCGCAGGCCACCACCTGGGATCGCATTAGTCGCTACTTAAGTTTGCTCAAGGAGGCTGGTGTTGAAGCCCTTGTGGCGCAGGACTGTCCAGAGGGCCTAATGGGAGCCTTCCATCAAGGCAAGCAAGCCCTGTTGATGTGCGGCAACAATCTTCAGGATGATCCGGTTCAGGTTTGGGTGGTGTTAGCCCATGAATCAGCCCACGTCATGCAGGATTGCAAGGGTGGTTACCTGATGCCTCCAGGGCTGCTGGCGCAAGAGATGGATCAAGCGCGCCGCACTCACCCTGCCGCTTTTCTTGAGCTACAGCTCTACGAATCTTCCCAGCATCATGCAGAAGCTGAGGCCCGTTTGGTGCAGGTGCTTCCCCCCAATCAAGTGGAAGCCTTGTTCGTGAAGCACTGCAGTCAACGCTTATCTCCTTGACTGATGCTGGATATCGAGTCCTGTATCGGGATCCCTGGCTCCTGGCCGTCGACAAGCCTTCTGGGCTTCTATCGCAGCCAGGCTTGGGTCCGGATCAGGCCGATTCCTTAATAACAAGGGTTCAGGCGAAGGATCCTGATTGGCTGCTGGTGCATCGTTTGGATCGAGACACCTCAGGGGTGCTGTTGTTGGCGGCAGGGTTGGACGCGTTGCGTCGCACCGATGTTCTTTTTTCCCATCGACGCGTCAACAAGCTTTATTTGGCCCATGTCCGCGGTGCCATGGCAGGTCATGGGTGCATTCACAACCGATTGGCACGGCTGCAGCGTCAGCCGCCCCGCTATGGCGCCCATCCAGAGGGGCGTGAGGCGTGCACCCTCTGGCGTGTGCGCAGCAGCGCCGCAGGGATCACCCAGCTTTGGTTGCGACCAATCACCGGTCGCTCCCATCAATTGAGAACCCATCTTGCAGGCATCGCTCACCCGATCATTGGCGATCCGATCTATGGCGATCAACCCGTCGATCGCCTTGCTTCGGTGCGGCTTCGCCTGCACGCCATCGCTTTAAGTTTCCGTCATCCGTTCACAGGCCAGCGCTTGCGGCTGTTGTCCGCCGACCCTTGGCCTCAGCCTTAGGCGGGGAATCCGCGACGGGCCGGAATCGGGTAAGGGATGCGACGGTGGCGCATCCGCCGCCACACCTGCACAAAGGCGCGGATCACAAGCTCCACCTCGCTCCGGCTCAAGCTGCTTTGGCGGAGCTGTCCATCCCGTTGACGGGCACCCACGAGGCGACGCACCGTGTCGCGGGCCTGGTCATCGGAGGTGTCGGGGGGGAGTGAACGCAATGCTGCTTCGCAGCCGTCAGCCAACATCAACACCGCCGTTTCTTTGGAGCGGGGTGCGGGACCTCGGTAGCGGAACAAACTCTCATCAACCTTGGGATCGCGTTCCCGCGCTTCATGAAGGAAATAGCCCATCTTTAGGGTCCCTTGATGTTCTGGGATGAAATCGGCGATCGGCCGTGGAAGTCGGTGACGACGAGCCAATTTCAGCCCTTCATCCACATGCGCTTGCAGCACCGCTGCACTGCCAAATGGATCATTCAGGGAGTCGTGGGGGTTGGGTTCATCCTTTTGATTCTCGATGAACCATCCCGGGGCATGCAGTTTGCCAACGTCGTGATAGAGCGAGCCCGTGCGAATCAGATCCACATCAGCGCCGATCGCTCGAGCGCCCTCTTCGGCGAGGCTGCAGATCATCAAGGTGTGTTCAAACGTGCCGGGGGCTTCGCAGGAGAGCCGCCGCAGCAAAGGACGTTCCTGATCGGCTAGTTCGAGTAAGCGGGCGCGGGTGAGGAGGCCGAAGGAGCTCTCCAGCACAGGAATGGCGAGCAACGTGAGCATCAGCAGCACACCCAAGAGCAGCGATTCGGTGGCTAGCTCATCCAGGGTTGGATTCAGGCTGCCCCAGGCTTTCCAGCCCGTAAGGGGCTGCAGTTGCAGGAGGAGCCATTGGCCGATTAAGGCTCCAATCGGTAAGAACACCGTGAGCTGGAGCAGTTGTCCGCGGCTGCGTTGACGGCCAGCGATCAAGGCTGCCGTCGCAGCAACAATGGCCGCGATCAACAAGCGTCCGTCGCTTAAGCCATGAACTGGTTCGGGCCACAACAGAGCCGCAACACTCATCCACACCAAACCGCAGCCCGTGCCAAGACCTTCGGCCAAGACGAGGGTGGGCGGAACCAACACCGCGAGGGGGCTGACACTTCCTTGAAACCAAAGCTTCGCGATTTGCACGAGGAACAGAATTCCCACCGCGAGGAGGGCATGGCGAACCTCGAGACAGGGGCGTTCTCGGCGCATTACCAACACCATCACCCCACTGGCGGCCAGGGCTTCAATGAAGTGCTGGAACCAGATCACCGGTTGCGGTTCACGACGCACTCTGCCGAAGTAATCGAGGACGTCGTAGGCCTGGGGACTAATTGGTTCCCCCTTGCGGGTAATCAGATCGCCCTTTCGCACTTCAATGGTGGGGATCACCTGTTTCGTGAGCTGCTCCTCAATCAGCTGTTTGCTCAGATTGGGATCGGTGCGCAGATTGCTACTGCCCCGGAGCGTGCTCGCTAAAACCTTGGTGGCCAGAGTGCGTGCAGCGGGATTGGTGATTGCTGCCTGCCCGAGCTGCACCTTCGCCGCTTGGCGTAGGTGATTCACGGCCAAGTTGCTCACCAATCCTTGGCTGAGCATCCGATTCGCCGCTTGGCGAACAGCGGAATCCCAGTTCAGATGCTCCTGCTCTGTTCGTTGGGTGAGCCACTGCTGTTCCGCACGACTCATGTTCAACGGACCCACCCGCGCCGCTGATCCGCTCTCGGCGTCCTGTTGCAGTTGGATCAACTGCTGTTCCAGGCGTTGTTGCAGCAGCTGGGTTTGTGCGGGGTCGATCACCTGCACCACCGACTGCGCCACCAACGACGAGCGTTGTTGTTCGAGTGCAGTGCTGTCCTGCACCAAGACATCTTTCGGTGCAATCGCATCAAAGGGAGCGATCGCTCCAGGCTGCAGGTCTGGCTTGATCAACCACGGAAGGCTCGATGCCACGGCGACCGCCATGCAAACGAGCAAAACAACAGCGGTCTGCAATCGCGTCCAGCGCAACAACCCCCGGGTTGGTGATTGAAGACGTCGCCAACGTCCCCAGAGGCTGCTACCGCGCGGAAAGCGAACCAAACACGACACATCAGTGCAACAACGCTAGCTCTCCTCGAGAGGCATGCTGGGTGAAGCAATGATCCAAGGCATGGCCCTGCGTCTGGATGGCAAGGCACTGGCGAAGGCCGTGGAGAGTCGTCTTCAAACTCAAATCGAATCGCATCTCCCCCAGGCAGGGCGTCCACCGGGGCTAGCGGTGCTTCGCGTTGGCGATGACCCTGCCAGTGCGGTGTATGTCGCGAATAAGGAGAAGGCCTGTGCGCGCATTGGGGTGGCCAGCTATGGCGCCCATCTCCCCAGCTCCACTCCCTTCGCGGAGGTGTTGAGCACGATCCAACAGCTCAATGCTGATCCTCGGGTGGATGGCATCCTGCTGCAGCTTCCGTTACCTGAGGGACTGGATGAGGGGCCATTGTTGATGGCGATTGATCCGGAAAAGGATGCCGATGGACTGCACACCCTCAACTTGGGCCGATTGCTCAAGGGAGAACAGGGACCGCGCAGCTGCACCCCGGCTGGCGTGATGGCCATGCTGCGCAGTCAGGGCATCGACCCGGCTGGTCAACGGGCTGTGGTGATTGGCCGCAGCATCCTTGTGGGGCAGCCCATGGCATTGATGCTCCAAGCCGCCAATGCCACCGTCACGGTTGTTCATTCCCGCACGACGGATCTGGTGGCCCACACCCGGGAGGCCGACATTGTTGTGGTGGCTGCAGGACGCCCAGGGATGGTGGGAGCGGAGCACATCAAACCTGGGGCTGCGGTGGTTGATGTGGGCATCCATCGCAAGCCCGAAGGGGGGCTCTGTGGCGATGTGCGTGCTGAAGAAGTGGAACCGATCGCAGCGGCGTTGTCCCCAGTCCCGGGAGGCGTTGGCCCGATGACCGTCACCATGCTGCTGGTGAACACCGTTGTGGCGTGGTGTCGCCGCCACGGCCTTGACCATGATCTCGCTGATCTCCTCAGCTAACGGGTCGATGCCACTTCATTGGTTGTTCCCCACCCCCGTGATGCAGGTGGATCTCACCCCTGATGACGGCATTGCTGCGGCCATGCACCAGCAGTTGGAGGTGTTTGATCGCGATTTGTTTGGTGATCCACAGTTTTCCAATCGCACCAACCTCACCGGAGACCTTTTAGGGATTGCTGGCTTGGATCAGGTGCATCGGATGGATGCATTTTTGTGGCTCAATCACCAAATCGCAGAGCAGGTGTCGCTTTATTTGATCGATTTATTGGGGCCCGACCATGGCCTCGAGGTTCATATTCAAAAGGCATGGCCGGTGGTGTGTTCCCGCGAGGGAGGAACGATTGAGTCCCATACCCATCGCAATGCCCAGCTCAGTGCTGTGTTTTATGTGTGCACCGAGGAGGATCCCGGCTCTGGGGAATTGGAATTTCAAGCGCCCGACACCTACTTCAGCCATGTGATGGCCATTCCGTTTCGGGAAGCCACGGTGTCTGGTGGTGTGTTTGCTCCAAAGCAGCATCGCTTGCTGCTCTTTCCCTCAGACCTACGCCATCGCGTTTTGCCCTACGAGGGAGCGGTGCCGCGTTACTCGGTGTCGTACGACCTGGCGGTCACGACGGCACCTGGACAGGGGCGAGAAATGCTCATGCCCCATCCGATGGATTGGGTCCCCCTGGAGGGCTTGTCCTCAACCTGAGAGAATCCGGCCAGCCAAGGTCCCTCCATGACCGCCGAGTTCGATTTCAAGGCCTATCTCGGCAAGGCCAAGGACACCGTTGAAGCGGCGCTTGACGACTCCCTCGGCCCTGAACGACCCGAGTCCCTGCGGGATGCCATGCGTTATTCGCTTTTGGCAGGTGGCAAGCGTCTACGCCCAATCCTGTGTCTTGCGGCCTGTGAACTGGCGGGTGGTGAAGCGAAGCTCGCCGTGCCGACGGCGGTCGCCCTCGAGATGATTCACACCATGTCGCTGATCCACGACGATCTGCCGGCGATGGACGACGACGATGTTCGGCGGGGGCGTCCCACCAATCACAAGGTCTATGGCGAAGCCGTGGCGATCTTGGCCGGTGATGCGCTGCTCACCCGCGCCTTCGAGATGGTGGCGTTGCGCAGCCCGGGAGTTCCTGCTGACCGTCTGCTCAAGGTGGTGGGTGAACTCTCACTGGTGGCCGGCGCACCGGGGCTGGTGGGTGGCCAGGTGGTGGATTTAGAGAGTGAAGGCAAGCAGGTGGATCTCGACACACTCGAGTACATCCATCTCCATAAAACCGGCGCGCTACTCAGTGCCTGTGTGATCACCGGTGCCTTGATTGGCAATGCAGACGACACCTTGATCGCGGCGCTGCGCACCTACGCCCGAGGCATCGGGTTGGCGTTTCAGATCATTGACGACATCCTTGATATCACCGCCAGCAGTGAGGTGCTCGGTAAAACCGCCGGTAAGGATCTGTTGGCAGATAAAACCACGTACCCCAAGCTCTTGGGGTTGGAGGCATCCAGGGAGCGGGCGGATGATTTGGTGAGAGAAGCGAAGGAAGCTCTGCAACCCTGGTCTGATCAAGCGGTTCCCCTGCTGGCCTTGGCCGATTTCATCACCAGTCGCGATCGATGATCGATCCCTCCCCCTCCCACGCGGTGTTGCGTGAGTTTTTCGAGAACAGTTCTTTGG
>JBDQPG010000081.1:0-6015 GCA_040260695.1 Synechococcus sp. SFB_27S_18OctNov_coas_78 | reverse complement strand
GGGCTCGATACCGGAGACGAGCAGCACACCTTCAGTGGCTGGCTGGAGCAATCACGGGCCAATTTCGACACGCTCCTTTGGAACGGTGAGTACTACGACATCGATGCCGAAAGCGGTACGCCCGTGGTGATGGCCGATCAGCTCTGCGGTGATTTCTATGCGCGCTTGCTGGATTTACCGCCGGTGGTGAGTGAGGCCCATAGCCGCAGCACTTTGAAAGCGGTGAAGGAGGCCTGTTTTGACAACTTTGCTGGCGGAACGCTTGGGGTAGCAAATGGTTTGCGCCGCGATGGCACGCCCTTGGATCCGAATGGCACCCATCCTTTGGAGGTGTGGACGGGGATCAACTTTGGAATCGCCAGCTATTACCGCTTGATGGGTGAGGGCCCAACGGCAGAAGCGATCTGCTCCGCGGTGGTGACCCAGGTGTATGCCGGTGGCTTGCAATTCCGCACTCCAGAAGCGATCACGGCGGTGAACACCTTTCGGGCTTGCCATTACCTGCGGGCGATGGCGATCTGGGGCCTCTGGGCCACGCACACCAATTGGGAAACGATTCCGGGGGCGCAGCGGGGCTGAGCGACATTCTGCGCTTTCGATTTTTCAAGAGCACCCTGATTCCATCTCTGGAGGGCTTTTGGAAAGTGATTGGGGACTGGAGAGATGAACTGCCCCCTCGGCCAGGTCGCTTTTTTGCACGATTGGGATCAATTAAGTCGTGCCGTTATTGATTGGATGCTCTAAAAAAGTTTATCCAGTTGGTGTGGGTAATGTTTCAAAAGTCTTTGACGCTTTCGTTGTTGGCCAATCTCAGTATTGGCGCAGCTCTATCAGGGGGAGTCGTCAAGGCAGAGGTTCAGCCACAAGGTCAGATCGAATTCACGGCTGATAATGCTTCGGAAGTCTTTCTCAATGGGACATCACTGGGGAGTTCTAGTAATTGGCAAGCAGAGCCAATCAAGCTTCCGGTTAAATCTCAACTGAAGCAGGGAAAAAATGTCATCGGTGTGGCCGCCTGGGATTATGAATCGATTTCCGGGATGTCAGGTAGGTTTGAAATGCCTGATGGCACCACATTTGATACCTCTTCTGATCATTACAAGGAATGGCGTGCCTATAATGCAGCGCCCAATATTAAGACTTCTTGTACCGTATCGGGTTGCGTAGGCGAAGGCCGAGCAGAAGGGTCGTGGAGGACTAATCAGATCAATCCGTTGACAGGTGTTGCAGATGTAGATGTTCCTAGTGGCTGGAATCTTGCCGCTTTTGATGCCAGTGGATGGCAGGTTCCCGGATGGGATTTTGGTGACGATCCTTGGGGTCAAGTCTTCAACCCCGGAGGTGGATGGATTTGGTATGGACGCAAAGGAAACGATATTAATGCTAGCAATGAATGGGTGACCAATAATTTCACCCTCTTCCGCTATGAATTTATTTGTGCGGGCGAATACTGCGACACTGAAGAAAATTGGGAAAAGAAGCAGATCATTAATGTAGACAGCAGGAGCTGGGATGACATCAAGCAAATCGTTGAAGCTGGCAGGTTTGCTGGCGCCGAGACTTATCCGCTGTTTGCAGGTGGCACCCTTTCCTTTACAGGGTCCGGAGACTTGCCGAATTACACTCCCAATTTCTTCTTGACAGACAAGGCTTTCCTGGAAGAGGTCGATCTCCCCGAATTGTGGAATCAGGATAAAAATATTGATGATAAAAATGTGATCGATGTTGCCGGTAATAAAGTGACCTTTACCGGTGATCTTGCGGGGCCGGGTGGGATGACCTTTCGCTCGACAGGGCAAGCTGAGGCTTCTCGAGGTGCGTCCATACTTGCCGGTGAGAACACATACAGCGGCGAAACTGTTGTTGAATCCGGTACGTTGGCATTGGCCAGTCTTACTGGCTTGAATTCTCGGTCTAAAACCACAGTGGCCGGCACGGGGCGTTTGGATCTGTACAACTATCCGGTGCTTGGAACCTTCAAGATTGATGACTTGAGTATTAAGCAAGGAGGCGTTGCGCTAATTAGCCCTCACCAGCCTCTTGTGTCACGCACGATTAAATTGGATGCCAATGGTGCAGATTCAGAGAATCCAGGCGGAATTGTGACCTGGCTAGAGGGAAAAGATAAGCCTCCCATTACTGTCGGATCCGCAAAGAAAGGCGAAGGGTTTATCTATACAAGCGGCAGCTTGCTTGTAAATATTCCCAGTGAAAATCAGGAAGTCAATCTGGATGGGAATGGAGAGGATCGTTGGAAGATTATTAAAGGTGATGTTGTGAATGCCGAAGGACTGGCTCGAAATACATTCATTCAAGTGGATGGCCAAAAAGGGGGGGCATATTCATTTTTTGGCTTGGGTCAAGAGAATGCTGCTCTGGGGCTTGGTGCTCTTTACAACGGCTACCTCGAAGAGGGTTCGTTCAATCTTGTGATTACTGAGAATGACGACCTGCCTTGTCAGCTGAACCCTGAGGATTGCGAAAAGCCTGAAAAGCCTCCCGTCATCACGCCCCCACCAATTTGTGAAGGTGATGACTGTGATTCTGTTGATAAGAACGAAAAGCCTCCCACTCTTCCAGGTTGTGAAGACGGTGATCCTCTCTGTGATGTGATTAGTGATCGACCTGGAGATCCAGATAACGCTTCAAAGGATGATGAAGAGGCTGCAAAGGAGATTATTAAAGGCATTCAGGAGCGTGATCCTTCGTTGCCATTGTTGGATTACGGCCAACTCGCCAAATTGGTGGGTTCCGGCCTGGCGCCTCGTAATATTGATGCAGCCGGACGTGGCATGCAGGCTTATAACAATCTCTTAGCGGATACCTTGTTTGAGCGGCTGCCGCTCCGTCAGTTCAGCCCCGTTGCGTTGGAAGAAGCAGTGGTGGAAGACGAGCAGGTCATTGAACAGGAGCCGGTTGAGCAGGAGCAGGTGAGGGGTTTGTGGAGCAAGAACGGTGCAGTGAGTGATGTAGACGCGCAGCGGGCGCTGGATCAAGCGATTGCCCAAGGTGTTCCATCACACGCGGGGTCATCTGAGTTAGTGGAAAGTGAATTGTTGCTGCTGGACTTTGACGGCATCAATTACATAGAAAATCCTTCATTGACGGCGCAATACAGCGAGCGTGATGGCTGGCGCGCGTGGTTCCGTGGATTCGGTGGTGATAGCCGGGCCAATAGCTCCACCACGCTTTACAACGACTACTCCCTGAATACTGGTGGTGGCGTCGTTGGAGCAGATGTGTCGCTGAGCGATTCGGTGCAGGTAGGCGTGTATGCCAACTACGGCAACCTGAACGTGAATCAGCTGGGTGATACAGGTGGCGGCTCCTGGAGCCCCGATGGCTGGGGCGGCGGGCTCACAGTCGACTACTGGACCGAGAACTTTTTTGTACAGGGCATGTTGGGTGCATCCGGATTTTCTGGCACCCAAAAGCGGGGGGTTCTGTCGATCACCGAATCATGGGGGGACGACTCGGCATCGGCCGAGAAGAGTGCCACATCGATTCTGGGAGCGTTGCGGGTAGGTGCTCCCTTCCAGTCAGGAGGGTTGTACTTGGAGCCACAGCTCACTGCCACCTGGACCCAAAACAACGAAAACAGTCTTAGTGAGTCGGGAGTCAACAAGGCGCTGCAGTTGTCCTATGGCAGCCGCACCACGAATTACCTGCAGACGGCACTGGGGATCAAGCTGGCCTATCCGATCAACAGCGGAGAGCGTGCCCAGTGGGTGCCGATGCTGCGGTTAGCCTGGCTTGGCGACTGGGACACCGGCAATGGTGATCAGTCGATCGGTTACAGCTTCACCGACCGAAAGGTGGATTTCAAAAGTAATCAGAGCAACGAGAATGGTGCCTTGTTTGAGGCGGGATTGGATTACACGATTGCCAATCTCAATGCCACGTCGTTCAAGGTATACGCGAAGGGCGGTGCAGAAATCTGGGGGGGTGATCGCGGGACAAACTGGCGTGCTAGCGGCGGTGTGACCTTCCAGTTCTGATGCTTGTGAAGTATTCCTCACCAGTTTTATAGAGCGGGCTATCTCTTCCATACATCACGATCAGTATCCGCCTTAATGATTGGTAAGAAGCGTTAGTTTTCCTGTCTTATTTGCCTGCTTTTGAGCAGGCAAATTTGATTGCACTATTCGGTTGGGATGTAATTGGTCATAGTTCATTGGGTTTGGGACATGATTGTGACTTATCGGGCTGCCAAGGTGATGAATGAGTTGGAAAAAGTATTGACCACGATTTAATTTCTGTCCTTCTGTATAGGACTGAGTGGCAGTCATTTACTGCTGATCAGTCTTGTTTTTGTCATGCAATAAATGTATTGCATAAGAGTTGGCTATTTGCCTTAGGCCTGTTGGTGCTGTTAAGGCATTCGCAAATGGCTTGGACTTCTGACTGATCGGTATTTGTTTCTTTCTCTTTTATTTTTTATCTTGATTCATGACTGATTTCTTGGGCGGTGGTGTGACATATCAAGTCAACCCTGCAGGATTGGATATCACGGATTTCAATCCGTCAACAGATCGTCTTGATTTTGGAGAGATTTCTGTTCACGGCTTAATTCTTGGTGCATTGCCTGATGGCACGGCGGCAATTGTTAATCCCTGGGCAGATCAAGTGCAAGCCCTTCAGGGCTTGAGTTGGAGCGATTTCAGTTTTGATAATTTTGGGATTGTTGGCAACGAACATCTCCGCCAGGATCTTGGTGCGGTGCTGTCTTGGGAGCAGAATATTGGTGAACGTGAATCTAACACCGTTTATGTACGTTCTCATCAATTTGGTGTTCAGGAGGTCATTAATCAATTTGAACCACTCACGCAGAAACTGAGCTTTTTGTATTTGGGAACACGAGAACGGTTGTCCGTTCTTGATCTAAAAGAGGGCTTGTTGATCAGTGTGGAACCGACAGGCCAAAGTGTTCTTTTGGCGGGTATCCAGCGCCAGGATTTGATCGGTTCCAATCTCGAGTTTCATCACGATCAGGTGATGGAGGACAACCTCGAGGTTCCTTTTGGCTTCACGGCTAATGAGGTTTCTCTGGTGAGCCGGGCTGGTCTCCTCACACCCCAAGCTCCCAGTGGTGCCTCCACCGATGGCGATCAGGTGCGTTCTGGTCTGATGCTGAATCCCGACTCCACCGTGAAAGCGATGGACGCGGCGCAGTCCATGACTGACCACTCCATGCACAACCATCCGATGCCATCGAGCTCGGGCGAACTGCAGGCCTCGGTTGCTGGCAATCTCTATTCCGGGGGAATGGGTGGAACCCTCACGCTCTCGAAAGCATCGAATGTTGCGCTTAAGGATTGGTCGTTCGGTTTCTTGACCAATCAACCCGATTTTGAGAGTTGGTCGGCTGAATCCTCCGTGAACGATCTCGGTGGTGGTGTCTATCAGGTGTTGATCACGCCTCCCGCCTGGGGCCTTGAGATTCCAGCTGCTGGGTCTGTTGATCTCTCCTTTAATGCCAACAGCGTGGGATTACCGGATTCAGGCGAGCTCAGCAATGCGCTGTTTTTTGTTGCTGCGTCTGGGGCCGATGTTGTGGCTCCAGAACAAGCAGCGCCCATTGTTGAGCCACTGCCCGTTGTTGAAGTAACGCCAGTCGTTGAGCCATCGCCAGTTATTGAGTCATCGCCGCTGATGGCAGATTCCCAGGGGCTCTCTGTATCGGCCACGATCACCGGTGGTTGGTCTGGCGTCTTTGCTGGCGAGATCACTGTGACCAATCTGGGCAATGGTTCTGCTGGCACCGACTGGCGTGTTGCTGTTGTGATGGATGCACCGCTCACATCGGTCAGCAACTTTGATGTGCAGTCTGAGCTGCGTAGTGATGGACGCTACGACGTCTTGCTCTCTCCTAAATCATGGGCTGCTTACTTGGATCCAGGCGATTCACAGTCGTCTTATTACCAAGCGGCTGGTGAGGTCACCAACCCTGCTGAGGTGTTTGATTTTGTTGATGTAGAGGTTTCAGATCCTGCAGACATTGCAGATATTTCAGAT
>JBDQPG010000027.1:0-27400 GCA_040260695.1 Synechococcus sp. SFB_27S_18OctNov_coas_78 | reverse complement strand
GAAGACAACCGAACAACCAAGGTCTCTCTCGGTTCGTAAGATTTACATCCATATTTTTCGAAAATTTGAACGCGCCAAGCCCCAGCCCCACCCTTCAGCGTTGCGAGCAATGCGGCGTCCAAATTGAATCCTGCATCGGGATGCCAGACAAAGTTATTTTCAGCAATGGCCCCAGGGGAACCCGAAGCAAGCTGTGGAGCCGCGTCTGCCAGTACCACAAAACATCTGAGCAACGATCGAAGTGCCTCAATCAAGACGCAGAGCTGCGTGGTCCCGAACAACAGGGTGATGCGTTCCCAGACGCACCAGGCATCGATCTGAATTCGTCAAAGACCTGACAGGCATCAGGCTGTCATCTAGATTGAGAGGGTGTCCGACGGGCATCTCTTTACGGAGATCGGTCACAACTGAACATGCACGTCGGGCAAGGCCTGACATCAGTTCTTTTGCCTCATCCCATTCTGCCGGAACTTGAGCAACTCACCCAACGGGTTGCAGGCCTTCATGGCTTCGAACTTTGTGGGATTCAGCTGCTAACCCATCTGAATCCCATCACTCTGCAAGTTCAAATCCGGCACACCGACGGAGCCGACGTCAATCTTGATGATTGCGCAGGTTTTAGCGGTGTTCTTGGTGAGGCTCTCGAGGAATCCCAACTACTGATCGAGGCTTATGTTCTTGAAATCAGTAGCCCCGGGATCGGCGAGCAACTGAGCTGTGATCGCGATTTCCAGACTTTCCGGGGTTTTCCGGTTGATGTCACCCATCGTGACCAACAGAGCGTTGAGCATCGTCTGGAGGGCCTCCTCCACGAACGCAATGAGGATGCTTTGCAAATCAACATCCGCGGACGGATCAAAAGCATCCCTCGCGATCAGGTGATCGAGGTTCGCCTCACCACACCCGGCCAGTAATTGAGCGAACAGCTCTTCCTTTTTTTTTATCCCCAGCCCGATGGCTCTCGTACTGCTTCCCGGTCTCACCAATCTGATCGATGACATCAGTGATGAGAAAAAACTTCCCCCACAAGTTGTTGAAGCAGCTCTCCGTGAAGCACTGCTGAAGGGATACGAGCGCTACCGACGCACTCTGTACATCGGCATTAGCGAAGATCCTTTTGATGAGGACTACTTCAGCAATTTTGATGTTGGCCTTGATTTGGAAGAAGAAGGATATCGAGTACTCGCCAGCAAAATCATTGTTGACGAAGTTGAAAGTGAAGACCACCAAATTGCCCTAGCAGAGGTGATGCAAGTGGCTGAAGATGCTCAAGCTGGCGACACAGTTGTGCTTGATGTCACCCCGGAAAAGGAAGACTTTGGCCGCATGGCTGCTGCCACCACAAAACAAGTGCTGGCCCAAAAGCTGCGGGATCAGCAGCGCCGCATGATTCAGGAGGAATTTGCCGATCTTGAGGACCCGGTGTTGACCGCCCGGGTGATTCGCTTCGAACGCCAATCGATCATCATGGCCGTGAGTTCGGGCTTGGGAAGGCCTGAAGTGGAAGCGGAGCTACCACGCCGTGATCAGCTTCCCAACGACAACTATCGAGCTAACGCCACGTTCAAGGTGTTTTTGAAAGAGGTGAGCGAAGTGCCTCGCCGCGGACCTCAGCTGTTTGTAAGCCGTTCCAACGCTGGTCTTGTTGTTTATCTCTTTGAAAACGAAGTTCCCGAGATTCAAGAAGGCTCTGTCCGCATCGTGGCGGTTGCCCGTGAAGCGAACCCTCCATCCCGATCCGTTGGCCCCCGGACCAAAGTCGCCGTGGACAGCATTGAGCGGGAAGTCGACCCTGTCGGTGCCTGTATTGGGGCACGCGGGTCCAGGATTCAGCAAGTGGTGAATGAGCTGCGCGGTGAAAAAATTGATGTGATCCGCTGGTCACAAGACCCAGGCCAATACATCGCGAACTCCTTGAGTCCTGCCCGTGTCGAAATGGTGCGGCTCGTTGATCCGGCAGGTCAACATGCCCATGTGTTGGTTCCGCCCGACCAACTCAGCCTTGCCATTGGCCGTGAGGGACAAAACGTCCGGCTCGCCGCTCGACTCACAGGTTGGAAAATCGACATCAAAAATTCAACGGAATATGACCAAGCGGCTGAAGACGCTGTTGTGGCCGAACTGATCTCGCAGAGAGAGGAAGAGGAAGCGCTACAGCAAGAGGCAGAAGAGCGCTTAGCGGTTGAACAGGCCGCAAGGGCAGAAGAAGATGCACGACTCCGGGAGCTCTATCCACTCCCTGAAGACGATGAGGACTATGTCGAGGAGGCAGAGCTTTCTGAAGACCCCTCGGCAGACTTAAGCGAAGGCGAAGCTGAGGTCGTGGAAGCAGAACCCCTCGAACCGGACGAGATGGAACAGCTCAAGGAAGGCAGCGATCAAGCTCCTGAGTTCGAGGCCGGTGCAGAAATGGCCAGTGCAGAAACCGAAACAGACTCTGAAACGAGCGAGGACGCCCGGTGAGCCCCAAGCCCATCCTCCGTCGCTGCGTGGCATGCCGCCAGCTCCAGGATCGCAGCCAGCTTTGGCGTGTGATCCGTGACCACAAGGATGGGGTCCTTCTGGATTTAGGGATGGGCCGCTCGGCTTATCTCTGTCCAAAGGAAGAGTGCCTAGAAGAGGCGCGGCGCCGCAAACGCCTGCAAAAAGCTCTGCGTTGTCAGGTGCCTGATGCAGTCCTTGCGACGCTGAATGAGCGGCTCAGTGCAACCACTGGTGAATCCGCTGAGGCAAACTAAACACCGTCCCCATTTTGCGTGTGGACACCGCGGCACACCATGCCCGGCTCGATCGGAGACCCCAACTGAATGACCAGCAGCGGCAAAGTCAGAATTTACGAGTTGTCCAAGGACCTCGGCCTTGAAAACAAGGACGTGTTGGATGCTGCCGAGAAGCTTTCAATCGCAGCCAAAAGCCACAGCAGCTCAATCAGTGACTCCGAGGCCGGACAGATCCGCCACCTTCTCGGGGAGGGAGCATCGCGCACAACAGCAGCGGCGCCTCCAGCTAAGCCAGCCCCTGGCAAGGCGATCCTGTCGGTGAAAAAGGCAGCAATGTCTCCGTCTGAAGCAGCAGCACCCGTGGCTGCGGCAAAACCCCAAGCACCTGCGCAGCCAGCACCCAGCAAGCCCGTTCAGCCGTCGGCTAAGGCCGTTGCCCCACCAGCGCGACCCCCAGGAGCAGCCCCAACAAAACCGGCAGCTGCTCCAGCTCGCCCGACGGGGTCTGCTTCAACACTTGGGGCCACCCCAACACCGCGTCCTGCTGCGGCTCCAAGTCGCCCTGACCCCGCCAAGCCCCAAGGGGCACCGAGGCCTCAGGTTGCGAGCAAACCAACGGCGCCTGCGCCAGAGCTCGTGAGCAAGCCAACTCCGGCGACCAAACCTGCAGTCATCGCCAAACCAGTCTCAGCAGGAAAACCACCAGTGGTGGTTGGCAAACCAGCCGCTGCTGTCAAACCCACTGCTGTCAAACCCGCTGCGGTCAAACCAACCGCCGCGAAACCGACCGCCGCGAAACCAACCGCCGCCAAGCCGACCATCGTTAAGCCCATGGCGCAAACGCCTCGGCCCAGCAGCCCGGCGGCAGCACCAACGGCTCCAGCAACGTCGACACCACGACCGGCACCATCGAGACCAGCACCATCGCGACCGACACCGCGTCCTGCGGCCGCCCCAAGCAGACCTGGGGCAGGGCAGGGGCAAAAACCGCAAATCGTGTCCCGTGCCGGGGCTCCACCGCGTCCAGGGACCCCACCTCGCGTCGGAGCACCGACCAAAGCAAGCACCCCTGCTCGCCCCACACCACGGCCTGAACTCGTTGGGAAACCAGTTCCACGCCGCACTTCAGGTGTTGGTGCACCACAGCGCCCCGGGACAGGTGTCCCCCAACGCCAGGGGAGTCCTGCACGTCCAGGAGCACCGACACGCCCTGGGAAACCGGGTGCACCCGGCGCACCAACCCGCAGCGGTCCCAACACGCTGGAACTGGTCGGCAAGCCGATCCGACGTGATGGCAACGCCAACACTGGCCGTCCCGGGGCACCAACTCGACCAGGGGCTCCCACACGACCGGGCATGCCCGGTGGCATGCGAAAACCGGTCGCGCCAGGGGAGCTTATGCAGCTCCAAAAGCCAGTCACTCGTCCAGCGGCCCCTGCACCACGCAGACCCGATGCGCCAAATCGGCCCACCGAAGCTGGAACTGCCACGCCTCCCCTCGCGCGCCCTACGGCCCCATCGGCTCCCCGCCGCCCAGGTTTCCGTCCAGGCGGCCCTGGTGGTCAGCGGCGTCCAGGTCGACCCGATTGGGATGACAGCGCCAAGCTCGAAGCACTGCGTAGCCGTACGCCGCAAAAGCAACGACAAAAGGTTCACATCATCGGTGAAAACGATGATTCCCTAGCGGCTCAAACCGGCGGTTTTGCAGGCGAGCAACAGGCCGTGGTGTTGTCGGCCAGCCTGGCTCGCCCTGCCAAACCCAAAACACAACAGCGAACGGCACCGAAGCCAGTCGCCGCGGTTCGCAAGCGTCGCAAGGAAACCGCACGTCAGCGCCAACGCCGCCGTGCCATGGAACTGCGGGCAGCACGGGAGGCGAAGCAAGTTCGCCCCGAGATGATCGTCGTACCGGAGGACAACCTCACGGTTCAGGAACTCGCCGACATGCTCAGCATCGAGAGTTCAGAAATCATCAAATCCCTGTTCTTCAAAGGGGTCATTGCCACGGTCACACAAACCCTGGATATGCCCACCATCGAAGCGGTGGCGGAAGAATTTGGTGTGCCTGTGCTTCAGGACGATGTGGAGGAGGCGGCGAAGAAGACCGTCGAAATGATCGAGGAGACGGACCTCAAACACCTCATTCGGCGTCCTCCCGTGGTCACCGTCATGGGTCACGTCGACCACGGCAAAACGAGCCTTCTCGATGCAATCCGACAAGCGCGGGTTGCGGCTGGTGAAGCGGGTGGAATCACCCAACACATCGGTGCTTACCAGGTTGAAATCCAACACAAGGACGAGCCACGGAAGCTCACCTTCCTCGACACACCGGGCCACGCTGCGTTCACAGCAATGCGGGCCAGGGGAACGAAAGTCACCGACGTTGCCGTTTTGGTCGTCGCCGCCGACGACGGCGTTCGCCCCCAAACGCTGGAGGCGATCAGCCACGCCCGCGCCGCAGAAGTGCCGATCGTTGTCGCCATCAACAAGATTGATAAAGAAGGTGCTTCAGCCGACCGGGTCAAGCAGGAGCTGTCTGAACAGAATCTCCTCGCTGAAGAATGGGGTGGGGATGTGGTGATGGTGCCCGTCAGCGCCATCAAGGGAGAAAACATCGACAAACTCCTGGAAATGCTCCTCCTGGTCACTGAAGTGGAAGACCTTCAGGCCAACCCAGACCGTCTCGCCCGAGGCACCGTGATCGAGGCGCACCTGGACAAGGCAAAAGGCCCCGTGGCCACCCTCCTGATTCAGAACGGCACCCTCAAAACCGGTGACGTGCTTGCCGCAGGGCCGGTGTTGGGCAAAGTTCGCGCCATGGTGGACGACAATCGTCAACGCCTGAAAGAGGCTGGGCCGTCGTTTGCTGTGGAAGCCCTCGGGTTCAGCGAAGTCCCCACGGCCGGCGATGAGTTCGAGGTCTATCCGGACGAAAAAGCCGCCCGTGCTGTGGTGGGTGACCGCGCCTCAGATGCCCGCGCGACACGCCTCGCCCAACAAATGGCCTCCCGACGGGTCTCGCTCACGGCGATGTCCGGTCAGGCCAATGAAGGCGAGCTCAAAGAGCTGAACCTCATTCTTAAAGCGGATGTTCAGGGATCCGTGGAAGCCATCCTCGGTTCACTGGAGCAACTGCCCAAGGATGAGGTGCAAGTGAGGGTCTTGCTATCGGCTCCAGGTGAAGTCACCGAAACGGATGTCGACCTCGCGGCGGCCTCTGGTGCCGTGATCATCGGTTTCAACACCTCTATGGCCTCCGGTGCCAAGAAGGCTGCCGATGCCACCGGTGTTGATGTGCGGGATTACGACGTGATCTACAAGCTGCTGGAAGACATCCAGCTGGCGATGGAAGGTCTGCTCGAGCCAGAACTCGTCGAAGAAGCACTTGGGGAAGCCGAGGTGCGTGCCGTGTTCACCATTGGTAAGAGTGCCGTTGCAGGTTGCTACGTCAACACCGGAAAACTGCACCGGAACTGCAGAGTTCGGGTTCACAGGGGCAAGCAGGTGGTGTACACCGGCGATTTGGACTCTCTGCGTCGCAACAAAGACGACGTCAAAGAGGTGGCCACAGGCTTCGAATGTGGTGTTGGTACAGACCGTTTCGCCAACTGGGAAGAAGGTGATCGCATCGAAGCCTTCAAGATGGTGACCCAGCGTCGCAAACTCACCACCTGACCTCCACTTCCACTTCTGTCGTGAAGCCCCGTCACGAGCCATTGCTCTGGCTCCAATGCCTTGCTCTTGGAGCAATTCCATTGGAGCTACTGCTGATTCGGTTGGTTCTTGCGGGAGCCGATCCTGGACCGGTCCCGCCAGTGGAGCGTCTACTCGTCTGGGCTATTGCGGTGCTGGCGCCAGCTGCCGCGTTATGGAAACGTCCGGCCGATTGGGGATCACTTCTGCTCGTCTGCGTTCCACTCAAGGAACGTGATCAAGAGCAGCAGGCTCTCAGCGCCAATCAAGGAAACCTGCTTAGCCGAGCCAGTGTTGCTGTGGCCGCAGTCGGATTGCTGCCGTTGCTTTGGTGGCTCGACGATTCCGCTGTTCTAGCCAGTGAATTCTCACCGGTTCTCGGGCAATCACGCCTCGTCACCCTGCTGCTCAGCATCCCAGTACTGGCCTTGATCGTGTGGCAAGTTCAACAACTCAGCCAAGCCTTGAGATGGCTGCTACCCAGTCAGGATCAACCTGATCAGGCAGCGTCGGCGCAGGCCTCAGCGGCCACGGATCTACAGCACACGAGTTTTGGGCTGCAAATTCTTCGTCTCAATCGGTTGACCTGGCCTGAACAGCCACCGAAACCAACCCCACGGCCAACCCCAAGATCAGAACCTGTTTCAGCAGAGCCTGTTCCTACAGAGATCGATCGATCAGTCGCCGACGCGGATGATCAAGACGAAGCGATCCCAATCGGCAGCGCCAACAAATCGGAGGAGTCCAGCGCATCGAGCGTCGTCGAGTCGAACAGTCTCGAAAACGAGAGCGATGAAAGCGAGGATCCCAACAGCAACGGTCTTGAGGCCGGCGCTGTCGACATTGAGGACCACGACGAAGTCGACGGAGAAAGAGACATCGACTGCGCCGAAGAAGATGCCAGCGAAGACAGCATCAACGAAGCCAAGATCGAACAGCTCAAGAACGATGAGGCCGCCAATGATGAACCACCCAATCTTGAGGGGGATACCAGGTCAGGAGATCGCGAGATCACCATCGACGCCTCTTCAGGCCTCAAAACGGACACCCCAGTCGAGGAGCTTCAGGACGAGAGCTCAATCGGTGTTTCGGGTTCGATCGACGTAGAGGAGAACGGAGAAGATCGTGAGAGCTCCGGCTTGAATCCCGAAGTCGCTGAGCGCAACAGGATTTCCGGCGGAAACACGGAAGAGCATGGTGAACAAACCGAGTCCGGCGGAAGCGAACAAGGCACCCCAAACGAGCCGCCGCAGGCCACGCCAGGGGGTGAGTGACTCCTTGAGGAGCCGCTCTCTCATGGCCGGATCAAGACCAGACTTTCGACCCTGCTGATCGGACAATTGAGCAAGGAAAAGTACTGTCGAAATGATAAATTAAATTTGTTGCCGATGTAGCTCAGCTGGTAGAGCAACGCTTTCGTAAAGCGTGGGTCGCCTGTTCAAGTCAGGTCATCGGCTTTCAAGAGGAATTGGCTTCACCCATGGCCTGCCAATTTTTTGAGCTGCAGAACAGTTTTAAAGGCAGATGATTGACAACCATCCACCTCTAAAACTGAAAACGTTGACATTGCCAAACCCGACGAAGTGGGCAACATCACCATTCGTGAATTCAAGCCACCCAAATGGCTGAAGCTCACTCCCGATGCCTACAAGAGAGCCCTAAACCGTGAGGCACTGGCTTTAACCAAACGAGATCGCAAACGGGGCGGAACCTATGCGGTCAAAGAAGCCTTAAGGGCTGTCCACTGCGCATTTCACAACTGCGATGGCACAGATCCCTATGACGGGATGCCATTGGATGAAGGTCAATTTAGAAGAATGCCAATGGTGGCTCATCGCAATCAGGAGCCAATCGCTGAATATGAAATTTTGAGCCGCCAAACCTACCTGGCCAAAAGTGACATGACAGCCGATGAATACCTAAACCACTGCAAAGCAGTCGTGGCATTTAGAGAGACACAAAAAGAAAAAGGCTAGGGATTCAGATCAAACTTCTTATTCGAGGCGAAAAGCAAGGAGGAAAAGAATTAAATTGCGCAATCGAAACTAGAACGATTAAATGGACTTCTTGAAGATAGTGCTATTCAAGCTGAGCAGAAGACAGACCACATTCCACATCTCTGATTCGTTGATGAGCCTCATATCGACGAACCAAGGCGAGATCCATCGGAAGAAAACCTTGCTTCATTAGCAACACTTTTTCTGAGGTGTCGATCTCGACACCAAGTAGCATGGATTGATTGCTGATCCTGCGTTGAGTCAAAGAGTTACGCTCAGACTCAAATCTAACTCCGGCCATAATTTTGTTGCTCATGTCAACAGCATCGTCAAATAAAATTAGAAAATGGAAAAAGCCTCTTGTGTCTTAAGAATCGTAGATCCATGGCAGGGATTACCTTGGTGCACCATTGGACACAAGAAATAACTTTTTCACGATCCCAAGACAACGGGAGTTGAATTCTTCCTAAATATCGCAGCAAGGTCAGTAAAGGTGCCCTAAAAACAAATGATTCCGCGCCGTATCACGTGACCACGAAGCAAGAGGCTCATTCCATCATCAAGGACTGCCTCGAAGCAAATAATTCCTGGGTTGACACGTTTAATGAACTCGGCTGCATCCTTGCATTCGACTTAGATCCAATGCTTGAAGGGTCTGCCACTGTGGATTTCATCATTGATGACCTTTGGAAGAAAGGCATTCGAGCCACACAAGATGAAGTTGTCAAAAGCATTTGCAGTTATGCCATTGAGAACAATTATGTATGGTCCGTCGAAACAATCTTTGACAACTTTGATTACACCGCCAAAACCCTTGACAACCTTGGCGAAGACAGCAAGGAACTACTCAAAGACATGGCAGAAGACACAGAGCATGATGAGTTCAAGAAGATGGTGAAAACGCTTTAATTAATCGTCAATTCTTAATCCATAAACGAGATAACGAAGATTTAAAACCCATACAATCAATAGCCAAAATAGGCTTCATTTCTGCTAGCAAAACAGAATATCCGACCAATTTCTTATTTGCACAATGCATCGAATTGGCGTACGGCACACAATTCCTCACCATTCCTTATTTTACCTTGCAACAGCTCATGCCAAGGAACTATCCAATCATCCGGCTTCACCGCCGATAACTCCTTACTGGCATTCGGATTATTGAGGACAAGAATCCTGCGTTTGGCAAGGTTAAGGTGCTTCTTTAACCAAGGGGTAAAAACAGTTTGATCAATGAGTTCTTGATAGGAGCCATCTTCTTTGGCACGTTGGAACCCAGATCGAATAGCATCAGCCAAAGGCTGATTATCAGGTGCAACATAGAAGAATCCTGCAAATGGATAGGCGATTAGAAGATAAGGATCCAGCACAGTGCGGTTTGTCGAAGCACGAATAAGGGGGGCCTCAGCCTCGAGTTCTGCAATCCCACGCGGAAACAACTGCACACGGCGATTATCAACCAATCGAAAAAGTTCTTCCGGACGCGCTGTATATGTACGTAACCCTGCAGCATCAAATATTCCCACATCACTCCACCCCAAGCCTTGCAAAAGAACAATCTCTTTTAGATCAGCCTTATTCTGAATTGTGGAAAGTACTGGTAATTCCTCTCGATAAGTCCACCCAGCCCGCAACCCCAAGACTCCACCCGCTACCGGGATTTCGATCGGATGCAAGTGCTGATTCAGAGCAGCTCCAGCGCCATACACACCAATGGTGAGCCGCATCGGATTGCGTTGATAGTCGGACCCATGCGAAATGGCCTCAACCGCTTCATCTTGTGACTGAACTGTGGCGCTAAAGCCCAAGGCATAGGCCTGCTGGCTGCGCTCAAGAATCAAATGCAGAAGCTTATATTTGAAATCATTCTGATCCTGACCATCCTCACGATCTAAAACCACAACGAGAGTTTTAGCAGGCAAGGCAGCTACTTCACTCGGCGTAAGGATGAATTGGTCATCGATCCGTATCCGACGTTCAGTCATTCGTGGATGAATTAACAAACCACCAACAAGCAACAACACCAGAGAGATCGATGTGGTCACCAAGGTCCCTAGACCATGGGGAGGTTCTACGGTTGAGTTCTCAGTCGATGGTGCCATAGGGTTTGAATTAGGGGATGATCAAGGCAATGCCAAGGATGGTGATTCCGACATAACTGGGCAGAAGCAGAACACGCAAGATGCGTGAAATCTTCTGGCTGTAATGGTTCAGCTGGTTATCGATCAGCTCATCAGCTGCGACCACATATAAAATCCCCAAGAAAATAATCAGCTGCAAGTTTCCAATAAACCCAGTCATCGCCGTAACGGGAAGATTGCCGGCAATAAAGACATAATTACCGCCGGCAGAGACAACCGCCGCCAGAATCAAATCATCACGACTGTGGGTAATCAATAAACTCATACAACACAATCCAACAGCCAACATATAACCCAAGAAATCAGGCGCTACGAACAAAAGACTTCGCCGTTGAATGGGCAGATCAAATGAGACCGTCGACTGACGTCGAATCACAACTCCTTCATCGGGAGGCTGACCCAGATCACTCATCAAACTGGTGCTAGAGACATAGGAACTGGGCTGATCAAGACTCCAACCCGGCAGCAAAAGACCTGGATTAATCGAAAAACCACCCTCCTTCGTTAAGCCAAGGTTGACCGGTTGCAATGGATTATCCAACCCAACATTCACATGCAGTATTTGGGTATCAAATGGGTATCGCTGAAGCCGCCAGTGTTTAACCACAGACGAACGAACGCGATACAAACTCCAAGTCGATTCGAGACGACGCTCACGACTCACCCGCTCGAAACGCTGAATATCACCGTCATAAATGCCATTGAGAATCATTAATTCATCGCTGGGATTGCTGGTCGGATCCCCAAACCACTCCGTCCAAAGCAGCATCTCAATCGTAAACTGATCATCGAGAAGATCGATGTTGTTGATGTTGGTGACATACACCCCAACATTGAGTTCAGGACGCTCCGGGGATGCCGTTTTGGGCTGAGAGGGTCCCCAATCAATCGGCTGGGCGACTGGCACGTCTGGTGGAGGTGGGGTCGATGGCGTCCATGGGCCAACAATCAAGGCCAATACGCATGTCGCCGCGACAAGGACAACCAACCAACGAAGGCGACGGCGTACAAAAATCAGAGCCTGAACATTGAGCGTTAACCATCACCCTAAAAACTGATGGGCGTTCTGCCTAGGCACCAGCAACGTTGCGTTGAATTGAATTGAATTTGGTACGTTGCCATCGGGGCATCATTTGCGACGCTTAAGAGGACGCCTCCATTGACAGGCCTCGCCGTCCGCTCTTTATCGCCCGGATGCCCTTTGCAACCACGATCCGAAACACCAACGCCCTAACTGGGCTTCTGCTCGTGTTGTTTCTGGTGATTCACCTTGGAGGCTTAACGTCTGCCCTCGGGGCACCGACAAGCTTTGAGGCCTATGCCAGTGGCTTGCATCACAGCCCCTGGCTGAAGCCCTTGGAACTTGGCCTGGCTGTCACCAGCCTGCTGCACATCAGTTTGAGCAGCTACAAAGGACTTCGCAATCGACAGGCGGGCAACACAGCAGAACTCACCAGTCGACGCGACGCACCGCTGGCAGCCTGGGCGAGTCGAAGCAAAGCGATGACTGGCGTCATCACGCTGGGCTTTATCGGACTGCACCTGCAACAGCTGCGTTTTCCACGACCCATGGATGGTCATGAGCGGGAGGCCTTGGTGCAGGTACTGCAACAGCCCTTGAGCCTTGTTGTGTACTGCCTTGGGGCCCTTGCCATCGGACTCCATCTTGTTCACGGCGCTGAAGCAGCCCACCGAAGCCTGGGATGGCTGGACCCCTCGAATAAGAGCTCGATCCGATTCAGCGGACGGCTACTCGCAGCTCTTCTAAGCGGAGGATTTCTTCTGATCAGCATTGGCCTTGCCCTGGGTGTCCAAGCATGAGCGGCCTACCCGATCCACGATTGCCCACAGGACCGCTGGCCGACGCCTGGCGCCGCACCCTCGAAACGAGTCCATTAATTAGCCCACTCCGCAAAAGCCAAATCGACATCCTTGTCGTTGGCACTGGTCTTGCCGGGGCCTCAGCCGCTGCCACCTTGGCCCAACAGGGCTACCGCGTGACCGTGCTGAGTTTCCACGACAGCCCACGCCGGGCTCATTCTGTGGCCGCTCAAGGGGGCATCAATGCAGCACGGGCGGTGGCGGTCGATGGCGACAGCATCAGTCGACTCTTCAGCGACACGCTGAAAGGGGGAGACTTCCGCGCCCGCGAAGCCGGTTGTCAGCGACTGGCTGAAATCAGCAGCGGCATCATTGATCAGTGCGTCGCCCAAGGGGTCCCCTTCGCTCGGGAATACGGCGGAAGCTTGGCCACCCGAAGCTTTGGGGGTGCACTGGTGAGCCGCACTTTTTACGCCCGAGGACAGACGGGCCAACAGTTGCTGTATGGCGCTTATCAAGCCTTGATGCGCCAAGTGGAACTTGGACGCGTGCGCCTGCTAACACGCCGCGACGTTCTGGAACTGATCACCGTCGATGGCGTCGCCCGCGGTGTGGTGGCCCGACACCTGTTGACCGGTGAACTCGAAGTGCATACGGCACGAACCGTGCTGCTCTGCAGTGGTGGATACAGCAACGTGTACTTCCTCTCCACCAATGCGTTGAAATCCAACGCCAGCGCCATTTGGCGCGCCCATCGCAAGGGAGCCCTCTTCGCCAACCCCTGCTTTACCCAGATCCATCCCACGTGCATTCCGAGCGGTGATGCCTTCCAAAGCAAACTGACGCTGATGAGCGAAAGTCTCCGCAATGACGGTCGGATCTGGCTGCCCAAACAGGCTGGGGATCAGCGACCAGCCAATGACATTCCGGAGAGTGATCGAGATTATTTCCTTGAGCGGCTGTATCCCACCTACGGCAACATGACCCCTCGCGATGTGGCCTCCCGGCGCGCTCGAGAACTCTGCAATGCAGGCCACGGTGTGGGCCCTGGAGGACGGTCGGTGTACCTCGATCTGAACGACGCGATCGCGAAGGAAGGACGCGACACCATCGCCGCGCGATACGGCAATTTAATGACGATGTATGAGCGCATCAGCGGCGACGATCCCTACGAGACGCCGATGCGGATTTATCCAGCTCCGCACTACACGATGGGGGGCCTCTGGGTGGATTATCAACTGATGAGTTCGATTCCGGGGTTGTTTGTTCTTGGTGAAGCCAACTACTCCGAACATGGTGCGAATCGCTTGGGGGCGAGTGCCTTAATGCAAGGCCTGGCCGATGGGTATTTCATTGCACCTTCAACAGTGACGACCTGGCTCGCAGGCAACGCAGGGGAACCGATTCACGCCGATCATCCCGCCTGCCGAGAAGCCCTCAACAGCACCCAAACCCGCATCGACAGCCTGATCAATAGCCAAGGCAAGACGCCGGTGGATGGCTTTCATCGGGAGCTTGGCGCCGTGATGATCAATCGCTGCGGCATCAGCCGTGATGCGGAGGGATTGAAGCAGGGTCTTCAAGATGTCGCGGCCCTCTCGCAACGCTTCCAGCACGAGGTGCGCGTACCGGGCGAGGCCAATGCACCGAATGCCGAACTCGAGAAAGCATTACGGGTGAGTGACTTTTTCGGACTTGCGGATCTCATGCTGCGCGATGCGTTGGCTCGAGAAGAATCCTGCGGTGCTCATTTCCGCGAAGAACATCAAAGTGCAGAGGGCGAAGCCTTGCGAGATGACGACAATTTTGCCCACATCGCAGCGTGGGAGCACAACGCCGAAGGTGCACCGATTCGCCACGCGGAACCACTGCAGTTCACCAGCTTGAAACCCAGCACCCGCAGTTACAAATGAAACTCACGTTGCGGATTTGGCGGCAAACCACAGCCTCGGATTTGGGCTCCTATGAAACCCACGTTCTGGAGAATGTGTCGTCTGATCTCTCCCTGCTTGAAGCACTCGATCAACTGAATGAACAACTCATCAGCAGCGGGAAACGACCCGTCACTTTTGAGCATGATTGTCGGGAAGGGATTTGCGGTAGCTGCGGTTTTCTCGTAAATGGCCAAGGCCATGGACCGCGTGCGGCCACATCTGTTTGCCAGCTCTATCTCAGGGAATTTCCCGACGGTGCAGTTCTCACACTTGCGCCCTGGAACGCCAAAGCATTCCCCACCATCCAAGACTTAATGGTGGATCGATCGTCATTGGATCGCATCATTGCCGCTGGAGGGTATTGCTCAACCGGCACAGGACAAGCGCCTGATGCCAATGCCCAACCCATCGGACAAGAACGAGCTTTAAAAGCATTCGATACGGCAACATGCATCGGCTGCGGTGCCTGCGTTGCCAGTTGTCGAAACGCCTCAGCCAGCTTGTTTGTGGCAGCAAAATTGGCTCATCTTGGCCAGCTCCCCCAAGGCCAACCGGAGCGAGCCAAACGATCACATTCGATGCAAAACCGCATGGAACAGGAGGGCTTTGGGAGCTGTAGCAACAACTTGGAATGCGAAGCAGTGTGCCCTCAAGAGATCTCAGCCGATTGGATTAGCTGGATGCACAGAGAGAAACAAATGAAGAATTAAGGATGACCCAGACAAAAACTCAACAAATCGACCTCAAACATAAAGTTTGAGGCTTTAAGCTTCACTTTTGTAGAGGGATTTAGCGGTTTCACGAAATGAATCCAATGATTTACCCGGCTTTCGTTTTGATGCGCTCAGGGAATTGCCTGGCAGCAGGTGATTCGTCGAAAAGTTGACCAACACAACGTCAGGGTTTTTCTTTTCGCTGAGAGCCAGTTGTATACGAATTTCCTCAGCCGTTGTCACCACAGCCTCGCTACTAGCTTCTGGTTGCACGAAAGCAGTTTTCTGCAATGAAGCAGTTTTAACAGCGACAATATTATTCTGCCTAAGTGGGAAATCTTGTTTTGATTTTGAAAATGGAAACAAGAATACGACGCCAAAAAGAAGTGCAATTACAGATGTAATCAGAGCGGTAAGGCCAAGCTCAATCCCCTTAAATTCCCAAACAAGACCAGATGCGGCAAATCCAAAAACTCCAGCAGCAGCAAATACTGTCCCTAATATGACCCTTGGACCGAAATTATATCGGGATTTTTTGAAAAATTTACTCCTGTCAGCAAAGGGATTTCGAAGGACGACGTCCAATACGCTGTCGATAATTGCCATTGATTAACTTTATTTTGCTTACATTAACGACTCAGAGCTCAAGACGTGGACGAACAAAGAAGACAAATGCGGGGCAGCAGAGGAGCCTGGATCGCATTTGACTCCAACATCGAGGCCCATCAAGAACTGAAGCGGTAGCGAACAAAACCATCCACACAACACCACCAACGCATCAGAAAACGACCAACAAGGCGAGAGGATCACCACCTTTGCTGACTTCTTGGCTTATTGGCTTATTAATTTGTTGATTTATTCAGAGACAATCCGTCAAGAAACAAAAACATTAAAGAGTGACAACCCCACCAACAACACTTCAGGGATCTTCTCTAACCAAAGCATTACCAGATTTATCGCTCAACATCTAAACATGATCCCCTATTCTGATAAATCTATCGTGCCTAGATCAACGATGACGTTTGAGGTCCTCTTTGACGACGGTCATCAATCCATACCCGTGGAACGGTTCGAAATCTTAGGCGACGCAATCGCCTGTTACGTGAACTGCATTCTCAATGCAAAGAAAGGCATGAATGCCATTGAAATTGTCGACGACTATTTTGAAACGATCGCATCTCACTCGTTTTCAGATTTTATCGACAGCGAAAAAATCAAACTTAATAATCACAGCATCGAGACTTAAGATATCTTAAATGTATAGATAGAACTCCAATCACATTCTTTCGACCCATTCATTAAGTCCATGACTTGTGTGGGCGATGAGCGCTCACAGGCCAGGACAACCGCGGTCGGCAACTTGAAGATCCGAGATGGCACGATCTCCACGGCCATCTCCCAACTGCTGGAGGATGAGGTCGGCTTGAACCCCGAGCAGCAAGGTTTGACAGGGGTAAGCCTGTCTGCTGGATGCAAGACGCTGCAGCACTTCAGCGTCGTCTAAAGCGCGCTGACACACCGCATGATTCCCACTTCGCAAGCAATGAAGAGCACCGCTCTTCACGCGATCAAATCCCTGGGCATTCCCATGGGGTGAGCAGAAAACCAACACCACAAGGGCGATGACGGAGCGCACTGAAACTGTCCGAACCGTTTCAACTCGGACCATTTCAGCGAAAACTGTGTCGTTGCGAACAATCAGGTTGTGCAAAGTCCATTTCCTGAGATAATGGCCGAACTCTGAGCAAGGGCTCCAACGTGTATACCGATTATTCAGCTATCGCCCTACTGCTTTTTACCGCAGTACCCCTGCTTGTCGTGGTCGGGACCGCGACACTATTCGTGCTGCGCAACAAGGAAAAGGCACCCCTGGGTTAGGTGATGGGCTTGGTGAGATAACTCAAATCTTTCAAACCTGCTGTAGTAGCAGCGGGTTGACGATTAAGGGGCGCAGGCTTCATGGCTGCTGAAAGACTGCCTTGACCAAGGCAAACAAGACAAGTGCGTAAACGCTGGCTTGACACGCGTTGAACGCCGCTACCACCGCAGATGGTGCAAGTCGACATGGACCAGTGGAAAATCAGTTGCGAATAATATGGTTCGAATTTGTGCCAATGATCCCGAATCCTTCCTTAAGAATCCAGTGGTAACGGGCTGCTGGCCCGTATTTCCACCAACAGTTCACCGACCGAGAGGCGCGTTCCAAACGGAACCAAACCCAGGCCAGCCGCCAACTGTCCAATCACATGGGCCGCATCGTGGCCATTGGAGCGAGCAACATCTAAGCCTGCACTGGCTTCTCGCTTGGACAACTTGCGACCCTCCGCATCACAAAGCAGAGGTCCATGCCAAAAGCGCGGAGGGGTTTGTCCTAATGCCGCATAAATGCTGCGCTGGGCTGGTAAAGCTTCCCTGAGATCATGGCCGCGAACGACATCGGTCATCCCAAAACAAAGCTCATCAATCACCGTGGCAAGTTGATAGGCGATGAAGCCATCTGCACGTCGCAACACCACGTCTCCACTGCCATTGGGATCGTGGGTGGGAACCCGCAAACGCCAACTGGGTAGTCGTTGCGCCTGCCACCCCCAACCGGCCTTGATCGATCGGCATGTGCCGGGATAAATCCGTTCGCCGGCAAGCTCACGACGGGAGCAGCGGCAGGCAAATAGAGCGCCACTTCGCCGCAGAAACGACAACCAGGAGCTGTAGATCCCGCGGCGGCAACTTTGCAAGATTGGTTCGCCATCCCAGTGCAAACCGAGCCAACGCAAATCAGCTTCAATCCGCAGCATCGATTCAGCTTGATTGCGCGGCGTATCGAGGTCGTCAATCCTTAAAAACCATTCCCCTCCCGAGCAGCGGGCCTGAAGCCAAGACAGGAGGGCCGTCTGCAGGTTGCCGTAATGCAACACACCGGTGGGCGACGGAGCGAATCGACCGCGATACCCGTTTTGCGCCATGAGCCTTCGGCCCTGGTCGAGCTGCAGCTGGAGATGATCAGGACGAGGCATTAAAAAAGGCGGCCCCTTCAGCCGCCTAGTCGAACAGATTGTTCGTATGGATCAACCCTGAACGCGATCTTTAAACATCTTGCCAGCGGTGAATGCAGGCACACGTTTTGCAGGGATGGCAATTTTCTCACCGGTTTTGGGATTTAAACCCTGGCGCGCAGAACGCTCACGGGGCTCAAAGGATCCGAAGCCGAGGATGGACACCTTTTTGCCTTCGACGACCGAGTCGATGATCGTATCGATGGCAGCATCCACAACCATGGATACGTCGGTTTTGGTGAGCTCAGTGCGAGCTGCAACCAGGTTGACCAAATCAGCTTTGTTCATTTGAAAGGAAACGATGGGGGGAGGAAACAGCTCTGATACGGCGTTGTGGTTGCGCCAATGCCTTCCACAAGCGGCCTAATCGTATGGAGTTCAACCGGTAGCTGCAAGCGAAAGGTCTTCTGCCGCAATGCTTTACGGATTGATGGGTTGATCACACCACCCTGCGAAGGGCACCAAACGCTCCCCCCGCAACCCCCCTAGCCCGGCACCAGAAGCCAGTTGGGGACTGGCTTCTGGTGGAATCCAAGTCCGCAGTCGAGCCAGGCTGGCGAGCTGGCGAGGCCAGTGAAATGTGCGGCCATGGCGCAATGGTCCGAGGCGACCCGGAGCCAGTGGAGTCAGCAAACGCCCGCAGAACAACAGCTCAACGGGGGCCGGCGCCCACACCACGGCACTCCCTGGGGTCGGTCCAGGGGTCCAAAGCAGACGCAATCCGCTGGCTGTTGTGTGCTCCTCTTTGAAAGAGTCGAGGCTCGCCACATTGGGCAGCAGGTAGGCCTCCTGCTCCTGCACCAGCACCGGCCAATTGAGCCGCTCCTGCAACCGTCGCAACCGGCCATGCCCTTCACGGCTCGTCAGCAGGATGCGGGGCTGGCGAGTCCCGGCCAGCTCCCTGAGGGCCGTGGTCGTGGCCTGAGTGAGGGGCGGACAGTCGATCAAGACTGGCTCAGGGTCGATATCCAACCACCAGGAACTGCCACCTTGGCAATCCCGATTCGGTGGGAAAAGCCAAAGATCGTTTCGCACCTGCTGCGGTGGCCGACCGGCCTCCAAAGCCGTGGTCATGGTCATGAGACTCATGGGGCGGAGCGAACCACTAGTTTGAAGGTGAAATCACCTCCAGGCCTTGAGCGGCATTCACCCCGGCAAGCCCTGGCCCATGGGCAGCAGCACAACCACGCGAGGAGTGAATTTCTCCTTGGCCGCCCCAGCAGCGGATCGCATCGAGCTTTTGCTGTATCGCGATGGCAGTGACCGGACCCCGGAACGGGTCATTGAATTGGATGGTCGACGGCATCGATCGGGGGATTACTGGCACGTCGAAGTGGAGGGCCTCAAGGAGGGCTGTTGCTACGGCTATCGAGTGTTTGGTCCGCTTGCACCCGGTTCCCACGGCTTTCGCCCCGCAAAAGTGCTTCTGGATCCAGCCGCACGAGCGATCAGCGGTTGGGATGTCTACGACCGTGTGCTGGCTACCGGTCCGTCACCCAATGCCCACGCGTGCCTCAAGGCCGTGGTGAGTGAACGAGAGCGATTCGATTTCGAGGCCCATCCTCGGCCCCGCCATAGCTGGCAACGCTCCGTGATTTATGAATTGCACGTCGGTGCCTTCACCCGGTCGAGTGACTCAGGTGTTGATCCATCCGACCGAGGCACCTACCGCGGAGTGATCGAGAAGCTGCCCTACTTGCAAGACCTGGGGGTGACGGCAATTGAACTCCTCCCGGTATTTAGCTTTGACCCCGCCGATGCTCCTCCCGGTCGGGACAATGTTTGGGGCTACAGCCCACTGAATTGGTTCACACCCCACCACGGCTACTGCTCGGGAGACGATCCACGCCAAGGGCGCGATGAGATGCGTCAACTGGTAGCCGCCTGCCACGACGCCGGAATCGAAGTTTTATTGGATGTGGTCTACAACCACACCACCGAAGGAAATCGCCATGGTCCAACGCTGAGTTGGCGTGGGATTGCTGATGACACGTACTACCACCAGAACAGCGAAGGCGACTACCTCGATGTGAGTGGCTGCGGCAATTCAATCGCGGCGAACGATCCGATCAGTACCCAGCTGATTTTGGAATCGATGCGCTGCTGGGCCCTTGAATTGGGCATTGATGGCTTCCGTTTCGACCTTGGTATTGAGCTCAGCCGGGGGGCGCAACTCAAGCCCTTGGACCACCCCCCCTTGTTCATTGCGATGGAAGCCGACCCCGAGCTCAGTGACCTCAAATTGGTGAGCGAGCCTTGGGATTGTGGTGGCTTATATCGGCTGAATGACTTTCCAGCCAAACGCATTGGCACCTGGAACGGTCACTTCCGGGATGGATTGCGCCGCTTCTGGAAAGGGGATGAGCACACCACATGGGCATTCGCGCAACGCTTTAAGGGCAGCCCCGACCTCTACGACGGGAAGCCCGTTGCGATGGGGCACTCGGTGAACTTCATCACGGCGCACGATGGCTTCACGCTTGCCGACTTGGTCAGTTACAACCACAAGCACAATCTTGCCAACGGCGAAGACAACCGCGACGGCGAAAACCACAACAACAGTTGGAACCACGGCATTGAAGGTCCGACAACACAGCCAGACGTGCTTGCCCTGCGTCGACGACAACAACGCAACCTGCTGAGCACCTTGCTGCTAGCCCGTGGCGTTCCGATGCTGCTGATGGGCGATGAAGTGGGCCGCAGTCAAGGGGGGAACAACAACACCTGGTGCCAGGACAGCCCGCTGGGATGGATGGTCTGGAATGAAGACCAATGTGATCTGGAGCTCAAGCTGTTTCTCAAGCGACTCCTAAAGCTGCGCCATGCCTTGCCGCAACTGTTCAACCCATTGATTCCGGCCCGTGAAACGGCAAAGAAGCATCCACAGGACCACACGGATTTGTGGCGCCAATGGCACGGTGTGGAACTCTCGAAACCCGATTGGGCGGCATGGTCTCGCACGACGGCCACCAGCTTGCACATGGGGAGCCAAGGTGCCCTGATCTGGATGGGCTTCAATGCCCACAAAGAAGCCTTGAGCTTCGAACTTCCCGTCCCGGCATCGCCGTGGACGCGCCTGATCGACACCTCCCTGCCAGCACCGAAGGATTTCCCAGAGCAACCGGTGCCATTCCGGGGCGTGACAATCCCCTTGCAAAGCCGGAGCTTTGTCTTGCTTATCGCTCAAGACGAAGTCTCAAGCCTGCGACTTTGAGCAAGCGGGCGGCGGGAATCGAACCCGCATCATCAGCTTGGAAGGCTGAGGTTTTACCACTAAACTACGCCCGCACTGATACAGACGAACCACCCACGAAAATAGGTGGTGCTTGCGTCAGTACCTCTCCATTATGACTGTCCGCCTGACCCCTTTCTTCGCTTGACAACGTCAGAAGCCCAGCTGGGTGGATCCCGCCGCCGGCTCATGGTGGCCTACGGCTTCGGTGATGCAGGTACGGGCTTGGCCGCCACAATCCTGGGGTTCTACTTATTTCCGTTCTTTACCTGCGCAGCGGGGTTGCCAGCCTTCATCGCCGGGTCACTGCTCACCGTGATCAAGGTTTGGGATGCGTTTAACGACCCCCTCATTGGCTGGATGAGTGATCACACCCAAAGCCGATGGGGCCCCAGGCTGCCGTGGATGTTTGGTGCATCCCTTCCCTTAGGGATCAGCCTCGCGGCGATGTGGTGGGTGCCCGAAGGAAGCACCCTGCAACGCACGATCTATTACGTGGTAATGGCCATCCTGCTGATGACCGCCTACACCGGCGTGAATTTGCCCTACGCCGCCCTCTCCACGGAGCTCACAACCGATACCGCCATTCGAACGCGCTTAAACGCAGCGCGTTTTACCGGATCAATCGTGGCCGGAACGATTGGGCTTCTCGTGGCTTTTCTTGTGTTGCGAGAAGGAGGCGGGGGCTACATCTTGATGGGCCAGATCGCTGGAACGATTGCCGCGTTAACAACGCTGCTCTGCTGCTGGGGCTTGGCTCCCTATGCCAAACGCGCCCAACGGCCCAGCGGCAGCCATGAGCCACCGCTTCAGCAGTTTCGTCGGATTCGAACCAACCCTCGCTTTATCAGAGTGTTAGGGCTCTATCTCCTGCTGTGGTTTGGGCTGCAACTGATGCAGGTGGTGGCCCTGATCTGGTTGGTGCAGGTGCTGCATGTGCCTGCGGGCATCTCAACGCTGCTCCTCTTGGCGTTCAACATCGCGGCACTGGTGGGCCTTCAACTTTGGAGCCTGCTCTCCAATCGGCATGGTCGGATCAAAGCGCTCGGCTGGGGCTCCAGCATCTGGATCGTGGCCTGCCTGCTCTCGATGTTGCTAAAGCCGGTAGAAGCTGGAAGCGGCTTCACCGCCTATTTCGGCATTGTGGGATTAATCATGTTGGTGGGCCTTGGAGCAGCGACGGCTTACCTCATTCCCTGGTCGCTCCTCCCAGACGCCATTGACGCTGATCCCGCCCGCCCCGCCGGGTTGTACACAGCCTGGATGGTGTTTGGCCAGAAGCTGGTCATCGGCCTAAGCATGAGCGTCTTTGGCGTGCTGTTGTCGCTCACGGGATACATCTCGACCACCAGCTGCGATGGAGCTTTGAATTTCATTGAACAGCCTGATACGGCCCTGCTCGCGGTGAGGCTCTGCATGGGATTGATCCCCGCGATCCTTGTGCTGTTGGGCCTTGGGGTGATGCGAGGCTGGCCAGATCGCCATGCCCACCTACAGAACACCGCTGGATGAACACCCCGCGCTCGCTGAAACGTTTGGGCTCCAGCCTGTTGATCGGAGGTCAAGCCGTCGCAGCAACGATGAAGGGCCGGATCAACACAGTTGAGCTGTCTGATCAATTACTGGAGGCAGGACCCGGCAGCCTGTTGATTGTTTTGATCATTTCTATCGCCGCAGGCTCCGTGTTCAACATTCAAGTTGCGGCGGAACTCACCCGGCAAGGGGCGGGCTCAACGGTGGGGGGCATTCTGGCGATTGGCTTAGCCCGAGAAATCGCCCCCCTGCTCACCGCTTGCTTGCTGGCGGGCAAGGTTGCCACCGCCTATGCGGCGCAGCTGGGCACGATGAAAGTGACCGAACAGATTGATGCGATCACCATGCTGCGCACCGATCCAGTGGAATATCTGGTGGTGCCCAGGCTCATCGCCTTGGTGGTGATGGCGCCGTTGCAGTGCTTTTTCTTTTTTTTCGTGGCGATCTGGTCCGGGCAGATCACCAGCACAGCGATCTACAACATCCCACCGACGGTGTTCTGGACCTCTGTGCGCACCTGGATGAATCCAGAAGACCTGCCTTTCATGCTCGTGAAGGCGCTGGTGTTCGGATTGATCATCGCCACCATTTCCTGTGGATGGGGGCTCACGACCAAAGGAGGCCCCAAGGAGGTGGGAACCAGCACCACAGGTGCAGTGGTGATGATCCTAATTTTGGTTTGCATCATGGATGTGGTGTTAACCCAAGTGCTGTTTGGCGCATGACCAACCCGTTGCCCAACGTGATTCTGCGTCCAGATCCGCGCCTGCCGTTGTTGGTGGCTGCCCTCGGAGCAGCCTTGCTTCCCCTGCCTTGGCATCCCTGGCCGACGCTGGTGGTGGTGGTGTTTGGCCTGTTCCTGCTGATCCAAACCGCGAGCTTGCGACTGGAGTTTGAAGAACGCGCCCTGATCGTGTGGCAAAACGGCAGGGAACTCCGCCGCTTTCCCTACGAACACTGGCTGGCCTGGCGCCTGTTTGCCCCCTGGCTGCCGGGACTGTTCTTCTTTCGGGAAACCAAAAGCATTCACTTTCTGCCAATCCTGTTCAGCCCAAGCGAACTACGCGCACAGCTCGAACAACGGGTCGGGGCTCTCGAAACAACCAAACGGCAACAGCCAACCGAGCCCTAGCCGGGCACGTTATCTTCACGGAATAGATGTGATTTCGTGAAGATATATCCCACTCAAGTCCCAGTCATCCCTTTGCCCTTGCACTGTCCGCCTGGTCGGTTGCAATAGTTGGGATAGCTCGTGCCGATCGATGGAGAACCCAGAGCTCGAGGCGATGGACAACGACACTGATCAGACGCCTGAAACAACACCGACAGCAGAAGCCGCGGTTGATCAGCCTGATGAAGCTGCTGATTCTGGGGACGCCAACAACAGCGGTCCAGCCCCCGACAATCCCGTGGTGGAGCTGGCCTTAAAAGATCTCCAATCCCGCCGCGATGCGTTGACGGCAGAGATCAACCTGCTCACCAAACGCAAGCAACAGCTGGACGCCGAACTCAAAACCTCCTTTGCCGGGCAATCCGATGCGATTGCACGGCGGGTGAAGGGCTTCCAGGACTATCTGGGTGGCGCCCTTCAAGACCTGGTGCAGTCGGTAGAGAGCTTGGAGTTAGTCGTCCAACCGATGGTGGTGCAGCCCTCACCCCTCGACCAACAAGCAGCAGGCCAACAGGGAGACGTATCTCAGAACGCGAGCGATACCGCCCCAGCCATCGCCGTATCGGACACGTTTCGCCCCGACGAAGAGCTGATTCGCAGTGCCCTGCAGCGGTTCCTGCAACAGCCCGATGTGTATGCCGACCCCTGGAGTCTGCGCCGCAGCATCGACGAACGGGACACAGCCCTTCTCGATGACTGGTTCTTCAACCAAGGCGGCCGGGGCGCCCAGCCCAGCCGGGGCAGCCGCCCCCGCAACATCTTGGTGAGCGCTGCCTTGATCGCCATTATCGGCGAGCTCTACGGCGCCCAATTCCAATGTCTGGTGCTGGCGGGAGCACCCGAACGGTTGGGTGAATGGCGACGCGGCCTGCAGGATGCCCTCGGCTTGGGCCGAGAAGACTTCGGACCGAGCAGCGGCATCGTGTTGTTTGAACGGTCGGAAGCCCTGGTGGAACGGGCCGACCGGTTGGAGGAACGCGGCGAAGTGCCACTGATCTTGATCGACACCGCCGAGCGCAACGTGGCGATTCCTGTGCTTCAGTTTCCGCTCTGGCTTGCGTTTGCCGCTGGCCCGAATGAACGGCTCGACGACGACGATTTGCTGTGATGCTGACTGCTCTGCTGCTCCTGGCCATCGGCTACCTACTGGGCTCGATGCCCAACGGCTACCTCGCTGGCCGCTGGCTGAAGGGCATCGACCTGCGCGACTGCGGTTCCGGCAGCACCGGTGCCACCAATGTGCTGCGCAATGTGGGCAAGGGCCCAGCGTTGGTGGTGTTCCTGCTCGATGTGGGCAAAGGGGCATTAGCGGTGCTGCTTGCCAAAAGCGTTGGACTGAACGACTGGGTGCAGGTGCTGGCGGGCCTAGCGGCTCTGGCCGGTCACATCTGGCCGGTGTGGCTGGGCTGGAAAGGCGGCAAGGCGGTGGCCACTGGCCTTGGGATGTTCCTGGGTCTGGCCTGGCCCGTGGGCTTGGCGTGCTTGGGGTTGTTCATGGGGGTGATCAGCCTCAGCCGAATCGTGTCGCTGTCCAGCGTTGTGGCCGCGATCGGTCTGCCGGTGCTGATGGTTCTCTCAGGAACCAGCACCGCCTACGTGGTGGTGTCGCTTGTGGCCAGCCTGATGGTGCTGTGGCGGCATCGCAGCAACATCGAGCGGTTGATCGCCGGCACGGAACCACGGATCGGAGAGAAAGCAAAGAGCTGATGCATCAGCCCCCGAATTCCGGCAGGCCGTAGCTGGTGAGGTACTCATAGCTCCAGCCGCCCTTGCGGTTGTCGAAGGTGCGCTCTCCGAAGAGATCGGCATAGATCGCGGGGAAATCGGCATCGGTGCCATCGCCCATGCCCATCACCTCCACCTGCACAGCGCTGAGCGGGGCCTCACCCTTGGCAGCGATGCGATCCAACACGCCATTGAGCTGGCGTTGCATCCGCCTCCAGAGTTTGGTGCCATCGTTGCCTTCGAGGAATTGATGGTTTCCTTGCCTGTCGTAGATCAAACCTGATGTGGTGATCGCATCACCACCGAGGCGATCCGGTAGGGGGATCGAGGCGCCGATGATCGAATCGGAGCCGGGGCCCTTGCGGGTGTCCCACCAGGCGCGGCGTTCAGGCCGGCCATCGGTGACCATCGAAATCAAGGTGGTGGGTTGCTCATCACCGGCGCTGCGGACCTGATCCTGCAGCAGGTTCTCCAAGCCGGTGAGCGCCCCCAGCATTTCGGTGCCTGAATAGAGGTTGGAGCTGGGTCGGCCCTTGCCCTTGAAACGGTCGTCACGGGTGGGATCAGGCAGATCCCTGCCCGACCAAGTGCGGTTGCCCTTGATCGAGTTGCCGTAGATCGCGTCGGAAGTGTTGACCGAAAGAATCGCCTCGGCCGCGGTAAGTGCCTTGGCGGTGTTGCCAGCGCGGAAACTCACCTTGCCGTAGTCGACGGCGTAGCCGTAGGTGAGCAGATGCACCGTCACCGGTTGAGGGGCTCCAGATCGATCCGGATCGGCGATCACCTCGAAACCCTCAAGAGCAGTTGCCAGATCAACGGAGGAATTGTTAATCACCGCATCGCGGAACTCACGTTGACTCAGCACAGCTTCGGAGCCCTCACGGCTGAAGCCATAGCCCGCCTGGGCCAAGGCCTGCTGGTAGGCGTAAAGAGACACACGGTCCTGGGCCTCGAGGCGATTGGCATGGGATGCCTCATCCGTCGAGGGATCCGGCTGCAGCATCGAGGTGGAGTTGTCCATCAACAGATAGAGCGCCAACGGATTGGTGTCGAGATCCGGGTCTGTCGGCGCACAGTCGAGGTCCTTCAAGCTGGCGGTGTCCTGGGCTAGGAAATCGCCGCTCTGCTTGAGCCGAAGCCGCAGGGCTTCATCACCGCTGAGCGCATCGTTGGCGGTGACCTTGGCGGTGAAACTGAACTGTTCCACGCCTGGATCGACACTGATCGATCCGCGTTCACCACCCTTCACCAGGCTCACCCCATCGGCTGGATCGATCGCGATGGAATTGAGCTGATAGCCCTGATCCGACAGCCCTTTGGCGGCCAAGGCGTAATCGAAGCTCTGCACTTGGCCACTGGCTGGATCCAATGAAACGCTGAAGTTGAACTGCGCATCCTTGTTACTCAGGGTGCCCTCTAATTCACAAGCAGCCTTAGCCTTAACAGCAACATTAGGCCGCCCTGGAATCAGCGGATCACACTCCAAATCATCATCCGCAAGGCTTGCCGTCGCTGAATCCGTCACATCCGTTGCCGCACGCGTCAGCGTCAGCTGCACCTCTTCATCACCACTCAGCTGATCGCCAACAACCAACGCACCCACGTCAAACACCACACGCAATTCACTTAATCCCTTCTTCTTCACATTCAGCGTTCCAGATCCATCT
>JBDQPG010000050.1:0-16242 GCA_040260695.1 Synechococcus sp. SFB_27S_18OctNov_coas_78 | reverse complement strand
GATCCAACAACACCAACTGCTGTTGCTCACGCAAGTTCAACGTGGTTTGCGCCTCGACCAATCGACGTTCCAGCTCAGGCAAGCTGCGTTGTTGGCGCTGAAGATCCTCCAGACGAGCCTGCAAAAGATCTCCCCGTTCCAGGGTTGGCCGAAGCACCCCCACCCCAACACCGATGGCCAACACAACACCGATCAACAGAGGAGCTCCTACCAGGATCCTGTCCCGGCTCAGCAAGGCAGGAGATGCCCCATTCCGAAGGTTGGTCATAGCGGCATTCCCTGCTGCTTCAGCAGTTGGTAGCGGCGAGCCAACCCATGCGCACCCAAATCAGTCAATTGCTCTGCAGTGGGAGCCACCCCCAAATCCAAGCTCACCTTCACCGTGAACTGCAGCAAGCCCGTTTCATCTGCTGTGGCCTTCTGAACCACGGCCCCCCCCGCAGACACCGCCGGCAGGTCTTCAAGGTTGAGCCCAAACGCATTCAAGCGTTCAAAAGCCTCCGGACTCTGAGCCACGCCCTCCATCGTCAGCGTCGTCCCCGACGCATCGACACTGACCGAACGGAGCTGAATCCCCTGGGGAGTCACCCGACGCAGCTGCTCGAGGAAGGCCGAACCGGATCGCACGGCCACCAACTGCGACACGATCTGGCGGGTGTCCTTATCCAAGGCGGTACTCCGCGCCGTAACGGTTTTTAGTTTTGAATTCAGTCGACGGGTTCTCTGCTCGACCGTCGCCATGCGCTCGACTTGCCCTTGCAACGTCCGCTCCCGTACTTGCGCTAGCAACTGAAACGAAGCAACCACCAGCACCAAAACGAGGCCAGCGCCTGAACCGATGAGCACCAGGCCGCGGGCAGGCCGCAGGGGTGGAGGCGTGGAAGGAAGTCCCAACTCCAGGCGACGTTCGCGCAGTAAATCGGGCCGATCGTTCTGCATCAGGCCACTGCCCCCCAATTCAGGCTGCCGAGAAGGGCGAGATGCTCCAGCGACTCCAAACTGTTTTGCGGCGAGACCGCATCCGTCGTCTGCCGCAAAATCGGGAGGTTGTAATGCAGGAGTCGTTCGCCGCGGCCCTCATCGACGAGGGAGTCCCAGAGATCGCCCTGATCACGAGCCACAGAACACCACCAACCCAATTCAGCCGAGCACTCCTCTCTCTGTTGCCAGGCGGTAAGCCAAGCCCGAATCTCACGCTGGCAGGCCTCGACATCTGCAGCGGCTGTCGTCATCACCTGATCCAGCTCTGGCACCCCAGCGCGCAACAACACCAGACGACACGATGGGCCGTCTTGGATCAGCCAAGCCATGTCCCCTGACCAGTGATGCGTGAGCTGCAACAAGCCGCGAAGGGCCGAGGTGAGACACCAATCGACGCGACGCAAGACCAAATCCGCCTGGTCGATCACATCAATCCAAGCCTGAAGATGCTCACGCGTCACCCCAAGCGCCACGGTCACCGAACTGAGCATGCTCGAGCCATCGGTCGATCCCAATGTTGTGAGCGCGGTGTAACTCTCCTGAGCCTGCAGCGGCCATGGCAGACCCACTAACGCCGATTGGGCCTGCTCGAACTGATCAGGCTCGATTCCATCCAAAACACGCCAATGGACACCAGCCAGAGGAAGCAGCAGCTCCACCTGGGCATCGATCAAATCGTGGTCCAGCAGAAGATCGGCTAAGAGTTCAGCCATCGCCTCCCGCTGCAGCGGCATCCCATCGCGACAACAGCCGTTGGGCCAGCTACCAAAGGCGGATTGCCCCCCCTGATCAGAGCACCAACCGATCCACAACCCACGCTCCATCGCCAACACGACCACCGTCTGGGCAGACCACAAACGGCGGACTTGGCTGTGCAAGGCCTGGAGTTGTGGGATCTCAGCCAGGGACGGCAGAGGCACCGTGAATTCGCCACTCCATCAAAGGTATCGGTGGAACCGCCCTTGAACAGCACAGCTGTCAGGGTTGCCAAGGGAGTCCGGATCCCACCGCCTCACCAATGGAACGCAAACCATGGCGATCCAGCTGACCTTCCAAGCCTTCCAGAATTCGGGGCACCAAATCAGGACCCTGAAAAATCCAACCGGTGTAGAGCTGCACAAGCGAAGCACCAGCAACGATGCGCTCCCAAGCCGTCTCCGGCGAATCGATCCCACCAACCCCCACCAACGGGAGGGCTGGTCCAGCCCCAGCTCGTAGGCGACGAATCACCTCAAGCGCTCGTCTGCGCAAGGGAACACCACTCAATCCCCCCGCTTCCTCCGCCAAGGTGCGACCGGTTTGAACCAAGCGTCGTTGAGCCAATCCAAGCCGATCGAGGCTGGTGTTCACAGCGATCACTCCGGCCAAACCCTCCTCATAGGCAAGACGCGCAATCGCATCGATGGCCTCATCATCAAGATCAGGAGCGATCTTCACCAGCAATGGCGGACATGCCGCCAACCGCCTCAGACGCTCGACAAGACGCCGCAACTGGACGGAATCTTGCAGGTCCCGGAGTCCGGGCGTATTGGGGGAACTCACATTGATAACGGCGTAATCCGCCAAGGGAGCCAAGAGTTCCAATGAGGCGGCGTAATCGTCTGGGGCCTGCTCGAGGGATGTGACCTTTGATTTGCCCACATTGATTCCCAAGACTGCCGGGCGTTGCCCAGGCGGCTCCAAACGCTGACGTTCGAGGGTTTTCAACAATGCCTGCGCACCATCGTTGTTGAAGCCCATGCGATTCAACGCCGCCTTCTCTTCCGCAAGGCGGAACAGACGCGGTTTTGGATTCCCCGGCTGACCGTGCCACGTGACAGTGCCAACCTCAGCAAAACCAAAGCCAAAGCAATCCCAAATCCCGGCAGCAACACCGTTCTTGTCGAACCCAGCCGCTAAACCAACGGGATTCGAAAAACGACAGCCAAACAAAACTTGTTCTAGACGGAGATCTCGGCGTTGTAGATCCGCGGCGACACCATCAAGCACCGAGGACACCCCAGGCCAGCGGCGGCGCAGGCTGGCCTGGCCAAGGGCCGTTAAGGCCACCTGCGAAAGCTGCTCCGCATCCAATCCTTCATCGCGCGCAAGCAGCGGACCCAGCCAACGTTGATAAAAAGCACCGCTGCCAAGCGGGCCGACCGAAGGGGACGGCGACATCCGGAGTCTCACGACTCCTCTGATCCTCCCTCGCGACGACGCAAGCGCCAGCGGCCGCTGCCCTCAGGACTCACCAACCAATCACGCCAAAGCCAAGGGCCGTCCTTGGATTCCAACTGCTTCAGGGGTTGCTCCACCAGTTGCGCCAGCTCAATCGCCGTCAAGGCAAATTCCCCATCCGCCAGCCGGTCTGCCAGCTCGAGCCGTGTCAGCAGCCGCTGGAGCGGCGCCGGCGCTAGGTCGTTCTCAAGGGGCGCCGGTGCAAGCGAAGTCTTCACATCAACGGCTAAATCGGGGGGAGCACCCTGGGAAAAAGCCACAGCAATGCGGTCGACACGCTCATTGTCGGGATCACCGCTGTGGCCCTTCACGTGGGTGAGCGGGACATCATCAAGGCGAGCAGCATCCAAGGACTTCCATAAATCCTGATTGAGCACAGGCTTGCCCGCAGCCGTTTTCCAGCCTTTGCGTTTCCAACCCTTAATCCAAGATCCCAATCCATCAATGAGGTATTTGCTATCGGTCCTTAGGGTGAGCTCAGGATGCCGTGGCAACTGTTTAAGACGCTCCAATACGGCCAAAGCCGCCTGGAGCTCCATCCGGTTATTGGTGGTTGCAGGGTCATGACCACCAAACTCCTCAACGCTTCCATCCTCAAACCGCAGTAACGCTCCCCAACCGCCCGGACCCGGATTGCCGCGGCAAGCACCATCCGTTGCAGCAGCCACCACCCTGCCCCGTCCATCAACCATTGGTCCTCCCTTGCAAGATTCGGTAGAACACGGTTTCTCACGCAGCCGTGGATGAGGCGAACTTACCTCCATGCTTCAGGATTGGCTGCCGCTGGTGTCGCGGCCACTGGAGTTCTTGCACTGCTGTGGCCCAGCACGCTCGCAGCCCGGGGCATTTTTGAGAGCAAGCCACTACCCCAAGAACGCTTTGCTGTGCTGGGCCAGCCCGTCGGCCAAGACAGCTGGAAGCTACTGGTGCTCGAGCAAATCAAGCCCAAACCCCTGTGTTGGACGCCTCGAGCAGACGGTTTAGTCGAACCCACGCTGAACAAATTTAATTTTGCGGGCATCTGCAGCCGATATCTCGATAGCAATGGCTATTCCATCCGCAGTGGCGGTACGGATCTAGGCACGCGGTTCCGGTTGCGCTTAATCCAGAGCGGATCAACATTGCAACTCCAAGCCTTTAACCCAGACCAAAAAGCACCGATCGTGATTGGGCGAGCGCCGATCCCCCACAGACATCGAACCGGCTTCGTACAGCTGAGCCTGAGTGATGAATGGCGTCTTGAGCGACGCGCTTACCAAGGGCGAACCCTCAGCCATCTTTATTTTTCAAACCCTGACCCAGTCCAGCTGCTCCTGGCACGCGCCATTCGCCAGAGACGTGGGTCAAGTCTCGCGACGCTGGGTCCTTCCTCGGCGCCAAGCATGCCGCCACCAATCCCACCAGCCCCTCCGAGCCGCAAACTTGCCTCACGAACGTCAAGCCAACGCGTCGCAAGCGCAGGTCCGATTCCATTGCAAGTCATTCCCTATCAAAGCCGTCGCTAGCAAGTGGCACAGTGCCAGTTGCCAGGGAGGCCCGTCGAACCCCCATTCGCCTTCCACCCCTTTAATTTGTGGATGTGTGAGGAGTGCAAGCACCTCTTCAGGGTCGAAACAAGGACAGACTCCTGAATTTGCTTCATTCAAGCTCTGCCTTTGGCAGGGCTTTTTTATTGGGACACTCAACATTCCATTAAAAAAGCGACTCTCGAATGAGAGTCGCTTTTGTTGAAGTTCAAGAGTTGTGGTTCGGCCAAGGACCGAACCAGCAGCCTTACTTGATCGTGACCTTGCCGCCCACTTCTTCGATGGACTTCTTGAGAGCCTCGGCGTCGTCCTTGGACACGCCTTCTTTGACAACCTTGGGAGCTGCTTCGACCAGAGCTTTGGCATCGCCCAAGCCCAAACCGGTCGCTTCGCGCACGGCCTTGAGAACTTTGATCTTGGCGGAAGCTTCGAAGCTTTCCAAGACAACATCGAACTCGGTCTTCTCTTCAGCAGCCTCACCGCCACCAGCAGCGCCAGGAGCAGCCATCACAACGCCAGCTGATGCAGCGGCGGAGACACCAAAAGCCTCTTCAATCTGCTTAACAAGCTCGGAAGCTTCAAGCAGGGAGAGAGATTTCAGTGATTCGAGAATTTCGTCGGTTTTTGCAGACATGGTTGAAAATCAGCAACAGATCAGGGAATAGACGTGGTGGCAGAGCAAACTCAGCTGTCGCCGCCTTCGGCGTGCTGCTTGAGCGCCCTGGCCATACCGGTGGGAACCTCGTTGATGCCAACGGCGACCTTGGTGGCCACAGCGTTGATTGCACCAGCGATCTGAGCCATGAGTTCTTCCCTGGAAGGGAGATCAGCAATGGCCTTGATCTCGTCCTGAGAAAGAAGCTTGCCTTCGAAAAGAGCACCCTTGGTCTCGGACTTTTTAAACTCGTTCTGGAAAGACCGAACGGCCTTAACACCGGCACCGACATCGCCTTTTACAAGAACGAAAGCGTTGGTACCCGTTAGAAGCGAATCGAGGTTGGCCCAGGAGCTGTCGCCATCAATGGCACGGCGCATCAAGGTGTTTTTAGTCACCTTGCAAACGCTGTTGGTGACCCGCAGACGATCCCGCAGGTCAGACATTTCCTTGATGGAGAGGCCCTTGAAATCAAGAACCAATGTCAGCTCGGTCTCGGCGAGGAGCTCTTTGAGCTCTCCGACGATCTGTTGCTTGTTCTCCAGAGTGCGGCCCATAATGATTGGATCGGATTGAAGGAACAAGCAGGACATGCGGCCGATCGAGTCTCAAGGATGAGACGAGGCCGCGTTCCAATCCAATCTCACGGGGGAGAAAAAATGTTGCGCGTTTGCCTCGGCGGGATTCACTCAATCCAGGGAAGAATGAACGTCCCCAGTCAAAACCTGCTGTCTCTGGCCGGGCACATGCCCGAATTGGCTTTCGCCAATCATTAACTATAAGCCAGAGAGGGATTAGCTCTCTTGGCCTATCTCTTGAAGAGCCGAGACGTCAACTTCGACGGATGGACCCATCGTGGACGTGACGTACAAGCTTTTCCAATAACGCCCCTTCGCACCACTGGGCTTGTTGCGATCGATCGTCTCTTGCAAGGTCTTGAGGTTCTCCAGCAAGGCATCGGCACTGAAGCTGGCCTTACCAAAGCGAACATGCACAATGCCCGTGCGATCGGCACGGAACTCAAGCTTGCCTGCCTTGAAGTCTTTAATGGCAGCGGCTAGATCGGTGGTCACCGTTCCAGCTTTTGGGTTCGGCATCAAGCCACGCGGACCGAGTACGCGGCCGAGTTTGGCCACCTTGGGCATCATGTCCGGCGTGGCAATCAGGAGGTCGAAATTCATTTCGCCCTTGCTGATCGCTTCCACCAAATCTTCATCGCCAGCGAGTTCGGCGCCAGCAGCTTTAGCGGCAGCCACCTTTTCACCACTGGTGACAACGGCGATGCGCACGGTCTGACCCGTGCCATTGGGCAGGGCAACCGTGGTGCGCAATTGCTGGTCGGTGTATTTGGGATCGATGCCAAGCCGCACATGGGCTTCCATCGTTTCGTCAAATTTGGCGTTGGCGTTGTCTTTGACAAGAGCAATCGCCTCGAGGGGCCCGTAGGCACGATCCTCGATCTTGCTGACCAAACCGGCCAAGCGCTTTGAGAGTTGGGGCATATCAGGAGTGGGGTGCGGACGACATCAGTGATGTCTCCCCCGGGAATGAGGTGGAGAGTGAAACGTTGAGCGTGAACGCTGCGATCAATCGCTGACGGCGACGCCCATGTTGCGGGCAGTACCTTCGATGATCCGCATGGCGGAGTCAACGCTGGAGCAATTGAGATCGGGCAACTTGGTTTTTGCGATCTCCTCGAGCTGAGCACGGCTGATAGAGCCGACACTGCCCTTTGCAGAATCGCCTGAACCTTTCTCGATGCCGGCAGCTTTCGTGATCAACACGGATGCTGGGGGGGTCTTCGTGATGAAGGTGAAGCTGCGGTCTTCAAAAACCGAAATCTCAACCGGAATCACGAGGCCGGCTTTGTCCTGCGTCCGAGCGTTGTACTCCTTGCAGAACATCATGATGTTCACGCCGTGCTGACCGAGGGCAGGGCCCACGGGCGGCGCCGGGTTGGCTTTACCGGCCTGAAGGGCCAGCTTGATTACAGCTACGACTTTTTTGGCCATCGACTGGGGGGTTTGGACAACTACGGATCACCGGGCCCTTGGGCCGGATGCGGCGGGATGAAGAACCACCCCAAAGGCCGCCCTCCGCAGGGAGACGGCCGCCGCCATGTCAGTTCTGTTTGCTGATCTGAGAGAACTCCAATTCAACCGGAGTTTCCCGGCCGAAAATGGACAACAACGCCTTGAGTTTGTTGCGCTCGCCGGACACCTCGATCACTTCACCTTGGAAGTCCTTGAATGGACCAGCAGTGACCAAGATCTGATCTCCTTCGGCCAGATCGACCTTAACGACCGTTTTCTTCTCAGCAGCTCGCTTAAAGATGCGATCCACCTCTGAGCGGCTGAGCGGACGAGGCTTGATATGACCGCGGGCCTTACCCGTCGCGCGTCGATCTTCAGCACCAACGAAATTAATCACGTTGGGGGTGCTACGCACCGCCATCATCGTGTCCTCATCAAGGACCATGCGGACCAGCACATAGCCAGGAAAAACTTTTTCCTCAGTGGACTGACGACTGCCGTCTTTTTTGAGCTTGATCGCAGGAGTTTGAGGGATCTCAATCTCCAAAATTCGATTGCTCACTCCGAGGGTGACCGCCCGTTGCTCAAGGGTGGCCTTCACTTTTTTCTCACAACTCGAAGCCACCTGAACCGCGTACCAACGCGCGATAGCGGTATTCGCGACAGGTTCCATGGAGAGCGTTCCGTCCTCCCCGTCATTCGGGGCCGGCAGATCGATCACCTCAAGGGCGTCCGGTGTGGTCAGGTCGTCGGGCACGGCGAAAGAGAGAAGCGAGTCAGCGGAACACCTGAGACGAAGCCCAACCAAAGAATCGACTGACAGCAGCAATGGTGGCCGCCGACAGGCTGACCATCAAAATCACAGCGATGGATTCGCTGAACAGCTGTTGACGGCTTGGCCAAACCACCAATTTCAACTCTTGAACCGTCTCGGCCAAAAACCCACCCGATTGGGCGGATTCAGCAGAGGGCTCAGAGCTGTTGGTGGTGTTGTCCTCTTGAGTAGGGCTGGTCACGGGGGTGGGACCGGAAGTTGACAACGGTGCCGCTAGGCACTTCGCCAAAGAGATACCTTAACGGATGCCCTCTAGAGGGTTTGCGGCATAAACCGCAGCGGCTCACCATCGGAGGAGCCAACAGCAATCTTCACCCCAGTGGCTCCGGCGAAGCGCTCCTCAAGGAGCAGAGTCGCCAGGGGGTTCTCCACCTGACGACGCAAAACGCGCCGCAAGGGCCTGGCGCCATATTCGGGTTCATAGCCCTGGCGCGCCAACGCATCAGCAACGCCCTCCTCAACCTCCAACGACAAGCCTTGTTCCGCAAGCAGGCTCGTCAACTCCTGAAGCTGCAGTCCGACGATCCGCACAAGATCCGACACCTGCAACGGACGGAATCGAATCACCTCATCGATGCGATTTAAAAACTCCGGTCGAAAGTGGCTGGCCAAGGCCTCATCCACCTTGCGTTGGAGCTCGGAATCATCCGCTTGTTCTTGACGGGCATGGTCAAGAATTGCCGGGCTAGCAAGGTTGCTCGTCATCACAACAACCGTGTGCCGAAAGTCGACGGTTCGAGCCTGGGAATCCGTCAGGCGGCCATCGTCGAGCACCTGCAACAAGAGATTGAACACATCGGGATGCGCCTTCTCCACCTCATCAAGCAGGAGCACCGCATAGGGACGCCGCCGTACCGCTTCGGTGAGCTGACCACCTTCCTCGTAGCCGACGTAACCCGGTGGCGCACCGATCAACCGGGCCACGGCGTTGCGCTCCATGAATTCGCTCATGTCGAGGCGCACCAACGCCTCTTCTTCATCGAACAAGGACGCCGCCAAGGCCTTAGCTAATTCCGTTTTTCCAACCCCTGTCGGGCCAAGAAACAGAAAAGAACCCACCGGTCGACGGGAATCCTTCATCCCCGCACGGGCGCGACGGATCGCCGCCGCTACCGCCGTGACAGCCTCCGCCTGACCAATCACGCGTTCGCCAAGGTGAGATTCCAAGGCCAGGAGCTTGCGTCGCTCCCCCGCCAACAACCGCTGCACGGGAATGCCAGTCCAACGAGCCACGAGGTCGGCGATATCTCCAGCCTCCACTTGCTCCCTGAGCAACGCGGTACCAGCGGCCTGTGCTTCCGCCTGACAGGCCTCCAGCTCCTCCCTGCGCTGTTGAACCGTGTGCAATTGGTCGTACTGCAACCGCGCTGCTTCCTCCAGGTCACCGTCCCGCTCGGCCTCAGCAATGGCGTGGCGAAGATCTTCGTCCTGACGCAACAGCTGGCCGAGCTCGTCCAATTGATTCCGCTCGTCTTGCCAACGACGACGTAAATCCTCGAGCCGACCCGCCCCATCCAAACGGTTGCGTTGCAACTGAATTCGCTCAGCCTCTGGTGCCTGTTCTGCGGCCAGCAACGCCAACTCAACCCGACGAAGATCGGCCTCAGCCTCTTCCACCACCTGGGGCTTGGAGGTGACTTCCATCTTGAGTTGGGCAGCCGCTTCATCGATTAAATCGATGGCCTTATCAGGCAAACAGCGATCACTGATGTAGCGATCCGCCAGTCGGTTCGCCGCTTGCAGCGCTTCATCCGTGATCGAAACACCGTGATGCAGCTCGTAGCGCTCCTTCAAGCCACGCAAAATCTCAAGGCTTAGGGGCAGGTCCGGCTCTCGTATCAGAACCTGCTGAAAGCGACGGTTCAAGGCCGGGTCCTTTTCCACTGTGCGGCGGTAGTCCTCGGGCGTGGTGGCACCGATGCAACGGAGATCGCCCCGTGCCAGCGCTGGCTTCAGCAAACTGCCGGCATCAGTGCTGCTGCGCTCACTCCCAACAACGGTGTGCAATTCGTCCACAAACAGCACCACACCTGAATCAGAGCGACTCACCTCCTCCAAAACAGAACGAAGCCGTTCCTCGAACTGACCTCGAAATTTTGCGCCGGCAATGAGAGCTCCCAGATCCAAAGAAATCAGTCGCAGCCCCTGGAGCGATTCCGGCACTTCACCGGACACAATGCGTTGCGCCAATAATTCCGCGACGGCAGTCTTCCCGACGCCTGGTGCTCCAATCAGCACCGGGTTGTTCTTGCTGCGGCGCGACAACACTTTGATCAAATTGCGGATCTCACTGTCTCGACCGATCACCGGATCAAGCTGGCCTGCCTCCGCCTCTGCCGTTAAATCACGGCCAAACGATTGAAGGGCGGTGGTTTCCTCTTGGCCCTCCAGCTCAACTCGCTGAAGCTCACTGGCCTGAGCTGCGGGTTGTTCCGTCGAAGCCACGTCAGCCCCATGGCTGCGATGGAGCTTCTGCTGATTCAAAGGCTGTTGCTGTTCACGGAACCCCTGAGGGAACCGATCTGGCTGGGATTGTCGTTGCACCCGAGACGACTGGGGGCTCGGCCGAGGCGATGATGGAGCGGCTTGTTGCGGCGAGGGCTGTTGCGGTAAGGGCGATGGCGGAGTGCTTGGCGGTGTTAGCTGAGTCGCTACGGACGAACCTTGCAATCGTTCCTCCAACCGATCGGCGGACAAACCCAACCCTGCAAACAACTCAGCACCGAGGCGTGGATCAGCCCCGATCGCCATTAACAACTCTGGGACATCGATCCGTTCACTGCCCCAGCGTCGAGACACCGCATCTGCAGACTCCAGCAACTGCTCCAAGTCTTCACCGATGAACAGATCCGTCCCTCGCCCGGAAGGCTGATCGGCCAGCACATCCTCAAGGCGGTCCAGCAACTCATCCACGATCAGGGGCAAGCCTTCCACCCAAGTGCGACTGACTGGATCTGTGAACAGCACCTGGATCAGATGCTCGACATCGAGCTGCTCATGCCGCCATCGGCGGGCAACATCTTGGGCACTGAGGAGAAGGTCCCAAGCCGCATCACTGAAGCGGTCGGGCTCGTGGGTCAGGCTGCCGTTGAAGGAAGGAGAAGCAGTCATCCAGGGTCAAACCGAAGCTTTGGACGAGAGCTCGATCAGCTCCACCTTGTAACCATCGGGATCCTCCACAAAGGCAATCACAGTGGTTCCATGCTTCATCGGCCCGGGTTCACGCACCACACGGCCACCTTTGCCTGCAATCCCAGCACACGTGGCTCGGATGTCGTCAACACCAAGAGCGATATGGCCGTAGGCATCACCAAGGCTGTAGGCGTTGGTATCCCAGTTATGGGTGAGTTCCAACACCGTCTGCTCCGTTTCAGGGCCATAGCCCACAAATGCCAAGGTGAACCTTCCGCTGGGATAGTCCTTGCGGCGCAGCAGTTGCATCCCCAAGACGCTCGTATAAAAGGCCAACGAACGCTCTAGATCAGCAACCCGCAACATGGTGTGCAGCATCCGCATGGCGAAGAGACCGGTTGCATAAACGTGCCCATATTCTGACCACCGAGCTCCAGCCACAGCAAAGCCGAAAGGGGCGACCCATAGGATTCATGGGTTAAACACCTCGTCACAACGTGATCGATTCCCTCGACCTCGTCATCGACACCATCGTGGCCCGGGAAGTGCTCGATTCCCGTGGCAACCCAACCGTTGAGGCCGAAGTGCTGCTTGAAGGCGGTGCCATGGGACGCGCCATCGTGCCAAGCGGTGCCAGCACTGGGGCCCATGAGGCCCACGAACTGCGCGATGGCGGTCATCGGTACATGGGAAAAGGTGTCAGCCAGGCCGTCACCCACATCGAAGAGCGCATTGCCCCAGCCCTCTGTGGCTTATCGGCACTCGATCAAGGCGCTGTCGATGCAGCGATGCTTGAGCTGGACGGCAGTGACAACAAGTCCAACCTGGGTGCCAACTCAATCCTGGCCGTGAGCATGGCCACAGCCCGAGCCGCCGCCAATGGCCTTGGTCTGCCCCTTTACCGCTACCTGGGAGGCCCGATGGCCAATCTGTTGCCGGTGCCGTTGATGAATGTGATCAACGGTGGAGCCCATGCCGCCAACAGCCTGGATTTCCAAGAATTCATGTTGGTCCCCCACGGCGCACCGAGCTTCCGGGAAGCGCTGCGAATGGGCACCGAAGTGTTCCACACGTTGAAAGGCCTGCTGAACGCCAAAGGCATGAGCACCTCGGTGGGTGATGAAGGGGGTTTCGCCCCAAACCTTGGCAACGTGGAAGCCGGTGAAATCCTGGTGGAAGCCATCCAGAAGGCGGGTTATAAGCCAGGGGAACAAATCTCTTTAGCTCTCGACGTCGCCAGTACGGAATTCTTCGAGAATGGGCGCTACGCCTTTGATGGTGGCAGTTACACCAGTGCCGAAATGGTGGGCCAGCTCGAACAATTGGTGAACCAATTCCCCATCGTTTCGATCGAGGACGGCCTTGCTGAAGACGACTGGGAAGGCTGGACGCTCTTAACCGAGCGCCTCGGCAGCAAGGTGCAACTTGTTGGTGACGACCTGTTCGTCACCAACACCAAGCGCCTTCAGCAGGGCATCGACAGCGCCACAGCCAACTCGATCCTGATCAAGGTGAACCAGATCGGTTCGCTCACGGAAACACTGCAAGCGATCGATCTAGCGGGTCGTTCCGGCTACACCAGCGTGATCAGCCACCGCAGTGGCGAGACCGAAGACACCACCATTGCCGATCTCTCCGTCGCGACGCGCGCAGGCCAGATCAAAACCGGATCTCTCAGCCGTAGTGAGCGCGTGGCCAAATACAACCAGCTCCTGCGCATCGAAGACGAACTGGGCAGCCAAGCTGTTTATGCAGGGGCCGTAGGCCAGGGGCCTCGCGGCAAAGCCTGATCAACAGCCTGCGTGGTCGATCAACGGTTGGACCCAGGCAACTGTTCCAACCGTTGATCACGCCGCATTCTCATCTGCATCCGAATCCAGCCCAGGCCCACAGGAAGCGTTGCCGCAGCCGGCACGATCGACCACACAGGGCGCGCACTGGCACCAATAATCGCCGTTGCTAACGCCAAACAACCCAACAGAACGGCTTGGCCAATCGATTGTTGCGCCACGATCATGCGCCGAAATTGGCGATCCGACTCTCCCAGACGAACCTGCAGTTGAAGATCGCCCTGTTCAAGCCGCTCCAAGCTTTCATCAAGACGTTTTGGAATGCCAACCGCTTTGCTGCTGAGAGCTCCCACCTGGCGACCCAGTTCATTAAACAGATCGTTCGTACCGGATCCACTGGACGTCATTAGAGGAAGTAAGTAAGGCTTAGCAATCGAAACAAGACTAAAAGCTGGATCAAGACTTCGGCCAACCCCCTCAAACGTGGAAAGCGCCCGCATCACAAAGATCAACTCAACCGGCAGCCGAAAGGGCTGGCCATACACCAGGTCGTAGAGGTCACCGGATAATTTATCGATCACGTTGGAACTGAAGGGGGGCGTCAATGCGTCCTGAAGCATCACGCGCACCAACCGACGAACAGGGCCCACATCAATCCCAGCACCAATCAATCCAGCCGCTTGCAATTCATCCACCAAAGCCGCTGAATCCCGAGCCGCCGCCGCGCGGACCATCGCCCCCAGTCGGCGGCGCAAGCCATCCGACAACACACCCATCATCCCGAAGTCGTAATAAATCAGGGCGCCATCACTGGCCACAGCAAGATTTCCAGGATGGGGATCAGCATGAAAAAAGCCGAACCGCACCAGCTGTTTGAGGTAACTCGCAGCTCCGATTTCTGCTACGGCCAAGGGATCGATGCCCGCCTCCACCATGGCCGCGCGATCATTGATTTTGATCCCGGGCAAATAGTCCAAACAGAGCACCCGACGGGTGCTCAGTTCCCAGATCACTCCAGGGATGCGAATCCGCTCATCGTCGAGGAACTGTTGACGAAACCGGGCCGCGTATTGCGCTTCAACACGAAAGTCCAACTCACGCAACAGCACACGGCGACACTCCCGTGCCATCGCAGGCCAATCACGGCCGCGTCCCCAACTGGGGTGACGCTGCAGCACTGCCGCAACCTGCTGCATCACGTCGAGGTCGAGTCGAAAGCGGCGATCCAACCCTTGCCGTTGCACTTTCAGCACCACTTGCCGACCACTGCGCAAACTCGCGCGGTGCACCTGCGCCAAGGAGGCTGCTCCAAGGGGCTCAGGATCGAGATCAATCACCTCAGCGCAACGCAGCCCAAGTTCCTCCTCCAACACCGTCTGAACACGATCAAAACTGAAGGCAGGCACGTTGTCCTGAAGCGATGCCAGCTCGCTGACCCACCCCGCCGGAAGAATGTCGGGTCTTGAAGACAGCAACTGGCCAAGCTTGATGAAGGCAGAACCCAACTGCAAGAGTTGGTGGGTCAACCATTTGGCCCGTTGTTGCTGACGTTCAGCGCGGCGCTCTTTTATTGGGCTCCCCCCATAGGTCCAGTCTTGGCCGTCCCACCAGAGCAAGGCCAACAGCGTGAGGACGGCGCGCCAAATCACCGCCCCCCGGACGAGACGCTGAAAGCCAGACGCGATGTTCAAACGCAGCATCAAGAACGAGCCTCGATCCGCCGACTGAGGTCAGCAACTTTCGCTCGCATGCGGTCGATCGCCTGCTGTGGGGACTCCCCGGTGGGGCCTTGCATCGACGCATCATCAGCACCGTTAGGAGACGCATCAGCACGCTCCAAACGCTCGGCTTCCGCTCGCACCTCTTCTTGAAACAAGTCCCATTCCTGCCGCAAACGCTCGGGAGCATCCTTCGCAAAAACCGCTAACTCAGCAGCCGTATCGGCCAAACCATGGCCCACACGAGCTCCGATCCGATGAACAGCTGCGCGAATCAAGGCGTCCGGAGAGCCCATGAACCATTGGCATACCCCTGAAACTGTGGCAGATCTGCGGCTCGACTGACCAATCAGGGCTGCGGAGGAGGCATCACCGGCTGCATTGGAGCTAAAAACAGAGCATTGGGCTGAGAGTCCAAGGCCGGAGGCTCTGGCTCAACCACAAGTAAGGACCCATCGGCCGTTGGGACCTCAGCAGATGGTGGAGCCAGAAGAACCGACGATGGTTCTGGCCGTTGCTCGTCCTGCTGAATCGATTCCGATGACACAGGGCTTGGCAGCTTTGTTTCTGGATTGGACCAATCAGGCGCCGTCCAATCAGACTCTTGTACTGAAGGGAGCTGAAGCGCCAAGCTGGTCTCTGGCGGAGGCAGTGCTGGCAGGGAACCATCCTTGTTCGCCTCCGGGGCATCCACCATTCGGGCGGCAAGATCCACCTGCAGATCGGTGTCTCCCTCGTGAATGGACCGGAGAGTTTGCAGCGAATCGCCTGGAAAGCCAGAGGGGGCAAACCGCTGCGTTTGCACGGGCTTCACTGAGCTCTGCGCGCTGATGATGCGATGGGTCACGCCATAGCCCATGGCGAAACAACAACCTGCCAGAAGCGGACCAACCCAGAAGCGTGGCCGTGCAGCTGCGGAGGCATCAACAGGCTGGGATTGACCCATCAATTCAACGACCAATTCAGATCATCTTGCCAGAAAATTAATCTGCGAGCCGCATCAAAACGCACCAAATCCAAGCAATCCGACAAACAAATTGCACACAGCCAGCACTACTTTGACAAACATTTTACACTCTAAAATCATCATCAATAAATAAGAAATGGCCACAACAAATGCAAAAACAGCAATGTCTCACCAAAGCGTTTGCATCTCTAGTTCTACCTTTTGGACATCTTTCTACGTGGTGTAATCGGCATTGATGCGCACGTATTGATCCGACAAATCACATCCCCAAGCGCGACCTTCACCGGAACCATTCCCGAGGCGCAAGTGGATCTGAACCGTCTCTTGGCGAAGGGAATCACTGGCAGCATCACGATCAAACGCCAACGGTTCGCCCCGAGCCATG
>JBDQPG010000092.1:0-4192 GCA_040260695.1 Synechococcus sp. SFB_27S_18OctNov_coas_78 | reverse complement strand
GCAGCCTTCAAAACACGCAACGCACCGGCAAACGATCCGGCCAGGAACTCAGATCAAGAGCCACAAGGTTGAAGTCTTGGATAAGGAGCTCTTTGGCGACGGAGCCATCACATTGTTTGGCCAATGCCTTGAGGCGCTCCTGAAGAATCAGATCCAGCGGCGTGGGGTCAGCAAGCAGGAGGGTGATGGCAGGGGGCGCATCGAAACCACCGTCCCAGCTCAACGCATCCACTCCAGGCTTTGGCTCAATGCACTGGAAGCTGGACTCCCAGACGACCCCATCGGCCACGGGTGCACGGATCAGGGTGACGCCGACCTCAGATGGGTCGAGACGAATACGTTGAACGCGGTTCTGTGCATCGGCGACGGTGCCCGCCGATGCCAAGCGGCGCAGATCTATGAGCAATGGCTTTGGAGCTTGGGTCGGACCCTGCAGGGTCCCAAGCAGGCGTTCACCATCCGGAGCAAAAACGCTGTTCTGCGGTACAAGATGCACCAGCAGTCGTGCGGTGCACTCACCGCGCGTTCCACCCCCCACCCGACGCCCCGGGAAACTGGAACGGAGCTGTGAACTCGCCGCTGCAGGCAGCACCGCTCCAAGCATCAGGAGGTTCAGCAATCGCTTCAGCAGAACGGAACAGCTCAAGACGCCCACACGCGAGGAACATCAACTTTTCACTATCGGGCTTTTTTCAAGGCAAACGCTGTCTTTAGTAACCAAAGACTCACAAAATCAGCCGGGCCAGATAATCAGCGCTAAGGGAGGAAGACGTGCTGCTCCTGACCATGCGCAACCGTTTGACAACCCTTTCTCTGGCCCTTGCCTTGGGATCTGGCTTACTGCTGAGTGGTGGCCCTGGCCAGGGTCAGACCTCTCCAGAGCTGACCAACAAAGTGCTGCAGATGGAGCGTGATCGGGAGAAGGAATTTGAGGATTATTTCGGCGAAGACCTGGCATCGGTAAGCAAAACTGCCGATGAAACCGCTGAGGATCTCGAACGGCTTAGTGCCGAAACGGGAACACGCTCTGCGCTGTTGTACGTGATTCCCCGGAAGAACCATCTGCACCTGGTGCTGATTCCACCAAGCGGGACACCAATCGTTAAAGACTTTTACGAAGTTACCGATCCGCAACTGTTCGCGGTCTCTCGGCAATTTCACAAAGGCATCCTTCGGATGGATGCAGGCCAGAGCCAAACCAGCGGCCAACAGCTTTATGACTGGATCATCAAGCCCTATGAGCAGGAGTTAGCCGCTGCCGAAATTGATCTGCTGCTGTTCTGCCTCGGCGACGGTGTCAAAGATCTGGCCCTGCCAGCTCTGTCGAACGACGGCACTTACCTGATCGAGACCTATGCGATGGCGCGGATCCCCGCGTTCAATCTGATTGAGACGGACTACAAGCCCTTCAAAACGGGGCAACTGCTGGCTATGGGGGCGAGCCAGTTCCAAGATCCAATGATTCCGACCCTGCCGGGAACAAAAAAGGAAATTGCAGCCCTCAGCATCAGTCTCGGAGAGACAAGCCAAAGCAAATGGGGCGTAACCCGTCTGGAGGACCAGGCCTTCACGCAGAAACAGATCAACAGAAACCTGTCAAAACAATCCTTCTCAGCGCTGCACGTCAGCACCCACGCGCAGTTTCAACCCGGCAAGGCCGAGGCGTCCTATATCCAACTATGGGATCGGAAACTGAAGCTCAATGGCCTCAATGCGATCGATTGGGATCAATCCGAGGCTGATCTAATCGTTCTCAGTGCCTGTCAAACCGCTCTGGGGGACATGGATGCTGCTAACGGCTTTGCCGGACTGGCCCTCAAGGCCGGCGTTCCATCCGCCATCGGAACGCTGTGGTCGATCAATGATCAATCGACCACAGAACTGATGAAGGCCTTCTACAGCGAGCTGCCCGAAAGTCGCACCAAAGCCCAGGCCCTTCAATCAGCCCAAGTGGCGGCAATCCGCGGTTCTAGCCGATCAATCGCCATGAAAGCTCCCTACTACTGGGCAGGCTTCAGCCTGATCAGTGCACCATGGTGAGCGGATCAGGTTGAAGCAGTCAGTCCACTCAGGGCTCGACGCGCCAGCCTTGATCAGAAGGCGTCCAATCGCTTAGCTCGGAGGGCTGGAACCAAAGCCCAATTTCGAACGCAGCCGTTTCCGGTGCATCAGAACCGTGAATCACATTGCGGCCGATATTGACAGCCAAGTCACCGCGAATGGTGCCCGGCTCAGCCTCCAAAGGCTTGGTGGCGCCAATCAGCTTGCGTGCACTGGCGATCACTCCATCGCCCTCCCACACCATCGCCACCACTGGGCCTGAGGTGATGAAGTCCACCAAGCCAGGAAAGAAGGGGCGCTCCTTGTGCACTCCATAGTGCTGTTCAGCCAACTCACGACTCGGGGTGAGCTGCTTCAGACCCACCAACTTGAAACCCTTGCGCTCAAAGCGACCCAGGATCTCGCCCACAAGACCGCGTTGAACGCCGTCGGGCTTAATAGCAATAAAAGAGCGTTCGGCAGCCATAACATTGAAAAAACCGTCGTCATCGTCAATGCCAGATGCCCTAATTGGCAAGCACTGGTGTGGCAATGGGGGTGAATCTCCTTAGATTCCCTCCATCTGATCGATGTCCGTTCCCATGGTGCTCGCCGATTCCATCACCTGGACGGGGAGCGATAGTGCCCAGCTTTACGGGCTGGAACGCTGGGGTGATCCTTATTTTTCGATCAACCCACGCGGGCATGTGAGCGTGCAACCACGCGGAGACCGTGGCGGAAGTTTGGATCTGATGGAACTGGTGGCTGGCCTGCAGGACCGCAGCCTTGGGCTGCCTCTACTGATCCGCTTCGACGACATTCTCGAAGACAGGCTGGAACGCCTACACGCTGCATTTGAACGGGCGATTACCCGCTACGACTACGAGGGGCGCTACCAAGGCGTCTTCCCAGTGAAGTGCAACCAACAGCGTCATGTGGTGGAAGAGCTTGTGACCTGCGGGAGACGTTGGCATTTCGGTTTAGAGGCAGGCAGCAAAGCCGAACTCCTGATCGCCCTCTCCTTGATGGATGACCCTGAGGCCCTGCTGATCTGCAACGGCTACAAAGATCAGCGCTACATCGAAACCGCAATCTTGGCCAGACGGCTTGGCCGAAGGCCTGTTGTGGTGATCGAACAACCCGACGAAGTGCAGCGCATCATCGATGCCAGCCAGGAGCTTGGAGCGGCACCGCTCATCGGCATTCGTGCGCGTCTCTCCAGCCGAAGCACAGGACGTTGGGGTAGCTCCGTGGGGGACAAGGCGAAATTTGGGCTACCCGCTCCCGAAATCATCGGCGCCGTTGAGGCCCTGCGAGACGCCAACCTGCTCAGCGAGCTGCGCCTTCTGCATTTCCATGTCGGCAGCCAAATCAACGACATCGCCGTCGTGAAAGATGCCTTGCAGGAGGCCTCTCGTCTGTACGTAGAGCTTCATGCCCTTGGGGCCCCGATGGGCTACCTAGATGTGGGCGGTGGTCTTGGCATCGACTACGACGGCAGTCGCACCGCCACAGCAGCCTCAACCAACTACTCCTTGCAGAACTACGCCAACGACGTTGTCGCAACGGTGAAAGAGGGGTGCGAACCCAACAATGTTCCCGTACCAACGCTCGTTAGCGAAAGCGGTCGAGCGATTGCGAGCCATTTCTCAGTGCTGGTGTTCAACGTTCTGGGTAGCGGTGGCCTGCAGCAACCGGTACCGCCGGTTGAACAGGAGGAACCGCTGATCGTTCGCAACCTGCGCGAAACCTTTCAAGGCATCGAAGCCTTGCCGATCGACACCGCTGCAGACCCATCTCGCCTGCAGGAAGCCTGGAACGATGCTCTCAAATTCAAAGAGGATGCCTTAGCCGCCTTTCGGCTCGGCTACTTGAGTTTGAAAGAGCGCAGCATGGCGGAACAACTCACCTGGGCTTGCGCCAGGGCCTTGCTCGACCGCCTGTCCGATCAAGCAAAACTGCCCGACGACCTCAAAACCCTTCCGGCGGTCTTAGCGGAAACCTATTACGCCAATCTTTCGATCTTCCGCTCCGCACCAGACACCTGGGCCATCCAGCAACTTTTCCCACTGATGCCGCTGCATCGTCTCAACGAACAACCCACGCGGCTCGGGCATTTCGCCGATTTAACCTGCGATTCCGATGGCAAGCT
>JBDQPG010000084.1:0-5137 GCA_040260695.1 Synechococcus sp. SFB_27S_18OctNov_coas_78 | reverse complement strand
CCATTAATGATTCCGCTGACCCGATTGATCCGGTTCCCCCCCAGGGATTGTTTCAGGGGCTCAATGATTGGGATGCCACCACCAACGGCGGCTTCGATGAGCACGTAAACCCCAGCCTTGGCGGCAGCGTCAGCAATTTCTGTGCCGTGACGCGCGATCACCGCCTTGTTGGCCGTGACGACGGATTTTCCGGCGGCGATGGCCTGCAAAATAAGGCTTCGGGCTGGCTCGATCCCACCGATGACTTCGACCACCACATCGACGGCAGGGTCGTTGACAACTTCGGATGGATCGGTCGTCAGGATTTCGGTGGGCAGTTCGATAGACCGTGGTCGGTCCAGGTCTCGCACCGCGATCCGCACGAGTTTCAGATCAGCAACCAGTGGATGGCGTTCATCCGGGCTTTGCAGAATCGAAGCCACACCGCCGCCAACCGTTCCAAGCCCGAGCAGACCAATTCCGATCCCTGAACCCATTCCCCTTTGAACCCGTTGTGACGCGACGTTCCGTGACTCTAGGAATCCATGGGCGCAGTCTTGGTATCGAGCAGGCGCGCTTGTTCTTGCATGGCGCGCAAAATATTGAGGAATCCGTTGGCACGAGAGGGCGTCAGGCTGGCCTGCAGGCCTGTGGCCGCGATGAATGCAGGGTCGACAGCTTGGACTTCTTTTGGGCTCAGTCCATCCAGTCCTTGAATGAGAAGGGCTAGCAATCCTTTGGTAATCAGTGCGTCGGAATCCCCTTGCCAGCGCATCACGCCGTCGTCCAGGGTGCCGCGCACATAAACCTGTGACACACAGCCCTGCACCTTGATGTCGTCGGTTTGTTGGTCGCTCGCGAAGGGCTCAAGCTTTTTCGCGAGCCAGAGCACGTACTCATAGCGACGTTTGGGATCCGTCGTGCCGCCCAAACGTTCCACCATCCGGTCGAGGGTTTCACTGCCGGTGCTGGTGGCCATCCCGTTCGTTAGTCCTTACGGGGGGCACGCTAACCAGAAGCCCCAAAAGCACAAAGCTCAACGGTAGGGAAACCACCTCGTCAAGGTTCACTTGGCCTGCCTGGACTGGCATTTCGAGGTAATCACGATGACCAGGGCCGCCATCGATCTGCACATCGACGATCCCGTCTTGTACCGAGTCGAGGTTGAGGGTGAGACGGCCGGTGTGATCAGTGCGACCTAACTCTTGCCCTGCGCTGCCATCGGCATTGAGGAGACGGACCACGGCGCCTTGGGTGGGTTCTCCATTGGAGAAGCTGCTGCTGAGCTCGAGTTCTCCGTTCAAGTAATGGAGAGCACTTTCGATTTGATGGGCCTGGGTTGGGACTGGTATCGCTCCGAGCCCACCGAACAGCAGGAGAGACGCCAACAGACGGACCATGGCTTGCGCGATCAGATGGAGCCCATCATGCGCTTGGTCGCGAGGCCAGGCCAGGCCCCTTTTCCGAAATCCAACCGTTGAATGGCAGGTCCCAAGGATCTCGAGGCAGTGGGGAGGGTTGAATGCAGTTGGAGGGCAGCACGACCCAAGCAGGGATTGAGGCCCAGAGTGGGTCTGATCGCAAGCGGTCGTAATAACCGCCGCCATATCCCAAACGAATTCCTGACGAATCAATCGCGAGAGCGGGAACGAGAAGCAGGCTGATCTCTTTGGGCTGGAGGTCTGAACCGATCGAAGGCGATGGAATGCCACAGCCATCTTCTTCAAGAGCGTGGCTGTTCCAAAGTTTGTAGCGCATGGAACCTTTTCCGTCAGCCCTTGGCAGTGCTGTGGGATTCAGCAGTTGATCGCGTATGGGGCGAAGGTCGACTTCATCGATGAGGGGCCAGTACAAACCAACGACAGAGTTGTTTGCTGTCGTGGCTTGTACGAAGTGCAGCGCTTCTCTGCAGATTGCCTCATGAACGATGGAGCTTGTGCCCCGCAGCTTTCGGTAATGACGACGAAGACTTGGTTTGTCGACCATCGATAACCTTTGCGATCGTTAGAAACAGTCGTTGCAGAGTGAGAGAAAAAGCGGATACCCACGTCCGCGTTTTCTATAAACACAACCGAAGCACAACCTCCTCTCCCCTGTCTCAAGTTGTTTCGTGGTGGAAGGACATCGATCCTGCCAAACTTTTGATAATCCTTAACAGTGAGGCTTGTGGTTTGCGTTGATGGGATTTCGATCCCAAGCGCTGAATTTGGATCCAAATCATCGCCTTGCTGCAAGTGGTGTTGAGCGATCGTTTTTTAGCGGCATGGGAACCGCCGCCATGGTGAATCGATATCAGAATGATCGTCCTTGATCCAAAGTATCGAGTCTGCTTGAAGCATCCTCCCTGTCGTGAAATGCATTCGCTGGAGTCAGCATTGCTGCCTCGGTTCAATGGCAGATCTAGGGCAGGGATTTGATCTCGAGATCATCCTGGATCATCGCGGAATTTTGATGGTCATCAGGCATTAAAAAGCCCTGTCGTGGTGACAGGGCACGCAAATTTGAGGCGTCGGCTAAGCCGACTCAATCACTCTTCAACGCCTTCAGCGCCTTCACTGTGGGTTGCTGCTGCACCAGTGGGAAGAAGACGGATCGCTTTCTTGCCGAGCTTGATCTCAAACTCATCGCCTGGTTCAAGGTTCAACATGGCGGTGTAAGCCTTGCCGATTAGTAAGTTGCCGTTTCCTTGGACTTTGGCGATGTAGCTCAGTTTGCGGCCACCTTTGCCAATTGCAGCTCCACCACCAGTGAGGTTGACGCCTTTCGCGTCAAGCAGAGCCTCGTAAAACGCAGTGAAGTTCAGGCGTTCGCTGCCATCTTTCTTTGTAGATACGTAACCGCAAGCCCTTACCAAATCAGACTTTGATACGTCGCCAAGATCCTTGACTTTTGCGAGAAGGTCCGAGCCTGTAAGCATTGGATTGATGTCCGTTGATAGCCAAAATATATTTGAATTAGATGACCCCTGTCAACAAATAGGCGAGAAAAAGCATGGCTTGATCCGTATGTCCGGATAGTTTTCTGCATGCTTTCTGCATTTGGTAAGCCATTTTTGAAGTGGTGCATTGCCTGCTTCATCTTGGGCTGAAGCCATTCAATTTCTAACCATCGTCGGTTTGTCATTGCACGGAGCTCTCGTCCTGAACACTGAATCGTGGTGGCTTCGTTTCGTTTGGAGAATCTTTGAATCTTTGCAGTGGCGATCTTGATCAACGTCCGTCTTTGTGGGGAGGGAAGCAGATGCCACGCACAGAACCGCTAGCGGGTAAGTGCCTGCGAATTGTTTCGGATCAACCTTGTGGTTGCAGTGGTTGCAGCTTGCAACCATGGCGTCTTCGGCGACATTCACAGCACCAGAGTGACTGGGGGAAGTGTCTGTATCGCCCGTCGATCGACATGCTCTGGGGTTGATCGATGTCCCTAGGACGAGTAGGTCTGTTGTGTTTCCTGGGCCAATTCTTGCCGACGCGTCACCTTGGAAAGGCTTTTCTCACAGACTCGGCTATTCGGTGGCCAATGCCAGATGTCGTTAGGTTCTGAGCAGGACGGATTCTTCGGGGGGATTGCTGGGTATGAGCTACAGCCAAGACGTGGTGTTTTTGTGCACCATCAAGGGAACCCTCAACGGACTGCTGAAGCCAGCCACCCGAGAAGAGCTAAACGAGTTGCTGTCAACGGATGACGGTCGAGAGCATTTTCTTGACAGGCTTGAGATCAAAGAAATGAACGAAATTGATGTCGTAGAAGCTGTTGACGACCCGAGTTTCATCGACTGACGGAGGTCAGCGTGTGTTTGGAGCGTTGGCGTTTCTGGATGATGTTCACGACGACAGGCCCCCCTCACTCTGATGAGGCGTTTTCCCTCAGACACAACCTCCTGAGGGACAACACCAAGAATCCATATTGAGTGGCGTGCAAGAACTTTTGATGTGCCGCCCCTGATTCAAGTGGCTGATGTTGATCCAGAAGAGGTGCTTGAGGAGATCACCAACGTTGCGAAGCAACTCGTTATTGGGCTTGAAGGCTGAAAAAAAGGATGCAAGACCACCACCACCAGTCCGTGTCGACCTGTGGATGGTGGTTCAAGTAGCAGCAAAAAAATCACGATCAGCGATGTTCAAGGTCTGCTGTCTTCTTGCAAAGTCTTCGGCGCATAACGGCTCGTACGTTTAGTGCGATCAATCGACAGCCTTGAATGCACCATCTGTTGTCGTCTGGCGGCCCTCTAGCGCTGGAGCTGAATCAGGCTCTATCGAAGGCTGGAATGCATGGATTGCCATTGGCCTCAGCTATTCCGCTGGCGACCGACGTTCAATAGTGAGTGCAGTGTGTATGGGTCTATGGGTTTCTGCGCTGCATTCTTTTTTTTGATTTTTATCCAATCTCAAAACAACAATTGCTTTGAGGAGTGATAATGTTTTTGATTCGTTTAATTTGCTATAATTGATTTATTCGTTTCGGATTGATTGGATGAAGCGACTGTTTTTGCTTTCGTTGGGATTTGCCTTCGCCCTTTTGTCTGCCGGTCCAGCCATGGCATTCAAAGATGGTATGCGCGCCTTGAATGCGGCTCGGATGCGTGCTGAATCTATCAATGGTGGACTGAGTCAATACAGGGCTGACAAATGCATGTATTCAACAGGGACGAGGGGTGGTCAATGCCTTGTCAGTGATACAGATGGATTCATTTTTATATTTTATGGGGGCGAGCCTGGATGGCAAGAAACAGCAACTCCTCCATCCATTGAAACTGAAATTCATGTGTCGGAAGATGGTCAGTCGAGTGTTGAAGTGATTTATAATGGAATTCCTCGATAGTTAATCGGATGCTAAAAGAGGTTTGCAATCAATCTTAGGCCTTGATCTAAAACAATTTTTTGTTGAAGTCTTGGTGTCTGAGTTCGCTTTCTTGGAGTCGCTGAATTCTGTTTTTATTTAGGGTAAGCATACGCTTTGTATAATTTTCGATGTTGGATTAATGCGGTCATTTGAGTATGAGTCTTGCAATCAAGGCAGTATTTTTTGGGAAAATAAGGTCAGTAAATCTGAAATCAGCACAGTTGTTGATATTAAGGAAAATTTGAATTGGGACTTGTCTTGATTCTGGTCGTTTCAATCGACGTCTGGCCTTCCTTGAACGATGTGAATCTCACTTGTT
>JBDQPG010000031.1:0-24720 GCA_040260695.1 Synechococcus sp. SFB_27S_18OctNov_coas_78 | reverse complement strand
TTTTACATCCATCTTATTGAATGTTTAATTTAAAATTGTCTCGGATATATACGCTGCATCAGACTTGGTGATGACGATGAGCGAGTGTGCCCCCAGAACCAGCGTGAGGGGCCGAAGATGTTTCATCGGTACTTTCGAGATTGATCCAGTGAAACCCGCTTGAGATAACAACTTTGATCGTTTCTTTCAGAATGGATTGACTCTCGCGATTGATCCTAAACGCCTTGAAGGCAAGCCGTTACAGCATTATTCAAATTACAGGGGTTGTCTGCACCGGCTTGCCGATCTCCCTATCCCTGTTGCGCGTAATTGTGTAGGCGTTGATCAACTGAGATGGATGGATACAACTAAATAAGTAGTCAGTGAACTGGTTGAACTCAATTCAGCACTCACCTCGGCACCATTTTTTTCTTGGTAGGTGAACGATATTGGGTTGGCAACTGTCGGCCTTAACTCTGGTGGTGGAGGATGCAGCATCTGTGGAAATGGCGCAACTTGAAGATGTAGAGATTCCCAAATTGCGTTGTTCTGAGCAATGACAGGACGGATGGGTACAGCAGCCCCAACCGATCCCGCCCAGACAGGCACAAAAGCACAAAATCTGTAGAGGGAGTTTTCGCCACGATGCATGATCTTCGGAGATAATGTTTTCGTTGAAGCTAGCGTTGAACAGTTTGGGATTTATACCTTCATGAAGTACAGCTAGACACAGCATCTACGGATTTAAAACTGGTTATCGCAGCTGCACACCCTCGCCGCAGTAGAAGGCGAAGCGTTCTTGGATTGATTCGGCGTCGGATTTTGAAAGCTAAACCATATTTACGCGCCGACGGACAATGAAGAGCCCGTGCCTACCAGCAATGTCGCTGATCAGACCTCTAACGCAAAGGCATAAAAACGGTATGGCAACTGCTTCTGATGCTTTTAATGCCTGTGGAGATCCTGGGATGATGGACGATGCTAATCGAGGTTAGTTCGAGGCTGGTTGTCGATCAGTCGGCTTGAATAGATCTTTGCGGTTTGGGCAGCATTCAAATTCATATATTATGCCTGAACTATGCTGTTAGTTTAATTATCTATCGATTTACAAATTTTACTTTGTAAAGCACTCAGTTGGAGCAGTTTTTTCTCGGTTGGTTATGGAACTCTCGAGGAATTATTTGATCAAATAACCATGAGACAAGTTGGTAAGAAATCCCAATGCCATTGCTCTTTTTGCTAGAGGTTTTTGTAAGCGATGAATTGATTTTGACTTACTAGCTGAGTCTTCGGTGATTTTTCAAGATAATCTCATGCTATCTCACATTGACGACTCAGCAGAAGAAGCTTGAAGTTATGATCGATCTGGCATGTCGAAGTCTGCATAAAGATTTATCTATTATCCATTATTTGGCTGGACAAGTGCTCAATTCGTAGGTTGAGTTTTGTCTGCTGTTTCTTCTTCGTTTGTCCAGGATTCGCGTGCAAAATATTTTTCTCTATTGTTTGTGGCTGAGATTGCGTCCTTGGCTTGATTCAACAAGCCTGCCTTTCTTGTCGGCTTAAACTTGTCTACTGAAAATGACATTAAGATTGCCATGGCTTGAGCCTACGTTAATTGGATTTTGCCTATGGCCAGTTGGTACGCCGAGGGTTTGAAAATAATTTTGTGGCTAGCCTTAAAAACAACTACGAATAGTTTCAATGCTAATAGGCATGATTGGCTGCGTACCCTATGTGTGCATTCTTCTGAATTCTTAAGTGTGTCGCCTGTCGAGCTTCGAAAGATGTGCAATGGATACTTCATGTAATAAAATCTTCTTGGCAATCTATTTGCCTTTTTGTGTAACTTAACACTGAGATTTATGCTCGCTTGGCTCCAGTGACGTCGTAAATAGTGCCTTGCGGATTGAGGTTTTGATTAATTCTGTACGTCTGAACTTGCTGTGCCGCATTGAAGGTCAATATATTGTTGGACCTCTGGATTCATTTCCCAGGTCCCTTCGTATAAGCCAGCGCCGCATGCAGTTCTGTGCTTGCAGGCAAAGCAAGGGTGTCCATAGCAATGTTTGGAAACACGTTTATCGATTGGTACTTGACGGAAAGTCATCAGGGAATTGATATATATTCACAACATTCAGAATGTTTGTGAACATATGATCTCATGGCTTCATACATCACTTCCGACATGGTCATGCCCCATGCATTGGCATAATCCTTGAGAACAGCATGACATTGATCAGGCATCTGAACTTGTACCTTCTTCATCTCAATTCGGAAATGGCTGTTGGTTTTTCTTTGTAGCGAATGATTCTCTTTTAATTGTCTCAACTGATCCCAATTCCAATAAGCGTCCGCCTGCAAGCCGGTTTTCAATCGGATTCATGCTGTCTGGGGTACATGCATCGGCACCCGTGCAAGGCTTCTTGCAATTTTTTTGTTCGTCTAACAAATTTGACCTTCTTCTGTTGTTCGGTCTCTAAACGGTTCTCTTCCTCACAGTGACAACAAGAAGTTGCAAGATTTAGATGGTCGACTCCTTCTTCTCACGATGACAACTGAAATACGTAACTGGGCTGTTGTCGCAGCAGCAATGGAAGCGAAAGGTGCAACGAACAGTGAGATGTATCGCCGTGCCAAAGCTCTAGCCGAAGGGCTGGCTGATCCAATGCCCACAAGCTACCCAGCCGCGCCGTTCAGCATTACGACGGCCTAATTCATCAAATTTTAAACAAGGAGCCCCAACGGAACTTTGGGGCTTCATTGACTGCCCTCGTCATGAGCAATCATCCTCTCGCCCTGGCCGGCTGCCAGAACGCTCCTGATCAGTGAGATAGTCCGCGATCAGGGGAGAGTTATCGCCTCGCTTGATCGCTGTGATCTCGCGCTCAATGTTGTTGATGAAGAGCTGATTCCCGTTTCGCTTTGCAACCTCCAAGACCATGTCGAGGCGCTGAAGTTCTGCTTCCGCTTCGGCTGTCTTGTCTTCAAGAGACATTGTGCGGTTCAACGGCTACTGATGTTGTAGCCATCTGGCAGGTCGTTTCCAAGACCTCCGATTGAGATAGAGAGGGCGGCCGGTGAAAGTGGCTGCTCATGTCGCAGAGGAGACGGACGATGTTGTGCCATGAACTGTTGCCTCACGCCTGCCAGTTCGCGGTTGCTCTCCTTGCAGATATTCATCCACACTCCTAATCGGAAGTTCACGCCATTGGGTCCGTCGATGAACTCTCTAAAGGCATCCGCTGAGATCCCCTCTCGCACTTCCCAGATGCAATAAGCAGGGCCTTCTGCTCCAATGGGGCAGCAGGCGTGGTTGTAGAAACCAGCTTTGAGGTTGTTGGCGACTGCTTCATTCCAGCCACCGCCGGCAGCCATCGCTGCTTGTGCTGTTTTCCACCATTGCTGCGCTTTGCCGGCGCGGAACTCGTGATGGACGTGGAAGAGCGTCGATGCCATGGTCAGTCGTTTTCTTGCGACATGTTCGATTGCGGATTGATCTTTCGATCTCATAAGCAGCACCACTCATCAACTGGCGAAAGCTGACTGGGGCTGCCAGGGCTTGCCGTTGTTATGGCCGTTGGCTTCGGTTCTCATAAAAAATCAAGGTCATCCTCTCCCCTTCTCATACGCATGAAGAGACAAGGTCCAGACAGGAAGTACTAAGCAACAGGAATCAAGAATGATTTCCATGCTTGAAAAGCGAATAGCAACACTGGGCATGAGTTGTATTCCACCGATGATTTAACAGAGTTCGCTCTTCTTTTGTATTCTCTGTAATTGATACATTGCTGGACCATTGGCTTGTATTGCTTATTCTAATGAGAGTATTGAAAACTACTTTTTTGAGCCTTTGATGTGTCAGTGTAGCCATCGATACTCAACAAAGGGTTGGGACTAGCCAGTATTGAGTTGTTCATCATTCTTCTAGCTATGAAAACTGACAGCAAATACTGCCAGATCTGAACAAGCAGCTGGCGATGTACCGCGCCTTTCGCAATATTCATGGAGCTGCAGCGGTCACCCGTCAACTGCAATTAGCCGTCTGTCCGATTAACAATTGATCTATCAATGAGCATGATTGACAGGGGGAAAGCCTTTTAAACCAGCCAGAACATTCTTGCCATCAGTTGATTCATTGGCACCAATGCCTTATCAAGGCGGACGGGATCCCTCGGTCCGTTGAGAGGTAGCTGCTTCAGTCAGTCCGTTACGAATCCACCCAACTCCGACGACAGAATCATCTCCCAATTGGGAAACGGCTCTACGGATTGGCGTGACCTAAATCACGCCCCGCTTTCATCAGTAGCCGGGGCGTGATCATGTGTGATTGAGATTGTTCTGCTTGAGTTCCTTCTGATCAGCCCTTAGAAGATTTGCTCAACAAGGCAGACATGGTGGCGGCAAGAGCCATGCAACCGGCGGCGGCAAGAAAACCCATGGGATTCGTGATGAGGAGTTAAGAACTGACTATTCCTGTCAGCCTCCCCCTTACTTTCTTGCCCGCTTTCGTGGTGCTCTTGAGGCCCTTTGTGGTGTCATTCAAGATCTCGTCATACAGTTCAGGCATCTTGTCGTCGCCTAACTCATCGCTATGTGCAGCGATCTGATCCTTGAGGGATTTGGCAATCCTGTCGTGGTATCTGTTTGAACGATCCCGTCAAGGGGTGGTATCCGTTATTGATCGTTGCCGAAATTACGCGAAACCCGCAAGAGACGCATCGTCCCAGTGCTACGGCCAGACATTAAAAAAGCCCAGTCATTGACTGGGCTTGCTGTGTTTAAAAGCGGAGAGGGTCGGATTCGAACCGACGGTGGGCTTGCACCCACGCTGGTTTTCAAGACCAGAGCCATAAACCACTCGACCACCTCTCCAGCGGGGCCGAACAACCCAATGGATTGCCCGACCATTGTATTCGGAGACGTGTAGAGAGCTAGTTGGGTTTCGCCAGTGGAAGCAGACATTTGTCTGAATCACATCCGGCTGGTCCAGCTTCGGTGAGTTCCCCTTGGTCGTAGCGCTGCAGCGCTTCAAAGAAGTTGCTGCTGACGCGCCGTTGCACCACCTCAGACTGAAGCTTTTCGTAGGTTTCAGCGTCAATCGGTTCGAACGGAAGCCGAGGGAATGTGGCGTTGGCATCGAAACGTGCCAGTAGTGCCGCGGAGATGTATCCCTCTCCTTCATTCATCGCCTTGAACAGTGCCTCAGCGATGGGTTCGATTTCGTTTTCACGAAATTCAATGGTGGCTGAAGTGTTGTGGGCGGTGTAATGACGTTGGACTTGCATGTAGAAGTCAAATTGCGCCATGGCTGAGAAGCCATTGATATCAATGGCATCAGCACCGGGAAGATTCGCCCAGCTCACCTCTGTTGGAATTTCAACCAGCCATTCCGTGCAACGGGGATCAAAGGGATCATTCAGCAAGCGACCCTCGTCGTCTTTGTCGGATTGGGACGGAACAATGGTGTAGCCGTAATCCATGCAGGCCATCGCGACGGGATCATCCTTTCTGAAGGTGATTCGACGAATGAAGCGTTGCGATTTGGGGGGATGCCAGCCAGGTGCAGCGCCAGTTAGCAAGCTTTTTGTTCCTGCTGGCTGGACCGTTGTGCAGCGGTTGGGACGGCGTAGACCTTCGCGGTCGCAGTATTCCCAGACCGTTTCGTTAACGATGGTTTTCCAGCGAGCGAGATAAGCCGCTTCTCGGGATTTAAATTCAAGTCCCTGCTCGGTATCGGGGCGACCTTCTTCCCACCAGGTCAGCCATTCGGTGCCAAAGGCATGGACAAAGAAATCAAATAAGCCGGTGAAGCTCACTCCCACGATTGGATCCCATTCGCGGCTCTGGCGGTAACGCTCCACTTCAAACCGGTGATTCAGCAAACACGCCACGGAGAGAGCACCGGCACGGAAGGCATCGGCTTGTCCCTGCTCATCGTTGGGGTCGATTTGATTGAGGTGAACTTCCGCCAAGTTGCAGTGGAAATCAGCTCCAAGGATTTCGCCGCAAGGGTTGAGTCCGTAACGACTCAATCGGTGGTCGAGCTCCGCATCACTGATCGGACCGTGGTTCATGCAGAGCCAACGGCCCGCTTCATCCCGACCTTGGTCGCAATAGATCTCGATGAATTCCTGACGCAGTTCAGGGGTCTTGAGCAGGTCGGCGTTCGAGCGGGCAATCGCTTCCGGGGCAAATTGAATGGCCCCTTCTCCAGACATGAATTGCTTGGTAACCGCGGCGTGGACCACCTCTTTGGTGGGACGGGTGTGATACACGCGGGTGTGATTCGCCATTCGAAGCGCATCGCGCTCAGGGTCGATGCGCCAATTCCCGTCTGAATCTTGCTGCCAAAGATTGTCTTTTGCTGATGCAGCGGCATGGTCATCAGCTGCAAATTGCCGCATGCCAGCACTACGGCGGATGTTTCCCGCCACAATCGTGACGGCAGCTTCATCGATCAGCAAACAACATTCAACCGATGTCAAGCGACGTCCAATCGCCTTGTTCAGCAACCTTGCGACGCGGCCATAAAGGTCTTTCAGTTTGACGGGATTCGCCATCCCACCAAAGCCTTTCAAGGTTTCGCCAACGGGTCGTACATCGTTGAGATCAATCTCAATGTCGACGGTGCCGCCCTCGAACTGAGGATCACTGCTCAACTCCAGCAAGAGCTGGTAGCTATCCACCCAGCCTCGGCGTGTGTCGCCCACCTTGATCTGAACCCTGCTGCCCTCGATGCTGTGCGTGCAGGCATCTTGGCGAGAACCGGCGGGGGTGATACCGATGTCGCTAACGGACACAACGTTCAGGGTGTTTCGAACGATCGGAAGTTGATCGATCAGCCGTGGCTCAATAATCGCGCCCGTGCCGCACCCCATCATTGCCAGGTCCATCATCAGACCAAAGGCTTCCCAATCCACAAGATTGGTGGAGGTGCAGTTGTAGGAGCCCGAAAAGTTTTCTGGTTGTTCGATCCAGGGTGTTCCACCGATCCACAACCATCGACCGGAAGGCAACGCTTTCTTTTCAGCCTGCATCCGGGCCATCAAGCTCAGTTCAGCGCTGGTGAGATTGCCGAGCTTCTTCAGTCCATCGAGGTTTCTTGTGCCAACTTGATTCCAGCTCTCCCGTCCATGGGGAGTGCGTCGGCTGTAAGTCCGATAAAAAACGGGGTTTGCTGCGGGAGCCGTGGCCGGAAAGTCGCCGAAGCTGAGGCACTGTTCTGCGGTGGGCTCCACACGATTGGGGGTCAGGGTCACGTGCAGGAAGGGCACAAATATTATGAGAACCCTAACGCCATAGATGGGGTGAGCAAGTTCTCTTTACCACCATCTGCAGTGTCCAGTTCAAACTAACTTCAGAATTGGCAGCAATTGATGCAGCGCATCCCTGAGCCAGAGCTCATGACGAGCCAAGAACAGGTCAATGCCTATGCGGCTGCTGATTTCAGCCATGGAGATGCCAGAACCATGGCATTGGTTCAACAGCTGCTGGATGAAACGGGCCCACTACCAAGGCACCCCTTGGTGGTGGATCTTGGTTGTGGTCCAGGAAACATCACGTTTCGATTGACTGAACTGTGCCCAGAAGCCGAGGTGATTGGTCTCGATGGGTCAGATCCAATGCTTGAAGTCGCAAGACAACGAGCCCTGAATGTCCATCACAACTTGCAATTTCGCTGCATGCAGCTGAACGATGCCGCAGCCTCCTTTCAAGGCATGGCGGATTTTGTCGTGAGCAACAGCCTCTTGCATCACTTGCGCGATCCAGCTTTGCTTTGGACGACCACTCAAACGATTGGAAAGCCTGGTTGTCGGGTGTTGCACCGTGATCTGCGGAGGCCAGGGTCTCTTGCTGAGGTTCATCGCCTGCAGCAACAGCACTTACCGATGGCTCCATCGGTCTTGATTCAAGATTTCACAGCGTCTCTGCTCGCCGCTTACAGCACAGATGAGGTGCAGCAGCAGCTTCGCGAAGCTGGAATGGAACACGTATCGGTACGGTCTGAGGACGACCGTTATCTGGTGGTGTCAGGCTTAGTGGGTTGATGAGCGCAGATGAGTAGCAGCCAAGCCCCTCTGGATATTGATCTGGCCCAGCAGTTGGCCGATGCCGTGGATCGGCGTCGCAACTTTGCGATTATTTCTCACCCTGATGCGGGGAAAACAACGCTCACGGAAAAACTGTTGCTGTACGGCGGTGCAATCCAGCAAGCCGGTGCTGTCAAGGCCAGGGGCGAGCAACGCAAAGTGACCTCCGACTGGATGGAACTTGAAAAGCAGAGGGGAATATCCATTACGTCCACGGTGCTGCAATTCGACTACGGCACAACCACGATCAATCTGCTCGATACACCTGGACACCAGGATTTCTCAGAGGACACCTATCGGACCCTGGCAGCTGCTGATAACGCTGTGATGCTGGAGGACGCTGCAAAGGGGCTTGAACCACAAACGCGCAAGTTGTTTGAAGTTTGTCGGATGCGGCAGATTCCGATCTTCACCTTCATCAACAAGATGGATCGCCCCTGTCGCGATCCGTTGAGTCTGCTGGATGAAATCGAATCGGAACTTGGATTGACTCCTTGGGCTGTGAATTGGCCCATCGGCAGTGGCGAACAATTTCGCGGTGTGATCGATCGGCAAACGCGAGAAGTGATTTTGTTCAGTCGTGCTGCTCGAGGTCAACAGGCGACGGAACGTAAGTTGTCGTTGGACGACCCAGCCCTGCGTGAACTCGTTGAGGACGATTTGCTGGATCTTGCCGTTGAAGAATTGGAGCTGTTGGAGGCCGCAGGCGCTGAACTTGATTTAGACGCGGTTCATTCAGGCGATTTGACCCCGGTCTTTTTTGGCTCGGCGATGACAAATTTCGGCGTACGTCCTTTTTTGGATGCATTTTTAGAGCTGGCTCAACGGCCGATCGGAAGATCCAGTAGTGATGGAGTGATCGACCCGCTGCGGGAAGACTTCAGTGGATTTGTGTTCAAGTTGCAGGCCAATATGGATCCTCGCCACCGCGATCGTGTCGCCTTCGTCCGCGTCTGTAGTGGTCGTTTTGCTCGAGACATGACGGTTAAACATGCTCGAAGCGGTAAGGCAATTCGCTTATCTCGTCCGCAAAAACTGTTTGGACAGGATCGTGAGGTTGTTGAAGATGCCTACCCCGGTGATGTGATTGGTTTAAACAACCCAGGGATGTTCGCTATCGGCGATACGCTGTACGTGGGCTCGAAAGTTGAGTTCGAAGGAATTCCTTGCTTTAGCCCAGAGATCTTCAGTTGGCTCCGCAATCCAAACCCTTCAGCGTTCAAAAATTTTCGAAAAGGGGTAAATGAACTGCGTGAAGAGGGGGCCGTTCAAATTCTTTACGACACCGATGAGAGCAAACGTGATCCGATTCTTGCCGCGGTGGGCCAACTGCAACTCGAAGTTGTACAGCATCGGCTTGAAAATGAGTATGGCGTAGAAACACGCTTGGAACCCCTTGGATATCAAGTGGCGCGTTGGGTGACGGGTGGTTGGCCTGAGCTGGAGAAGTTGGGACGAATTTTTAATTGCAAAACAGTCCGAGATGCATGGAATCGGCCCGTTCTATTGTTTAAAAATGAGTGGAATCTCAATCAACTCAATCAAGACCATCCAGAGTTCGAATTGAGCAATGTTGCTCCTGTGGTGAGTGGAGTCGAGCCCATCAGCCTTTAAAAAAATTCTTCGGCCAAAAATGTCGTCCGGTTGTTTGCTAGCGATCCACGGCAAGGCGCTCCAATCGCCAGACTGGTAGGACTTCAGTAACTGGTTGTGGACACCCTCTGGCTACTGCGTCGCAGCACTGACGGTGGAACTGACTACGTGCTCTTCCGAGGCGGTGATGAACCTGTGGAGATGCTCGAGGGCTACCACCTGCCTCCCCAGATGCCGTTCATCAAGCGCAGGAAATGGCTCAATAGAGCTGATGCTCAATCCTGCCAGCGCCGCCTCGAGCGCTCTGAGGGATATCGACATGGTGCTCCTCTGTTTTGAGCAATCCTCGATATTCTTTGAAGAGTGCGTTGATTTAGGTCATGGCCGCGGTGGGTGAATCAGGTGCGGATCCAGGTTCTGATGATCCGTACGTCCGACTTGGCTTGAGTCAGGGAGCAACGTTTGAGCAGGTGCAAGCCGCTAAGGCACGTTGCATCGCCGATGTCGATGGTGATGATCAAGCTCGAGCTCGTGTTGAAGCGGCCTACGACGCAGTTCTGATGGCACGGCTGAGGGACCGCCAGCAGGGACAAGTCAGCCCAGCTGCCGCCACAGCCTCACAGCGTGAAGAGGGTTCAAATTCCACCGTTATCTCAGGTCCATCCTTTCCGGGGACCAGTGTCCTCCAAAAATTACGTACAAACCTTCCGGACCCAAGCCAGTCGCTGGCTTCTTTTGCCCCTCAATGGTCGTTGGTAGACGGCCAAGGCCGGATTGTTCGGATCGTTGCCGGGGTTGTTGGTCTTGGTCTGTTGGTGGTCTCGGTAGGGGCTGTTCAGCTGGTGCTTGCCTTGGCTTGCATCGGCGCGTTTCTGAGTCAAATCAGACGGGGGCGGCGCCCATTGGCCTCCTTGGGCTGGACTCTTCTCGCTCTGCTCCTGGGGCTCGTGGTGGGGTCGTTGTTGACGACAGCGCTTTCTCCAACAGCTTTTCAGCAGTTATCGATCAGCCCGCAACAAATTCAGGCACTGCCTGCTGCTGTGTTGCTGTGGCTGGCTGCCTTGCTTTTGGCTTAAACAGCCGTGGGAAGCCCTTGAATGATTTCTGTTAGTTCTTCACGATCAACTTCATAACGATTGCTGCAGAAGTGGCACGTCAGTTCAGCTTTCCCATCCACATTCAGCATTTCAGATAGTTCTTCTCGTCCGAGCAATAACAGTGCTCCGATACTCCTTTCTCGTGTGCAACGGCACTTAAACATGACATCTTGAGTGGCTGCTGCATCGGTCAGCGGCTGCGGGTCAAGGTCTGGAAATACATCGATGAGCAGATCCTCAAGATTGTTCTTGCAGTCTGAAAGTCTCTGACTAAAACCTTCAATTTCTCGACAACGTTGTTCAATCAGTTCGACGAGCGCTGGTTCCTCGGCTGCCTTGGGAAGAATCTGCACGAGCAGTCCACCACTGCACAGAATTCCATCACGATTTAATTGCTCCCCAACAAACACGCCGGAGGGGGTTTGCTCTGAATGAAGCAGATAGGACGCCACATCTTCACCAATGGCACCTCCCACAAGTTCCACAGTGCTGTTGAAGGGTTCCCCTTTCCCGTCGTCGCGCATCACATGGAGATAACCAGTCCCAGCAGCGGCTTTGAAATTGAAGCCGTAGTGTCCGTTTTCATCAGGAATCGGATCGAGTTCTAGGCCAGGCTCCCCGACGTAGCCACGAACGCTTCCATCGCGTCCTGCATCCACCATCAGCCCCTTGATCGGTCCATCGGAACCAAGCCTTAAGTTCACGCGGCCGTGACGCACCTTCATCGAACTGGCAAGCATTAACCCAGCGCTCATGGCCCGCCCCAACATCACGGTTGTGAGACACGACAACCCATGACGCTGGCGCGCTTCCCGCAGCGTTTCAGTTGTGGAGACTGCAACAAGCCGTATGCCACCCCCTGCGGCTGTTGCTCTCACCAGCCGGTCGGCCATCATGCGTTTAAAGCTCGGGGCAATTTAGGCATCGAAGACAGTTGACCGCCTTCCAAGCGCAGCCGATGCGAATCCCAGCGTTGAAATAATTCCGGTTCGTGGGTCACCACGATCAGCACCTGGTCTCGGGCAAGGTCCGCCAACAAATTCAATACGTCCGTACGCACCGACCAATCCAATCCAGCAGTTGGTTCATCGAGCAGCAGCACCTCAGCACCACGCAACAGTTGAACAGCCAAGGCCAAACGGCGCTGTTGTCCACCACTGAGCCGTTCGGGTGCTGCACTTCGAGGGATGTCCTGCAAACCAACCCGCTGAAGCACCTGATCTTCCCGGTCACTGCCCAGGCGCCTGTGGCCCAATCGCAGTTCTTGACTCACGTTTAAGCCAAGAAAATGGCGTTCTGGAAACTGAAACACCATTCCACAAAGCCCCCGGCGTTGCCGGCGTGTCATCAATTGCCCATGCCAGCAAATCGTTCCAGATCGTGCGGCTGACAATCCGCTGATCACCTCCAGTAACGATGTTTTCCCAGACCCACTGGCACCTGCGATGAGAAGAGGTTTGCCTCGTTCAACGCAGAAACTGGCGCCGCGAAGAACGGGGGACGCCACGGTCGCGGGCGCGTAGGTGACCTCAGACAGTTGGAGCATCAGCTCAGCTTGAACGATGATGAGGCGTTTGCCTTCAGTGCATGGACGTTCGATTTCGCGAGGTTGATCCGTTTAATTGTTGGCTTTGGCTGCGTTTTGCTGAGGTTCCCAGTCAAGGAGAGCGAAATTATGTCGATGGAATTTTTGACAGCTGGTATGTGATCGGTCGTCTCGGGGGTTTCAACTCTGAGAATCTGCAAGTGCATGAGGAAGGTGCTGATATGAGTTCAATGGGATACAACAACGATGCTGCTGAATCAGTGATGCCGGCTCTGATGCACAACATGGGCCAGATGGAGTACCAAGAAGAATGGGGGAGATGTTGGATTGACCTTGGTACAAGTGATGGCATTGCTCTGGATATCTTGATCAATACACTGCGTCAACTTGACACCGATGTGGTGCAAATTGCCGAGCTGGTGGTGGGCGGAGTCAATGAAGATTGGCCAGTGGAAGACCATCCCGACAGTGTGTTTCCTGCCGGTGCCTGAACTCAGGAGACTGCTGATCTCCCCGGACCGTTTGACAGGAATGGAGCTGTTGCAGCTCCACCGCGAAGAATCCCATTACCTTCGACGGGTCCTTCGCCTGCGGATCGGCGATTCGCTGGCAATCGCGAACGGCTGTGGACAGCTCTGGCAAGCAGATCTTGTCGATGAGCACACCCTTAAGCCCCATGCCCAGCCGTGTGAACAGACGGTTCAACCTCAGCCGCCGTTGGGTCTCGCGGTGTCAATCATCCGTCGCGGTTTTGATGATGTGGTGAGGATGGCTTGTGAACTGGGCATCGACTCGATACAACCGCTTCGATGTGAGCGGACCGTTCCCCAAGCTGAACATCGCCCGGAACGCTGGACCACGATTCTTCGTGAAGCCGTTGAACAGTGCGAGCGTCTTTGGCAACCGACCATTTTGGAGCTCAACTCCCTCGGCTCTTGGCTTGAATCCTGTTCAGGCCAGAAAGCCGTTGGTGTGACGCGGACGCCCAACGTTTGTCGATTGAGTGATTGGTTGGAGCAGAAGGCCAACGCCAACCCAGGTCAAACCACATGGCTGGTTGTTGGTCCCGAAGGAGGCTGGACGATGGCTGAACTCGACACACTCATCCATCATTCGGTGGCGCCGATCCATCTGGGATCGTCAATTCTGAGAACATCCACCGCCGCAGTTGCTGGGGCCGTTGAGTTGACGCGCTGGCGTGAGCAACAGCTCAACTCTTGAAGAGTTCTTCAGCCATGTTGCGGAAGCTTTTCACTGCAGCCCCAGGCGCACGCTTGCGCTGAGTTAAGGCTGAACCCGGAACGAGATTGTCAGGGGCGTACGTGCTGTATGTCATTTCAGGTCGGGCGGCTTCGGCCGATGCCAATTCAGCGGCGATGGCCTCCGCTGTGGTGAGGCCACTGCTATTGGATGGTGCGACTGGCTCTGTGCTCTTGGAGGCTGAAACTTCGGCGGTTGCGTTTGGATTGCCTTGCACTGCAGGAATGTCCGCAGCAACGGCAGCAGAAACAGGGGCAGGGGAAGGGGCAGCGGGAGCAGTTGCAGCTGGATCCGATGGCGCGACCAGCAGCGTTGGGGCCGATGGAGCTTTGGGTGTGTCTTGGCTTTCCTCGGGCTCAATCGTCCCTGTGGGCAGGTCGATTTTGGCCGGTGCAGCGTCGCCATCGAGAGTGAGGAAGAAACTCTTGTCGTTGTTGAACACCATCGGCTCGACCCATCCAAAGAAGACTGGATGATTCTCCTCCTGGATTCGTCGTTCACAAGAGATGCTTAGAGCACTGCAACACGCGTGATGCTCGGGATGTGGATTCAAGCCGTGGTCGTGAATGGTGTTCTCATCAGCCTTGCCCAGCGCACTCCACTGCTCACACAACAGGGATGGATCCATGCCGCAGCCCTTGGGACGATGTTGTGGGGGAGCCTCGGTTGGCGCGGTTGGTTGGCCGTTGTTGTGTATTTGGTTTTAGGAAGTTTGGTGACGCGAATTGGCTTTAAAACCAAGCAAAGTCGTGGTTTGGCTGAAGCCCGTGAGGGTCGACGAGGTCCTGAAAATGTCTGGGGTTCGGCGGCGGTCGGTGCAGTTTTAGCCCTCGGATTTGCGGCCCTGCCGGATGACGACATCATGGGGCGCCAGCTCTTACTGATTGGCTTCTCGGCAAGTTTTGCGGCAAAACTTGCCGATACCTTTGGCAGTGAAATTGGTCAGCGTTGGGGGCGCACGACCTTGTTAATCACCACACTTCGACCGGTCGCGCCTGGGACAGATGGTGCCATCAGTCTTGAAGGGACCACTGCTAGTGCCATCGGCAGTGTGGTGATGACATTGGCACTCTGGGGGCTCAGTTCCCCGGACCGTCCGTTGATCCCCAATGCAATGGCAGCTGGCGTGGTGATGGTGGTGGGTTTGCTGGCCACCCTTGCAGAAAGTGTTCTGGGAGCGGTTGTTCAAAACCGCGTGGGGTGGCTCAGCAATGAGCTGATTAATGCCCTGCAAACGCTGCTGGCAGCTGGCTTGGCGATGGCCTTGGTGGTACTAGCAGGCCATCTTGTATTGCCAATCGACGCAGCTTTTTAATCCCGTCTTGCAGCATTGGCTTCAACCGTCTTGGGCTGATTTGATGGCATTGAGACAGCTTGCGAAGACCAACGCCTTCAACCAAATGTTGCTTCAGCAACGTTTGCTCCTGTGGGGCGAGTTGAGGAAGAACGCTTTGAAGCCAATCCGCTTGAGGATCGGGCTTGGGGCCGCTAGGGGCGTGTAGGTCCAGAACCTCGATGGCCAGCATTTTTTTACTGGCGTCCGCAGCACAGGCATCCAGCCATCGCTGCGGACTCACCTTCAAACGCACCGCAATGGTTTGGTCGTTCAAAGGGGATAAACCCTGCTGTATCCGTGCCTGTTGGAGACGTCGACCAGAGACATAAAGATCTTGCAGACGCCAAGGAATCCGAACCGTTCGCGACCGGTCGCGTCGGTAGTGCAACACCTGGCCGTTCGCTCGGCTCATTAAGTAACTACTGGGTCGAAACCCCCTGGATGGATTCCACTGATCCATCCCTTGCGTCAAGCCGAGGGAGGCTTCTTGAAGTAGGTCGTCGTGCTCTTCGGGGCCACGACGGCATTGTCGTCTCGCGACACAATGGGCCAAACCAAGGTGCTTTAAAACGCGTTGGTTTCGTCTTCGGATGGAGCGGGGCAAACACCGCCGCCCCTCATGGCGCAAATGAGCATTGGAAACCATGCGATGGAAGCAACTGATTTCACGGTTGCTCCGCAACGCATGAATGCCTGCCCACCTCAGGGCCTCGATCAGGCACTTTCGTGCTCGATGATGACTTGAACTGGATAGGACGCATGGAATGGCAAGAAGAAGCCTTGAAGGCTCTCAAGCAAGACGTTCCATTTTTTGTCCGCCCAGCGGTGCGCCGACGCGTGGAAGCGATGGCCTTGGAGGCTGGTCGATCGGAGGTGGATTTGGAGCTCTATCGCGAGGCCAAGGCCAACATGGGGCCGAAATAAGTCAAATCAGGCCTGATCCAAATCACAGCGATTTAATTCGGGAGTGGTCAAGCGATCGATGATGCGCGCCATATCGACCGCGGTGAGATCACCATTCTCATCCCACTTCAATGTGGTTTTCCGCTGAGCTGGGGGCTTCTTGCCGGTGATCTGAACCGAGGGATTGAGCTCCACGTTGACAGCCGCTTGTCAGGAGACCCACACACTAGCGGGAAGCGGGCCGCGCTTCATCCGCCAACCGGCGTTGAGGTATTCCGTGATGAAAGGCCTGCCCATTGAAGCAACGGAGGCCATTGCTGGAGAGCGTTGTGGATCCAGGAATGGCCATCTGCATTGAGATGGATCCCGTCGGGTTCGATCCATTGCAACCAGTCGGGTTGCGATTGGATTGCACGATGGATGGCAAGAAACGGCACATTCACCTCACGGCAACGTTCCGCCATGGCGGCTTCCGTTGTGGCGATCGCGGTGTTGCTGTACCAAAGGCAATCCGCGAAGGGCATCACATGTTCGTCTACTGGAGTCAGCCCCAGTACAAAAACGTTGGTCACTGACGTCATCTCGGCAAGGAGTTGGCTGATGCCAAACGCAAAGGCATCCACATCAAGTTGGGGACGGCCATCCGACCGACCAATGCGGGCGGTGTCATTCAGACCAACACTCAACAGCAAGCCATCGGGTTGTTGTCGTCGAAGTTCGCCGCGACAAGTCCATTCATGACGCCATCGCGCCGCGATCCGCTCAATCCCATCGCCACGAACGCCGAGTGGATAGATCACCGGTGCCAGAGGGAGTTGCATCCAATCCATCCGTAAGCGCTGGCACCAACCACCACCATCTCTGTCCCCCCATCCGAGAACACCGCTATCACCGAGAACGACGAGTTGTCTCGGTCCCATGGGTGCTTCCCTCACAAGACCACAGCCTTGCAGTTCAACCGTTTCTGCCCGTGCTCACTCAACACTTCACCGGCCAAGGTGAGAAGGCTAAAGACCAGCACAAGCCATGCCACAAGCCACCAATGAAACGAGCTGAGCGCTTCGATCAACTGCCAACCCAGGCCTGCTCCCCCCACAAGACCCACCACTGCGGTATCGCGCAAGATCACATCACAGCGGTAGGTCGCATAGGCCAAGTAACTGCGGCTGATTTGCGTCAATGGTCCGTACAACCAGCCGATACGGGTTGTTGCTCCCGAGAGGGCCAAGGTGTCTGTCGCCGTTGAGCCCTGCTGATTCAAATCGTCGGCAAACACACGCCCCATGACACCGCTGTGGTGGAGACCAAGAGCGAAAGCCGCCAGCGGCAAACTTGGTTTACAAATCAGCAGCAATAACAACGCACTGAGGGGCGGCGGAATCAGGCGCAAGGCATACCAAAGAACCAATTGCACCCGTCGACCCGTCTCGCTGGGCCAGAGCAGCAGCAACATTGGAGGTAGGGCGATGGCGATGCCAGCCGCCAACAACGTCAGGATCAGGGTTGACCCAATGATTGAAATCCACTGAACTTCGTTGAGTGCGTTGAGGGCTGCAGCGATGCCATCACCGAGGTCCCATGGTCCGGGGATCAGCATGGCCGCGGGCCACGCGAGGTCGTGATTGAGCGCATTTCCCCAGAACAGAGAGCCCACCGGCGCAAGCAAGGGGAGAAGCACCACCAGCCGTGACGACGGAATCCGGCGAACCAACCGATCCAGGATGGTCATCAGGGCCGCCAAAAACCAAAGCCCAGACCAAAGTTCGTTGAACTGCAGGGATTGGAGGGACAGCATCAGATCAGTCCCAATCCCTCCCAAGCCAAACACCCCCAACAAAACGGCAGAACGGAGCGCGCAATCGAGGCGGTGACCAATGTGATTTTTGAGGGGTTGCATCACAGAAGGACAAACAGCTGTGAGAACGGTTGCCGCTGCTGAAGCTCCAGTGCCCATAACGGCGGGTAGGGCCGCGGACTCATGGCTGTCGATTTGGTCAGCAACCACCCTCGCCATGAGAGCGCTGTAGGGCAAAACGATTGCCAACACAGCAACCCAGCCATTCAGTCCAAATAGCTGTAAGAGCAGAAGTCCCCAAATCAGTTCATGGACAGATCGAATCGGCGACAGCACACGGCGAATGACAGAGGCCGGCCTGCCGTTGCCCACAAGAATCAGCCACAAGCTTCGTGAACTCAGAGCTCCGAGCAGCACTCCGATCAAGCTGCTCAAGCTCCACGACAGGACGGCAGTGAGCAATGTGATCTGCATGCCCCGCCAAAGACTCTCGAGCAAAGACGCGTCGAGGGATGGCTGCACAGCCGCAACCAAAAATTGACCAATGAGCGGTAGCCCTCCACCGTGAAGATCACGAAACAGCACCAGAACCACCGGCACAAGACAAATGCCGGGCAACAGGGTGAAGAGGGAAATCGCTGGGGTTATAGATCTCTGTAGAGCCATGTCAGTTGGTCAGAAGTCACGAGTTCGGTGGGTGCATCGATGGCAAGAGCACCATCACGAAGACCAATCACCCTTGTGAACCGATGGATCAAGTCGGGACGGTGCAAGCTGATCAAACAACTGGGTTGGTTCAACAACTGACTCAGGACATCCTCTGCAATCACTGGATCCAGGGCCGAGAGAGGTTCGTCGGCTAAAACCAGTTGGGGTTGTTGTCTGAGCAATCGAGCCAACGCAACCCGCTGCCGCTGTCCCCCTGAAATCTGGGTGACTGGTGCGTTGAGGAGATCCTGATGAAGGCCGACAAGTTGCATCAGGCTGATGCAACTGTTGGCTTCCAAGGGTCCGATCAAATTACGGAATGCCCATAGAAGAGATCGCCGCCCAAGAGCCCCGGCGTTGATGTTTTGTCCAACGGTTAGCTCCTCCACAAGCCGAAGGTCTTGCCAAAGGGTGCCGATGGAACGGCGTTGATGGCGACCTAAGCGCCGCAAAGGCACGTCATCCCATAAACATGTGCCTGCATCAGCCTGAAGACTTCCATTGCACAGCTTGAGCAAGGTGGTTTTGCCTGCACCGCTTGCACCAAGGAGCACCACACGTTCTCCGGCCTCAATCGTCAAGCTGATGGGCTGGAGACGACCGGAAAGGCCGAGTTGGTTGAGCTCCAGCCGATGGTTCAACGAATTTTTCCGAGTTGACGCCCAACAGTTTCGATTTTGTTGTAATCGGACGCTTGGGCTTCAATGAACTTCTTGGCTCCAAAGAGTTCGAGGATGGACGCCTGACGCGATGTCGATGGATTGAGAGCCAGCAGCGCCGCTTGAATTTTGTCGGTGAACCCAGCACCGAAACGTTGATCGAGGCCAGGACGCGCAAGCCAGTGGTAATCCGCGTAAGGGGGGGTTCTCCAAATCACCTGAACATTTTTGGGATCCACCTTTCCAGCACGTTGATTGCTCCTCCAAACCTGCTCATTCATGGCACCAACTTCAAAGGCTCCGCTTTGCACCAAGGCGAGGGTGGCGTCATGACTACCGCTGAAACCAGCTCGACCTCCCGCTAAATCTTGCGTCGTAATCCCCTGTTGAAGCATGAAATATTGAGGCATTAATCGACCCGACGTGGAGCTCTCCGAACCAAAGGTGAAACGACGACCTTTGAGCTGGACCAGTTGATCACCAGCGCGAAACGGTTTGAGCTTGCTCCCCCCATTCGCAACAAACACACTGGTAAAAGTTGCATCGATATCCCGTTGTGCCAGCACCCTCGACCCTGGGGTTTGCAGGCGGGCCTGGACCCCAGTGAGTCCCCCAAACCAAACCAAATCAAGGCTTCCTGTCCGAAAAGCACTCACCGCAGCGGCGTAGTTGCTAACGGGGATGTACTGAACGGGTACGTTCAGCCGAGCGCTGAGCTCCCCCGATAAATCGCCGTACAAGCGGTTCAGCTTTTCGGGGTTTTGGTCGGGAATTGCGCCCACCTTGAGTGCGGGCACCGAAGCCACAACAGGCGTTGCAACGGCAAAAGTGCTGACTAAAGAGGCAAGAGAAAAAGCCCAACGAGGCTGATGAGTCATTAAAAATGAAAACCTGTGATGCGTCAGTAAGTACTAAGCACTCGCCGTAGACGAATTAATCCTTCTGAAATCGTCTCACGGGAGACGGCACAGGACAAACGAACGCACCTGTCGTCTCCAAAGGCAATCCCAGGGACGACAGCTAGGCCTTCGTCATCTAAGGCACGACGACAAAATTCCAATGAATCATCAACACATTCTGGAAGTTGCGGAAAGGCATAAAAGGCACCCTTGGGAGGAACCAACGTGATGCCTGGTATGGCTTGAAGTCCGTCGGTTAAGAGAGTTCTCCGCAGGTTGTAGCTGTGGGCCATATCGATCACGCACTCCCGTGACCCTTGAATGGCTGCCAGTGCTCCCTTTTGGGCAAAACTGCACACATTGCTGGTGCTTTGACTTTGTAATGCTGAAGCGGCTTTGATGACGGTCTCGTGGCCGGAGAGGTACCCGAGGCGCCACCCGGTCATGGCCCAGCCCTTCGCAAAACCGTTCACGGTGAAACAACGATCCTTGAGCTCATCAGAGACCGAAGCAAAACTGACGTGATGCTCCCCATCAGCCAGAAGATATTCATAAATCTCATCACTCATCACCAGCAAATTGGGATGACGCGCCACCAACTCCGCAAGGGCTTCAAGTTCGTCTCGCTGGATCACGCAACCGGTTGGATTGCCCGGACTGTTGATCACCAAGAGCCTGCTCTTGGGGGTGATCCTTGCTTCTAAGGCGTCCAAATCAAGCTTGAAACCATCGGCGGCAGATGATGGGATCAACACGGTGGTGGCACCGGCTAGAGCCGCCATCTCGGGGTAACTCAACCAATAAGGGGCAGGAAGTAGCACTTCATCCCCTGGATTGAGCACCACCTGGAAAAGGTTGAAAATCGCTTGTTTCCCGCCATTGCAGATCAACATCTGCTCGGGCTTGGTGGCAATTCCGTTTTCTTGACTGAGTTTGTGGGCTAGGGCAGCGCGCAGTTCAGGATCCCCTGCCGCAGGGCCATAACGGGTGATGCCCTGTGCAAGAGCATCCCGTGCTGCTTCAACAATGAAATCTGGGGTATTGAAATCGGGCTCTCCAGCGCTGAGGCTGCAAATATCCCGACCATCGGCCTGAAGCGCTTTGGCTTTGGCGCTGATCTCGAGAGTCAGCGAAGGCTTTAGGGCAATCGCCCGATGGGAGAGTTCTGGGGGGCGCAACATCCTCAACGCACCTCCCCGGGGCGCGTTTAAAAATCTCATCCTGCCTCAAGTAGTGACCCAAACAACCCTTTGTTCACGCAGGCCATGAATCCAATGCAAATCAGCATGGTTCTCGCTGCCCACGATCCCAGGGCGTTAAGCCACTTTTATGCGGCGCTTTTGGGCGCTCAACCCAGTGAGGGATTGGCCAATCATCACCAAATCCTCCATCTCGTTGGTGGTATGAGGCTCGAGATTTATCGCCCGTCACAACATCGTCCATTTCCGACGGCCGGTCGTGCTTTGTCGTTGTGTTTAAAACTCCCTGCCCACAGGACTCCGTTGGTTGAACTGGACCACCACGTCAGGAATGGGCTCGAGCTGGGGGCTTCCGTGTTGGAGCCAGCGCGACTGGAACCCTTTGGGGCCGAGTGTTGGATGAACGATCCAGAGGGCAATGCTGTGTTGTTGCTCGTTCCCATCGACAGGTCAGAAACGAGGGCATGACGTCATTTGACCTGGATCGATGTTTGAGCTGCTCAGCCTGTGGATTAGCGACAACGCGACAAAAGGTGGTCGTTTGTCGTGGCAATCCAGAGGCCAAGCTGATGCTGATCGGAGAAGCCCCCGGTGCGCAGGAAGATCAATCCGGTGTTCCGTTCACCGGTCGATCGGGCCAAGCGCTTGATCGCATGCTGAAGGAGGCGGGTTTCAACGTTGACCAGGACATCTACATCTGCAATGCGGTCAAGTGTCGGCCTCCAAACAATCGCCGCCCGAAAAAAAATGAGCTGGCGGCATGCCGTCCATGGCTCGATCTACAAATCACCACCGTGAATCCTGCTGTGATCGTTCTCACAGGGGCTACGGCAGTGGAGGCGTTATTGGGGGTGAGGGCCGCGATGACGCAGTTACGCGGTCAATGGCAGGCGTGGAATGGGCGCGACGTGATGCCCATCTTTCATCCGGCTTATCTCCTCAGACACGCTTCGACAACAGCGGGTGGACCAGTTGAGCTCACACGACACGATCTTTCCGCTGTTCGTACCAGGCTGTGCGAACGTTGACTTGAAGCTGGAACGGCTGAAGATGACCGCCCTAGATCGTCGTTACGACACTCAGATCTATCGTCGTGTCACGCGCACCGTGATGGTGGGTGATGTCCCGATCGGAAGCGAGCACCCGATTGCGGTGCAGTCGATGATTAATGAGGACACCCTTGATGTTGACGGTTCAGTCGCGGGGATCATTCGCCTCGTTGAAGCGGGGTGTGAGATCGTTCGCGTCACGACCCCATCCATCGGCCATGCCAAGGCCATGGGCAAAATTAAGGCAGAGCTACTCGCTCAGGGGTACAACGTTCCATTGGTGGCCGACGTACACCACAACGGAACCAAGATTGCCTTAGAAGTCGCTCAGCACGTCGACAAAGTGAGGATCAATCCGGGCCTCTTTGTCTTTGATAAGCCCGATCCAAATCGACAGGAATTTACCAAAACAGAATTTGCGGAGATCGGAGTTCGCATTCGAGAAACGTTTGAGCCTTTGGTGAAACTCCTACGGGACCAAAACAAAGCGCTGCGTATCGGAGTGAATCATGGTTCCTTGGCTGAACGGATGTTGTTCACCTATGGAGATACACCGAAGGGAATGGTGGAGTCGGCGATGGAGTTTATCCGTATTTGTGACGAACTCGACTTCCACAATATTGTGATTTCAATGAAAGCATCACGGGCACCGGTGATGCTTGCGGCTTACCGCCTGATGGCCGACACGATGGACAATGAGGGGTTTCATTACCCACTGCATCTCGGGGTCACTGAGGCTGGTGATGGAGACTATGGACGGATTAAAAGTACGGCAGGCATCGCAACACTCCTGGCGGAAGGTTTGGGTGACACAATTCGAGTGTCACTGACTGAAGCACCAGAAAAGGAGATACCGGTTTGTTATTCAATCCTTCAGTCTCTCGGATTGCGAAAGACAATGGTGGAATATATTGCTTGTCCTAGCTGTGGACGAACACTTTTCAATTTAGAGGATGTATTGCACAAAGTACGCGAGGCTACATCACATCTAAAAGGGCTTGATATTGCCGTGATGGGCTGCATCGTCAATGGACCCGGCGAGATGGCAGATGCGGATTATGGATATGTTGGAAAAGGGCCCGGAATCATTGCTCTATATCGGGGTCGCGATGAAATTCGTAAGGTCCCTGAAAAGGAGGGTGTTCAAGCTCTGATCCAGTTGATTAAGGAGGATGGGCTCTGGGTCGATCCGGATGAACCTCGTTAATGTGAGAAAACAGATCAAAGCGAATTTTGATATGGCCAAGGCAAAGGCAAAGGGGTTGCGTTCAATTCTTCGTTCCACACCTCTTCTGTTGCTCTTGGGATTGAGTGGGGTGACAACAGCGGTCACCCTGGGGATGCCGGGGCTAACCCTGCCGACGGCTACGGGCGGATCGATCAGCGATAGTCCAAAAGAGGTCATCGACCAGGTTTGGCAAATCGTCTATCGGGATTACCTCGATTCCAGTGGTGACTACAACGAAGACACATGGCGTCGATTGCGCCGTGATCTTTTAAAGAAATCCTTCGCTGGAAGTGCTGAGTCGTATGAAGCCATTCGTGGAATGCTGGCCAGCCTTAATGATCCATACACCCGCTTCCTTGACCCCAAACAATTCAAGGAAATGCGAATTGACACGTCCGGTGAATTAATGGGGGTCGGAATTCAGCTCAGCCTTGATAAAGCCACGAAAGAATTAGTGGTCGTATCACCGATCGACGGAACTCCCGCATCCCGTGCTGGTGTGTTGTCTAAAGATGTGATTGTGACAATTGACGGCACTCCCACCAAGGGAATGAGTACAGAAGATGCGGTTAAGTTAATTCGAGGTCCTGAGGGATCTGAGGTTGTTTTAGGCCTTCGTCGGGGCAATCAGATTCTTGATGTTCCGCTAACGCGAGCTCGTATTGAAATCCATGCGGTGACCTCCATGCTTAATACAACACAAGATCAACATAAGGTTGGCTACATTCGCTTAAAGCAATTCAACGCGAATGCAGCCAAGGAAATGCGTGAGGCAGCAAAAACACTTGAAGAAAAAGGTGCCCAAGGGTATGTACTTGATTTGCGCAGTAACCCAGGAGGGCTTTTAGAAGCCAGTGTTGATATTGCTCGTCAATGGTTAAACGAAGGGATCATTGTGAGCACACGAACCCGTGAAGGTATCCGAGATGTTCGTCGTGCCACTGGCAGCGCTATTACTGATAAACCGATGACTGTTTTAATCGATCAGGGTTCTGCTAGCGCCAGCGAAATTTTATCTGGTGCTCTGCAAGACAATGGTCGAGCCCAACTCGTTGGTGTCAAAACATTTGGTAAAGGGTTGGTACAGGCTGTTCGAGGGCTCTCCGATGGTTCTGGAATGACAGTGACGATTGCTAAATATCTCACACCAAAAGGAACTGATATCCATAAAAACGGAATTGAGCCGGACATTGAAGCAATGATGTCCGAAAAACAGATGAAGACGTTTACAGCCCAAGATCTGGGAACCAGCAAAGACAGTCAATATAAAGCCGCCGAACAAAGATTGATTAAGTTAATTGATTCAACTAAAAAGATTTAAAATTAAAAATACTTATGACCGAATGAGGCTGACTGACATTAAATAACGTTTAAGT
>JBDQPG010000064.1:0-10817 GCA_040260695.1 Synechococcus sp. SFB_27S_18OctNov_coas_78 | reverse complement strand
GTCACCATCGGTGCATTCTGGGGCGTTGTTCAGCGAAGTCGAGACGCGACCGTCACCATGGGTTGATTGTCCAATGATGTTGCTGTGATCCTCCTGAGCCTGAGGGGTCTCCGACTACTGATCCCGTTGCTGGGGATCGGCTTTCTGATTCGGGAAGGTCAGGAGGTCTTCGCGCTGCGTCAGCTCACCAGCATCACCCTGTTCGCATCGTTTATCTGGTGGCCAGCTAAAAGATGGCCGTCGGCCGCACCATGAGCGGCATGGACAAGGCAAAACTCGCCGGTCGCGCCGCCAGGAGTTCGGGTCTGATGTTCATCGCCACGCTCTTCTCGGCGTTGGATGCAGCACTGGATATCATCGTCAAGGATTTCGCTCTCAGTCGAACGGATCCTGTGGCTGTGGTGCTGTTTGTGAGCGGTTGGCTGATCAATCTCCTGGCGGTACTGATGGCTGTGGTCTCAATGCATCGGTTCCTGCCGGTTCTGAAGGCGATGGTGCAGGCACCGAGCGATCAGCTGACGTCGCCATGAGAGCGTTCTGATGGATGCAAGCGCAGTGACGGCGTGCTGATCAAGACTCAACGCCTTCACGACTGGTGGAGCAGCGATTCGGCCCGTGGCAGCCGGGCGCTGGTGCTCAGCTCGCTGGCCTTCAGCCTGATGACCGTCTGCGTCAAGCAATTGAATGGCCGAATCCCCGTGGCAGAGATCGTGCTGGTGCGCGCTCTGATCAGCCTGGGACTCACCGGGATGGGCTTGAGGTTGGCGGGGGTGAAGCCATGGGGAACAGCCAAAGCCCGAGGACTTCTCTTCGCAAGAGGGATCGCAGGAAGCATTGCCTTGCTGTGCTTTTTTCAGGCCATCGACGCGTTGCCCCTGGCCGCAGCAACGGTGCTGCAGTACACCTACCCGACCTTCACCGCCCTCGCAGCTCTGCTCTTGCTTGGCGAATCCTTGCGCAAAAGGATTGTCCTGGCGGTGCTGCTGGGTTGGGTGGGCATCACGTTTGTGATTCAACCCGACTGGTTGACCGGTGACGCACAAGCTTTGCCGCTGATGCCAGCGTTCATCGGCATCTTTGGAGCGCTCTTCACAGCTCTGGCCTATGTGAGTGTGCGCCGGCTATCTGTCAGCGAACATCCCCTGGTGATCATTCTCTATTTCCCACTCATTTCTGTTCCCATCACCCTCCCCTGGGTGATCCAAACAGGGGTGTGGCCCATGGGAGTGGAGTGGATGTGGCTCCTTGGAGTTGGCGTGTTCACGCAATTGGGCCAAATCTGGGTGACGGATGGGCTGCGTCGCCTCCCTGCAGCAAGAGCGACATCGATCAATTACATCCAGGTGGTGTTTGCCGCGATCTGGGCATGGCTCTGGTTTTCTGAACCCGTCAGTGTTTGGCAAATTGGCGGAGGAGCACTCGTTCTGCTCGCCACGATGATTAGTTTGTCTGCAAAAAATAATCCTACAACTTGACGATCTAGGCCTGAATAATCAATTCAAAATCCAATCACAAAAGCTTTAATAAGGGGGAAGATCAAGGTTTTTCATTTCAAATGTGCACTGGCCCCATGAGCTGAAATCTCAAAGATGAAGGCCCAATCAAAGAGTGCCAACAACCCAAAATCAGACACGACAACAAGAACGCTGGATCAATTAAATCGGGCAGACCTCAGTCAAAGAGAGGACAAATCGAAATGATCACCATCGACTCAAATAAGGAATAACGCCTCAATCCAAGGCACTCAACATTCAATGGATCAGCGCTAAGCCTTGCTCTGTCCCAATGGATACAGCAACCAAGACTGTTGATCCTGGTCCGGGCCATTCGGACGCGCCAGCCGCCAGCTCTCTCCGCGCTCACCCCGCTGCAGATATACCTCAAACGGACTGTCGACCTGCACCCGATCGCCGGGGAGCTGCCAATCAAACCGACCCGAGACCCGCAGACCGCGTTGCTCACCGAGCTTGAGCGCTTCTTGCTCCTCGATGCGCACACGGCTCACATTGGGGGCCAGCGAAATGGGTGGGAGATTCAAGGATTGGGAAATTGCCGTTTGCGTGAGTTGAATCTGCAGGGATAAGGCCTCGTTCAACAACGCTCGAGGGGGCTGAGGTCCGCCACAGGCCGTCAACGAGAAGAGCAGCACAAGCACGCATAGCCCATGGGCCAAGACACGCCAAAGACGGCTTCCCACATGGGACGAGAAGGGGACAGACGGTGACAGCTGCGGCAACATGACGCGGTTGATTCGTTTCTCCATGATCGGCTGGCTGCAAGGACGGCACATGGAGTGCTGGACCCAGGGAAATCGCGACGGTGTGTTGCTGGTGTGCGCAGGCGTTGGCTATGAGGTGCAACTCACCTCACGCCATCAAAAGCAACTCCAGCCTGACAGTGAGCTCACCCTTTGGATTCACCAGGTGCAGAGGGAGGATGGCAACAGTTTATTTGGCTTCCCGTGTCGCCAAGAACGGGATCTGTTTCGTCTTCTGATTGGTGTCAATGGTGTTGGCCCGCAAGCCGGCTTAGCGCTTCTCCATGAATGCAAGCCTCAGGAGTTGGTCGCAGCCATTAGTTGTGGAGACCTCAAACGACTCTGCCAAGCCCAGGGCATTGGCAAACGCACGGCCGAGCGCCTAGCCGTCGACCTACGCACCCCAATCGCGGCGTTCGGAGGACTCGAACCGCAACCATCCCTGGTGGAGGGTCTCGCATCAGAACGAATACCCGAAGCGGGGGAAGACGTGGAAGCGACGCTGATCAGCCTGGGCTACGACGAACTGGAAATTCGCAGAGCCATCCGAGCCATTGCCGATGGAGCCAATGGTGTTCCGCCATCCGGCGATGATCAAGACGGGTGGCTAAGGGGGTGCCTGCAATGGCTGAGCAGGGAATCCGCTTAATTGGCGCCTTCAACAATGGAGGGGGCCATTAGTCGGTAGAATATTTTTTTGCACTGATAGGGCCGCCCCCCGCGCATGTCGCTTGATACCACCGAGAAGCAACAGCTAATCAACACCCACCAGACCCACGGCACCGATACCGGTTCCGCAGAGGTACAGGTGGCGATGTTGAGTGAGCGCATTAACCGCCTCAGCAGCCATCTTCAGAACAACATCCACGACTTCTCATCCCGCCAGGGGCTGCTGAAGATGATTGGACGCCGCAAGCGACTTCTGAATTACATGCGCAGCAAGAGCGAGAAGCGCTACGGCGACACCATCTCCAAGCTGGGCATCCGCGGCTGATCTGGGTCCCTCATGGCTGAGCAACGCAGCCCGCTTCCCTTTGAGCCAAAAGGCTCAGGGAAAGTGGCGAAAGAACCTGCTGGGGTGAAGCAAGAAGCCATTCCCCGCTACGTGGCAGACCGGATGGCCCGCCGCGTCGCTGTGTTCACAGGCCTCCCATCCCTTGCTGGCATGGGCGTTTTTGTTGCTAGCTATTTCGTGGTCACCCGTGGGATTGCCGACATTCCCCCTGGGGCAACATTGGTTGGATCAGGCTTCTTTTTCATCCTTGGCCTCGTGGGCCTCAGCGTTGGGGTCTTAACCGCTAGCTGGGACAAAGAGCCTGGATCCATTCTTGGATTCGAAAATTTCAAACCAAACGTCAAACGGATGCGTGAGTCGATTCGCGCCCAAAAGCAGCAAAAGGGAAACGGAAAAGATCAATAAAACGGATCAGACCTGAGAAAAGAACTCTAGAAATCAGCCCAGCACGAGTCGTTCACTACAACGCGCAGTAAACGACTGATCCTTCAACGCTTGCACAGCAGCGAGGGGATCTCGCACACAGAATTGTGCACCAAGCCGCACGTATCGGACCGAGTCTCCAAGACAAACTTCAGCCACCACAGGAACTTTCACCCCCAGCTCATCGCGTTCAGGACGATGTTGCGTCAAACATTCGCGTAATTTGTGTTGTATAGCGATGTCATTCGCCTGATCAGAGGGAAGCTGAACAAGGAGCAATGTGAGGTCATCAATGGCCCGACAGTCGTCAATGATCAACTGAACCCGTTCATCGCGTCGATCGACGCCAGCCCACACGAGCAAGCGAGCTTCTGCCATGAGATGGTCGGCCAAGCGTGCATAACTCTTGGGAAACACCACCGCTTCACAACTACCGGTGAGATCTTCAAGTTGCAAAATGGCCATTCGATCGCCTTTTCGCGTCGTCACCTGACGCAATTCAGTGATCATCGTGATGGCACTAACCTTGGCTTTATCTGGCTGCTCCTCGAGGGAACCCAAGCCAATCGGTGCCAACAGGCGCGATGACGGAGTGAGCTGCTTCAGCGGATGATCTGAGAGATAAAAACCAACAAGATCCTTCTCCAGTCTGAGCTTTTCTGAAGGGGGATAATCCGGAACAGGGGCCGCTTTCGGAGCCATACTCAGATCCGTCGGGGCATCGGCCTCAGTGGGGGCAGCCATCAGGTCGAAGAGATTTCCCTGACCGCTATCACGATCCTTCGCTCGAGAGGACGCCCAATCCAAAAGCAGATCAAGATCTGCCATTAACTGCGCCCGGTTGGCATCCGGATCCATGGCATCCATCGCTCCGCAATGGATTAACGATTCCAAACCACGGCGATTCAGCACGCTGGATGGAAGACGATCACACAGATCTGCCAAGGAGCGGAACGGACCATCATGTTCACGGGATTCGATCAAGCGACGAATCGCACCGTCTCCGAGATTTCGAACCGCCGACAAGCCGAACAGAATTCGATCGCCGTTCGGAGTGAAGTCGATCAGTGAAGCGTTCAGGTCTGGAGGCATCACCTCAATCCCCATGGCATTGCAATTGGAGATGTAGCGCTGCACCTTGTCGGCGGCGCCAGCATTCACCGTGAGCAATGCCGCCATGTAGGCCACTGGGTAGTGGGCCTTGAGGTAGGCGGTTTGATAGGTCACCGCGCCATAGGCGGTGGAATGACTCTTGTTGAAGCAGTATTCGGCAAAGAGAACCATCTGATCGAATAGTTCATCAGAAACTTTCACATCAACGCCTCGCTTCTTCGCACCCTCCACAAAGATGCCGCGATGCTTTTGCATTTCCGACACCTTTTTCTTGCCCATTGCCCGGCGCAGGAGGTCGGCCTGCCCAAGGGAATACCCCGCTAAATCCTGCGCAATCCGCATGATCTGTTCTTGATAAACCATGATTCCATAGGTTTCACTCAGGATCGGCTCAAGAATCTCGTGGGCGAAATCAATCGCCTCGCGACCATGTTTTCGATTGATGAATTTTGGAATCAAACCAGCATCCAGTGGACCAGGCCGATAGAGCGCCAAAATCGATGAGATATCCTCCAGAGACGAGGGCTTCAGATCTCGAACGATCTGACGCATACCGCTCGATTCAAGTTGAAAGATCCCCTCTAAATCACCACGAGCGAGCAATGCAAACGTGTCGGCATCCTCGGGAGGGAGTTTGTCGGGATCGATGCGTGTTCCACTACTGACTTCAACAAGTTCCAGAGTCTTGTCGATCATCGTGAGGTTTTTGAGTCCAAGAAAATCCATCTTGAGTAGACCCATCGACTCCACATCTTCCATGAAGTATTGAGTGATCACCTGACCGTCGTTGTTGCGCTGGAGTGGGACTAATTGATCGAGAGGATCAGCAGCGATCACGACACCTGCAGCATGGACGCCAAACGTTTTGTTGGTGCCTTCAATCCGCATCGCCATATCAACCCAGCGCTTCACCACAGGATCAGCCTGGTATTTCTCGCGAAACTCAGGATTGGGCGACTCATCTCCAATCATGGCCTTCAATTTGGCCGGCTTACCGCGCACGACAGGAATCAACTTGGCGAGACGGTCCGCATCCCCATAGGGAATATCGAGCACACGGGCCACATCCTTGAGGACGGCCTTAGAGGTCATCCGGTTGAACGTGATGATCTGGGCAACTTTGTCGTCCCCATAGCGTTCAGTGACGTAATCGATCACCTCACTGCGACGTTCAATACAAAAATCGGTGTCGATATCAGGCATCGACTTCCGTTCTGGATTGAGGAATCGCTCGAACAACAAGCCATTGCTGACCGGGTCGATGTTGGTGATCCCTAGGGCATAGGCCACCAGTGAACCCGCCGCAGATCCCCGTCCTGGCCCCACTGGAATGCTTTGTTCCCTGGCGAAACGGATGTAATCCCACACCACGAGGAAGTAGGTGGGGAACCCCATCTGTTCCATGATTGCGAGCTCATGGCTCATCCGCTCGCCATAGTGTTCGGCGATTGGATCATCGATTTTTAACTCCAACCGGTCACGCAAGCCCTGTTCCGTCACCTCACGGAGATAGGTCACAGCCGTATGCCCATCGGGGATGGGGAAGCGCGGCATTTGGTATTTACCGAGGATGTCGTAGTCCTCAACCTTCTCAGCGACTTTCGCGGTGTTGGTAATGGCCTTCTGAACAACATCAGGATCCAAATGATCCGTAAATAAACGGCCCATCTCTTCTTCGGTTTTGATGTATTCCGTACCGGTATAACGAAGTCGTTTTTCATCGCTAATTAACTTTCCAGTCAGCACACACAGGAGCGCGTCATGCGCCTCCACGTCTTGTTTGGTGAGGTAGTGGGCATCATTCGTTGCCACCAGCTGGATATCAAGTTCTTGGGCGATCTTGACAATTTCAACATTGACGATTCGATCTTCAGGAGATCCATGGTCTTGAATTTCTAAATAAAAGTCGTCTCCAAACACCTCTTGGTACCAACGGGCAACATCGCGGGCGACCTCTGGGCGACCTCGCAAAATCGCTTGGGGAATCTCTCCTCCAAGACATGCCGTGGCAATGATCAGCCCTTCGCTATAGCGCTTCAGTAGATCTTTATCGATACAAGCCCGGGAAAAAATGCCACGGCCCCGCATGCCGCGCAGATGACTAATGCTGGTGAGCTTCACCAAATTTCGATATCCCGTGGCATTTTTTGCCAGCACAACGAGGTGATATCTCTTCTCCTTTTTCGGCTGAGGGTCATCAATTGAGCCATTGATGACATACATCTCGTTGCCAATAATTGGCTTGAGGTCGGTGCCCTTACAAAGCTTGAGCAGCTCGATCGCGCCATACATCACACCGTGATCAGTGAGCGCAATGGCGGGCATCCCTAAGTCCTTCGCCCGCTCCACCATGGACGGCAACTGCGACGCCCCATCGAGCAGGCTGTAATCGCTGTGGTTATGAAGAGGAACAAATGCCATGAACCCAGATTAGGGCCCAACGCAAGATCAAGCGTATCGCCGCACTACCAACCACCACATCTGGCGGTTTTCAGGGCACCAAAGGAGCCTTCGGGCGTTGCGACAGCACATCAGCCACTTGTTCGTATTGATGGGCCACCTGCAGCAAGCGCGCCTCCTCCAGCACATTGCCGATCAACTGCACACCAATGGGCAGACCCGCCTGACTGAAACCGCAAGGAACACTGATCGCTGGCAAACCAGCCAAATTGACGGGGATCGTGAGCAGGTCCGCCAGGTACATCGCCAAGGGATCATCTTTATGGGCCCCAGCCTTAAAGGCCGTCGAAGGTGCTGTCGGAGTCAGCAGCACATCCACCGATTGGAACGCCGCATCAAAATCACGCCGGATCAGCGTGCGCACCTGCTGAGCTTTCTTGTAATAAGCGTCGACGTATCCGGCGGAGAGGGCATAGGTGCCGATCAAGATCCGCCGTTGGACCTCTTCACCAAAACCTTCCGCACGACTGGTCGAAGTCATGGTGGCCAAGCTCTCCGCATCCTCAGCCCGGAAGCCATACTTCACACCGTCGTAACGGGCCAAATTGGCGGATGCTTCTGAAGGTGCAATCACGTAGTACGTGGCAATGCCATCGTTAAAACGCGGGCAACTCACCTCAACCAATTCAGCTCCAAGAGCCTCAAGCTGTGCGGCTGCGGCCTGAACAGATGCTTTGACTTCACTATCAAGACCCTTCGCGTCAAAGCATTCCTTGATCACCCCCACCTTCAGCCCCTTGATCGACTGATTCAGACCTGCTGAATAATCGGGAACCTCCACATTGAGGCAGGTGGAATCACGCGGATCGGGTCCAGCAATGACCTGCAAGAGCTCAGCAGCATCAGCCACTGATGTGGCGAAAGGACCCACTTGATCGAGGGAGCTCGCAAACGCCACCAGACCCCAACGACTCACTCGGCCGTAGGTGGGTTTTAAGCCAACAACACCACAGAAGGATGCTGGCTGACGGATCGATCCACCGGTGTCAGAGCCGAGCGATGCAATGCAACTACCGGAGGCAACCGCCGCCGCACTGCCGCCGGAACTACCGCCTGGGACGTGGTCGAGGTTCCAAGGATTATGCGTCGCCCCAAACGCAGACGTTTCGGTCGAGCCACCCATCGCAAATTCATCCAAGTTGGTTTTACCAACCAGAACACCTCCGGCCTGCCACAGACGCTCCGTCGCGGTGGACTCATAGGGGGGAACAAAGTGTTCAAGCATGCGGCTTGAACAGGTGGTTCGCACCCCACGGGTGCAAAGGTTGTCCTTGATCGCCAGCGGCAAGCCAGCCAAGGGACCAAGCGTTTCGCCAGCGGCACGGGCAGCATCAATCCGATCCGCATCGGCCCGAGCTCGCTCAGCCGTGATCTCGTTGTAGACACGGAGGGAGGACTCAGCCGTTTCCAACCTGTCGAGGTGCTGATCAACAAGCTCACGGGATGAAATATCACCGTTCTGCAGTTGCTGACGCCACGCGCTGATCGTCATGGTCTTGCGATCCATTGCAGGGCCGACGCTATCAGCCGTCTGTCACCCTTCACTTGTGATGGTTAACGGTTCACCCCGTCGCGTACGCAACAACGAATGGCTGATCGACTGGGGATGCTCGGAGTTGATGTCGTCCAAGAACGTTGATAACTCTGCCTCCAGCCCTGTCTTGGTGATGAACGGACCGAACCAGTACGTGACGTCTGGACCCGATGTTTGGATGCGAGCCCACCAAGCAACCCCGAGGCCGTTAGCGAGGCTTCGAAGTGGCCGAATCAGTGGGCTCATTGGGGCAAAGGTGAGTAAGAGCATTTTGACCTGCGAAGAGGCCAAACAACCCATCAGTTATGGGGAAAGCTTGATGCTCTGATCGAACTGAAGATCCGGTTCAGGTTTCGCACCCGATAAATCAAGCTGAATCGTTGGCGTTGGAGGGGCAGAATTCGCTGGAGGTGACTCAGGTGTCACCCCATCCGACTGTTCAGAAATCGAGGGATTGGACACCTCTTGATTCAGAGATGCTTGATCGCCCGATGCGTGCTCAGATGCTGATGGATCACGGTCTGATTGATCACGGTCTGATGGATGGGTTGATGACGGGTTGGATGCTGGAGAGGCCGGAACCGACAACTCAGATGCGGGGGGATCGGTGACAGTCGTTTCGGTCGGAGTCGTTTCGGTCGGAGTCGCTCCCGTCGTAGGGGCTTCCATCACAGGGGTTTCCATCACAGGGGCGATCGGACGAGAGACCTCTTGTGTCTTCACCTGGGGACGCACAATCGGCGGCGACGGGGCCTGACCATGAATGTCTTTCATCCAATTGCGACGAGCCACCTCGTAAACACACAGGGCAGTCGCCACAGAGGCATTCAGGCTGGGGGTGATACCACGTAAGGGAATCCGCACCAATTGGTCGCAGTGGCGCCGGGTCAGCAACGACAAGCCCTGGTCTTCGGAACCAGTCACCAACACAAGCGGACCCTCCAGATCCACATCCATGAGGGTGACGTCTCCTTCGGCAGCGAGGCCAATCACCCTGTAACCCGAATCCTTGAGCTTCTCAAGGGAGCGATTGAGATTGACGACCCGCGCAACGGGAAGGTGCTCCATGGCACCAGCGGCTACCTTGGCGGCTGAGCCCGTGAGGCCCGCACTACGTCGTTGCGGCAGGACAAGACCATGGGCCCCCATCGCCTCTGCAGACCGGACGACAGCGCCAAGATTGTGCGGATCAGTGATCCCATCAAGGGCTAGCAACAAGGGGGGCTCACCAAGCTCAGAACATCCCTCGATGAGGGCGTTCAAATCCAAGGTATCTGCCGCTGCTGTCTGGAGTGCGATTCCCTGGTGGACAGAGCCTCCTGTGACCTGGGCAAGCCGCCCCCAGGTGACTTCTTCCACCAAAACGCCAGAGGCTTTGGCCTCCCGGAGCAGTTGGAGAAATTTCGAAGCACTGCGCATCTCTGGAGTGCACCAAATCCGGTGGATCGGTCGGCCAGATTCGAGGGCTGCCTGCGAGGCGTGTCGGCCCCAAATCAGATCGTCTGCTGGTGGCGTTGAGGCTTCGGCCTCAGGCTGCAGATTGGGACGCTGGGAGCGGGAACCAGAGTCTGTAAACCGTGGCCTTTGGGACGACTGACGTCTCTCGTCGCCGGAACGGTGTCGATCCGGAGCTCGCTCAGAACGATCACGGAAGGATCCATGGGAAGGGCTCTCAGAACGGAATCGACTGGGAGCAGACGAGCGGTCACCCTGGTCGTCACGACGTCCATAGAAACGATTGCCGTCCCCATCACCGCGGCCTTGGACGCGAGGAGCACGGTCGTCCCGACGTCCATAGGGACGTGATCCCGCTGAATCTCTCTGGCCGTAAGACGAGGGGCGGGACGCGTCGCTGCGTCCGTAGGGACGATCGTCAGAAGGAGCTTTGCTGGGAGGCCGATTACTGGGAGGCCGGTCGCTGGGAGGCCGGTCGCGTGGTGAACGGTTCATCGAAAACCGATCACTTGAAGGACGAGCACTTGAAGGACGATCGCTGGATGAACGGTTTCCTGAAT
>JBDQPG010000101.1:0-2510 GCA_040260695.1 Synechococcus sp. SFB_27S_18OctNov_coas_78 | reverse complement strand
CCTGCAATCGGTTGATCTGGAATCCATCCTGTTCCATCGGAACAGACCAAACGATTCAGATCAACTGAATCGCAAAGCCCCCGCCTCACGGCGGGGGCTTTTTGCTGGCAAACGCTCGACTGTCATTGTCAGCTTCTTGTCAGAAACAGACGTTTGCTAATCCACTAACCAAGCTCAAGACAAGCCAATCCATAAACATCCTCAGTCAGAACAGCTTGATGCGAACCCCGATACATCCGTGTTGTTGCTGAAATTTGACGAAAGCCGAGAGACGATAAAAGAGACTGGGCTTTGCTATTTCGCTGGGAAGAGTCAATCAGAATCACACCCTTATGTTTCACCAATAGATTTAAAATTAAAACTTCAGCAAGTCTTGGGGAGTCGGCCAAAATAGGCCCGATCCGCCAACCTTCACCCGCAGGAAGCAGGCAAGGTCGTATACGAGCAAAACCATGACAGCTATTTTCCTTATCGATCAAAGCGATCACTTTCCCACTCTGATGCTCAAGCCACTGCGATAAAAAATGAGGCCTCGCAGTAAATTCACGCTCAGAATCATATTTTTCAACCGCTTCTAAAGGAATTTCAGAACCAGTTACTGCAAAAAATTCCTGTCGATTCAATACCTCTTCTGCTTTGCTTTCGTGATCAGGATTAAATAATTGCCAGCGAATGGTTTGAGAGGACGGTTTAAAACCCCATTCCTCATAACTATCGACCAAATGGGAAGCAGCCTCTAGACCAATACATTTGACGCTCTGAAGATGATTGAGAGCTTGTTCCCAAAGCTGATGCCCATAACCACAACCTCGATACTCAGGCCTAACAATATACAAACCTATAAATCCATAAATATCATTATACTTAATGCCTGCAATGCATCCAATCGGAGACGAACCAAGCCAAGCAACCCAGATGCCCTGACGATCCGTATTCCTATAAATATCCACATCACCCAATCCAGGCGCAAATTCCTCGCTCCTTGCCCATCGAACAATGGCCGGGACATCGGAGAGCTGAGCAGGTCGAATGATCAGTTCAGGCATGCGATCGATTTGAAAAGAATTAGGATTTGCCCCTAAAAAGTCATCTACTCAAAATCTTTGAGCTTCAGTCATGATCCTCACTTTTCTCCGGAAGCCATATGCTGAATCAAGTCAATGCACTTGCAGCTATAAGCCCATTCGTTGTCATACCAGGCCACAAGCTTCATAAAATTATCGTTCAAAGCCATTCCAGCTCCGGCATCGAACACCGACGTACAACTTTCTCCAAGAAGATCATTCGATACAACTTGATCTTCTGTATAACCGAGGATTCCTAAAAGTTCATTCTCAGAAGCTTCTTTCATCGCATTTTTCATTCCTTCATAACTCGTTGGTCGAGCCAAATTCACTGTCAGATCAACCACTGAAACATCAGGAGTTGGAACCCGAAATGCCATACCAGTGAGTTTTCCATTGAGCTCAGGGATGACCTTCCCTACAGCTTTGGCGGCACCAGTGGAGCTAGGAATAATACTTTGGCCTGCACCTCGACCACCTCGCCAATCGCGAAGTGAAGGACTATCAACTGGCTTTTGGGTTGCAGTGGTTGCATGAACTGTGGTCATCAGACCACTCAAAATTCCGAATCTATCGTGAACAACTTTTGCAATAGGTGCCAGACAATTTGTGGTGCAACTTGCATTGGAAACAATATCTTGGTTGGCGTAGCTTTCATGGTTCACACCCATCACGAACATGGGTGTTTCATCCTTTGATGGGGCACTCATGACAACGCGTTTAGCGCCCGCTTCGATGTGGCACCGGGCTGTTTCATCTGTCAGGAAAAAGCCAGTGCTTTCGAGGATGTAATCGGCGCCGACATCACCCCACGCAAGAGTTTTTGGATCTCGCTCGGCACTGATTCTGATTTTTTTGCCATTCACAATTAAATGTCCATTTTCCACTTCAACACTTCCAGGAAAGCGCCGATGCGTTGAGTCATAACGCAACAAATAAGCCATATAGTCGATATCGAGGAGATCATTAATTGCAACAACTTCAACATCAGGCAAAGAGACGGCTTGCCGAAATGCCAAGCGACCAATGCGTCCAAACCCATTGATGCCAATACGGGTAGTCATCGAGAGCTGTCGTTATCTTTGATTTCATCTTTATAGAGGAAACATATTCATCCCACTGCCCCCTTTGGGCGTATGCACACCTTCGACCGAGAGGCAGTCAAGATCGACACAGCGGCGGAAAAGCAAGGCCCCAAGGCAGGGACCAAATGATCAGCAGAGCTAATCGGAGGGATCAGGAGCGCTCAGCGGCCCATCCGTGTCGGTTCCGCAAACTTCCGTTACATTGCGGATGTCGGTTTTCCGACCTTTCTTATTCGCCGCCGGGATTCGTCCCACAGGCTGTTTTCCGTTCTCATGACCACCACCATCCAGCAGCGCTCCGGCGCTTCTAGCTGGCAGTCCTTCTGCGAGTGGGTCACCTCCACCAACAACCGTCTTTATG
>JBDQPG010000015.1:0-41861 GCA_040260695.1 Synechococcus sp. SFB_27S_18OctNov_coas_78 | reverse complement strand
TCCACCTATGCCTTTTGGTGGATTCGTCAGAGCATGACCAGGGCGATTGCCTGCCAATCCCGCACCATTCGACTCCCCGTCCATTTGAGCGAGCGACTCACCACGATTCGCAAAGTCAGCCTGGATTTGGCCCACAAACTCGGCGCCATGCCGAATCGGCTGGAGATTGCCGAGGCGATGGACATTCCTTTAGAGGAACTTGATTCGCTTTTGCGTCAGGCCCTGACGACCAGCAGCCTCGATGCTCCTGTGAACGGTGAAGAAGGACGCAGTTTCCTTGGAGATTTAATCGCTGATTCCTCGGCCGATGAGCCGCTCGACATCGTCGAGCAGCGGATTCACCACGAACAGCTCGGGCGTTGGCTCAGCCATCTCAGCGAGCAAGAGCAAAATGTTCTTCGGCTTCGTTTCGGCTTGGAAGGCAATGAGCGTCACACGCTCGCTGAAATCGGCCGTTTGATGGAAGTGTCCCGCGAGCGTGTTCGTCAGGTTGAGCTCAAAGCTCTTCGTAAATTGCGCAATCTCACCAGGCGGCTTCCGAGCGGAATTTGATCCGTTGAAAGGCTGAATTCCGTGTTCAGCCTTCAGCCTTCAGCCTTAGTCCTCAGCCCAGATGTAACGGGTTAACTCGGAAGGATCGGGTTCGGGTGCGGAGAGGGCGAAATCAACGCAATCCGAGATCACAGCATCAATCTCCTTTTCGATTGCACGAAGCTCATCGCTGTTCACCAATCCCGCTTCTGTTAAGTCCTTCTCCAGGGCTTTAAGCGGGTCACGCTTGGCCCAAAACTGCTTTTCCTGTTCGGAGCGCAGCTCGTCGGGATCGGCCAGGGAATGCCCTCTGAAGCGATAGGTGAGGCATTCCAGAACCGTCGGGCCTTCTCCAGCGCGCGCGCGTTCGATCGCCCGTTGGGCCGCAGCGCGAACAGCAAGAACATCCATGCCATCCACCTCTTCTCCGGCCATCCCGAACGATCCTGCTTTCCGCCAGATTTCAGGGTCGCTTGTGGCTCTGTCGTGGGCCATCCCGATGGCCCACATGTTGTTTTCAACGACAAAAAGGATCGGTAATTTCCAGAGCTGGGCCATGTTCAAACATTCGAAGAACTGACCGTTATTGCAGGTGCCGTCTCCGAAAAATGCGGCTGTTACCGAGTTGCTTGAGGCATCACCAAGGGCGTCACGTTTGTAGCGGCTGGTGAAGGCTGAACCCAGCGCCACCGGAATCCCTTCAGCAATGAACGCAAATCCGCCCAACAAGTGATGTTCTTTGGAGAACAAATGCATGGAACCGCCGCGACCCTTGCTGCAACCGGTTTCTTTTCCGAATAATTCACTCATAACCTCGCGCGCTGGGACCCCCGCACTTAGGGCATGGACATGGTCCCGGTAGGTGCTGCAGAACCAGTCGTGTTGACGCTTCATGGCGCCGATCACGCCGGTGCTGACTGCTTCTTGGCCGTTATACAGATGAACAAAACCGAACATTTTGCCCCGGTAGTACATCTCGGCGCATTTGTCTTCAAAGCGCCGACCCAGGGTCATGTCCCGATAGAGGTCTAAACCCGTGTCACGGTCAACAATGGCCCGCTGAGACGTCACAAGATTGGAGAGTCGCTCGGCATGGGCACCGGCAGAGGCGATACCGATGGAAGCGGAGTCCACCGCGAGGTCCTGACCCATGACCAGCTCATTCAGACTGGACAACTGTAAGGGCCAGCGGATGAGCAATAGGCAAAACACCAGACACTGACTAAAGTTCGCGCGAGCGATGCCTGAAGCTGTTGGATTTGCCCATCGATCATTTCCGACTGCTGGGCGTCAGTCCTTCCGCTGATGCAGCAGCCATTCTTCATCGATTGCAGTCCCGTTGTGACAGCCCGCCTGATCAGGGATTTACCCATGAAGCTCTTCTTAAACGGAACGAACTTTTAGGTCGATCGGCTGACCTGCTCACCGATCGAAATGATCGCGCCGAGTACGAGTCGGCGTTGATTCGTTTGAGTGCTTCTCATCCGAATGAGACCGTCGGCCTGGATCTTCCAGCCACCAGTGAAGTGGCTGGATTGATTCTTTTATGGGAGGCCCATGGCGCTCTTGAGGCGTTCCAAATGGCGAGCCATGGGCTGCAACCACCCCAAGCTCCAGCCCTCGGCAGTGGACGGGAAGCCGATCTCACGCTTCTTGCTGCGTTGGCTTGTCGTGATGCCGCTGTGGAAGAGAAGGGGCAGCGCCGCTATGAATCAGCTGCTCAGTTGTTGGTGGATGGCATTCAGTTGCAACAGCGCATGGGCAAATTGCCCGACCAGCAACGCAGGCTCGAGCAAGACCTTGATGATCTGCTCCCATTCAGAATCCTTGATCTGATCAGTCGTGATCTGAGTGATCAGGCCTCACATCAGCAGGGGTTGTCGCTGCTTGATCAGCTCGTGAGCCAGCGGGGGGGGCTCGATGGGATGGAGGTTGCGGAGTCCGTCTCAGGTTCTGGCTCTTTATCCCAAGAGGATTTTGAGTCTTTTTTTCAACAGATTCGTCGTTTTTTGACGGTTCAAGAGCAGATCGATCTCTTCAGTCGTTGGTCTGAAGAAGGTGAAATTGAAGCCGGATTTTTGGCTGTTCTCGCGCTCACTGCTGCGGGTTTTTCACGGCGGAAGCCGGAATGCCTGGAGCAGGCACGGGAGCGTCTTCAGCTTTTACCCGCTTCAGAGCTTGATCCAATGCCCCTATTGGGTTGCCTGGATTTGTTGCTCGGCAATGTCCGTGAAGCGGAGCATCACTTCGCTGCGATCCGAGACGCGGAGGTTCAGGCCTGGTTTGTGCAGCACCCTGGCGACAACTTGGCGGCGCAGTGTGAATACTGCCGGGCTTGGCTCGGTCGGGATGTGTTGCCGGGTTATCGCGATGTGGACGCCACGGCCATTGATCTCGATGCCTGGTTTGCCGACCGGGATGTGCAGAACTACGTCGATCGATTGGATCGTCAAGCCTCCCGCCAGCCGCTCAACGAAACGTTGCCCTTGCCTTGGGAGGCACCCGCTGCACTGGGGCTCGGTCTAAGACCGGTGGAGCCTAGTTCTGGTGCGGAGGAGCCTTCGGAGGGTCTGGACGAGCACGGCATCCGTCTCCCTGCTTTCTCTCTCCCCCAGTTGCCCCAACTGCCCAACCTGCCTCGGTCGCTTCTGATCAAGATGGCGGCCCTCGTGGCCATCCTGGCGGCTCTGGGTGGCGGTCCTTCGTTGGTGCTGCGTCAGCGGAACGATGTGCCGGCCGTGGCTCCACTGGTCCAAGAGGAGCCAGCGTCACCGCCTGCACCAGAGGAAGAGGATCGCTCTGGGCGACCACTGGCCACGCTGCAACCGGAGCAGTCATCGAGCGGCACGATGCAGCCACTGACGAGTGATGAGCCGTCGGATAAGCAATTACAGGACCTCATCCAGGGCTGGTTGAACGCCAAAGCGAAAGCCTTGGCTGGCCTAACCAATGCTGTTCCCAAAGAAGTGACGCAAGAGGTGTCATCGGTGGCGAGGCGGCGGTTGGTGCGGCGGGTTCAAGCAGAGCGGATTGCCGATGCCGTGTTGGGTCGCTCAAAAACCATCAGTGCTTCAGCGACCAGCGTTGATGTGGTGAGTCGTACGCCGCGGCGAATCGCTTTGAAGGCGGACGTGGACTACACCGACAAGACTCTTGATCGCTCAGGAAAGGTTGTTGATCAGACTCCGCCTCAGACATTGCGCATCACGTATGTGTTCGGCCGGGATGGACAACAGTGGAAATTGCATGAATACATTCCTGGTTCCTGAGCGATTGGCGAGCAGCTTTTTACGATCACTGCATTAAGTCAGTCTTGGTACCGCAATGTTCGACGAGCTGTCAGCCCGCTTTGAAGATGCAGTCAAAGGGCTGAGAGGCCAGGACAAGATCAGCGAAACCAATGTCGATGGGGCGCTGAAAGAGGTCCGCCGTGCGCTGCTCGATGCCGACGTCAGCCTCCCTGTCGTGAAGGATTTTGTTGCCGATGTTCGCGGCAAGGCGGTCGGCGCAGAGGTGGTGCGCGGGGTGAGCCCTGATCAGAAGTTCATCCAGGTGGTCCATGACCAATTGGTGGACGTGATGGGTGGCGATAACGCACCACTCGCCCATGCTTCTGAAGCTCCCACGGTTGTTTTGATGGCCGGCCTGCAGGGGGCCGGTAAAACCACGGCCACGGCCAAGCTGGGACTGCACCTCAAGGATCAGGGCCGTCGTGCCCTCATGGTGGGAGCCGACGTCTATCGCCCCGCTGCCATCGAGCAGTTGAAAACCCTTGGAGGGCAGATCGGGGTTGATGTGTTCAGTCTGGGAACAGACGCGAAGCCTGAAGAGATCGCTGCGGCTGGTTTGGCGAAGGCCAAGGCTGAGGGGTACGACACCCTCTTGGTCGATACCGCTGGCCGCCTTCAGATCGACACCGAAATGATGGGGGAAATGGTGCGAATTCGCACCGCTGTGCAGCCCGATGAGGTGCTGTTGGTGGTGGATTCGATGATCGGCCAGGAAGCGGCTGAACTCACCCGTGCCTTCCATGAGCAGGTGGGCATTACGGGGGCGGTGCTGACCAAGCTGGATGGGGATTCCCGCGGTGGTGCGGCGCTGTCCATTCGCAAAGTGAGTGGTCAGCCGATCAAGTTCATCGGCACCGGTGAAAAGGTGGAGGCGTTGCAGCCCTTCCATCCAGAGCGGATGGCGAGTCGCATCCTCGGGATGGGGGATGTGCTCACGTTGGTGGAGAAGGCGCAAAAGGAGGTCGAACTCGCCGATGTCGAAAAGATGCAGAAGAAGCTGCAGGAGGCGTCGTTCGATTTTTCTGATTTCCTCCAGCAGATGCGTCTGATCAAGCGAATGGGATCCCTGGGGGGTCTCATGAAAATGATTCCGGGAATGAACAAGATCGACGACGGCATGTTGAAGCAGGGGGAGGACCAGCTCAAGCGTGTCGAGGCGATGATTGGGTCGATGACAGAGAGCGAGCGCTGTCAGCCGGAGTTGCTGGCCTCTCAGCCGAGTCGGCGGCGTCGCATTGCTGCCGGGAGTGGCCACCAGCCCGCAGACGTGGACAAGGTGCTGGCTGACTTTCAGAAAATGCGGGGCTTCATGCAGCAGATGAGCCGCGGCAACATGCCAGGAATGCCCGGGATGGGTGGCATGCCTGGGATGGGAGGGATGCCCGGGATGCCTGGGATGGGAGGAATGCCCTCCGGTGCTGGCCAGGGTGGCGCTCCAAAGCGTCAGCGTCCAGCCAAGAAAAAGAAGGGCTTTGGGGAACTCTGAATGTGAACCGGTATGGTGGTTGTTTGGCGGGCTGATTGGCTCAGCCACAACACCTCCACTTCTCACACCAGGACCACGATGATCAAGCTCCGCCTGAAGCGGTTCGGTAAGAAGCGGGAAGCGAGCTTCCGCCTCGTGGCCTGCAACAGCACGTCGCGACGGGACGGTCGTCCCCTCCAGGAGCTTGGCTTTTACAACCCCAGAACCAAGGAAACTCGCTTGGACACGGAGGCGATTCGCGAGCGTCTTGGCCAGGGAGCTCAGCCCACAGATATCGTTCGCACCCTTTTAGAGCGCGGTGGTTTGATCGAAAAAACGGTGCGCTCTTCCGTCACCGTTGGTCAGGCCAAGCAAAACGCGAAGCGTGAAGCAGCCGCAAAACAGGCCGCTAAAGAGGCGGCTGAGGCCAAGGCTGCTGCAGCTGCCGAGGCTGAGGCATCCGCCGGTGATGCTGAATCGACCGAAGGCTGATCAACTCAGTGCCCGATAGAGGCGAACGTAGTCGTTTCGTTCTCGACCTTCCTGATCCTGAAGCTGCTTTGGCCATTGCCGGAGAAGCAGAAGTCACCTTGCACCGTCTTGAAGCTCTTACGGGCGCTTCAGTGGTGTTGAGGGGGCTTCAACTTGTCATTTCAGGTCGAGCGGCTCAGATCGAGCGAGCTGCATCTGTTGTCGAATTGGTTCGTCCCATTTGGCAAGGCGGCCAAGCGGTGTCTTCCGTTGATCTTCAATCGGCGCTGGGCTCTCTGAACACCGGCCACGGTGATGACCATGCCGCGATGGCGGAGCATGTTTTGGTGCGGAGTCAGCAGGGGGACACCTTGCGACCGCGCACCCTGCGCCAGAAGAGTTACGTGGATGCGATGGAGCGCCACGACCTCACGTTTGCCCTGGGTCCTGCAGGCACAGGAAAAACGTTCCTGGCCGCCGTTTTGGCGGTGCGAATGCTCTCTGAACGCAAGGTGGAGCGTTTGATTTTGACGCGTCCGGCTGTTGAAGCAGGCGAACGGCTTGGTTTCCTGCCGGGCGACCTACAGCAAAAAGTTGACCCATATCTGCGGCCGCTCTATGACGCATTGCATTGTCTGCTCGGAGCAGAAAAGACGGCCGGCTTATTAGAAAAAGGCGTGATTGAGGTGGCACCCCTGGCGTACATGCGGGGACGCACGCTCAATGATGCGTTTGTGATCCTTGATGAGGCTCAAAACACCACCCCCGCTCAGATGCGCATGGTGCTCACTCGATTGGGGGAACGTTCTCGCATGGTGGTGACGGGAGATGTCACCCAGGTGGATCTTCCACACCATCAACTCAGTGGTCTTCAGGAGGCCTCCGACGTGTTGGATGGCGTGCCAGGCGTTGCCGTTTGCCGTTTGACATCGGCGGATGTGGTTCGCCATCCGTTGGTGCAACGGGTTGTGGAGGCCTATGCGCGCCTTGATGAGCAACGAGAAGAGCAAGGACTGGTCAGGCCTACAGCCAGGATTGCGCGTCGATAGGGAGATCCACACCCCAACGCATTGCGCCCACTGTCAAAATACGAGAAGCAATGTGGTCTGGTCGACATGCCAGCTAGCAGCAATTTTCAACAAGCCATTCGAGAGGCGCAATCCAGCGCCCTCGTCGGCCCCAACGTCGTCAATAAGGCTTTGCCTTATGTCGGCGGTGGCATGGTTCTCACGTCATTGGGAGTTCTTGGCGGTCTGACGTTGATCGCGACACCAATTTTTATGCCCCTGTTCTGGGTGGCACTAATCGGAAATTTAATTCTCTTTTTTGTTGCCCAAAATGTGGCAATGAAGGGCAATAACGCTACGGCGTTGCCTCTTCTAGCCGTTTACAGCCTGATCACTGGTTTCACCCTGAGTGGGCTTGTGGCCTTTGCTGGTGCCGTCGCCGGTATCGGCGCCGTTGGCACCGCTGCCCTGGCGACGGGGATCACCTTTGTGATTGCTTCGATTGTTGGCCGCCGGATGAGCGACAGTGTCGGCCAGGCCCTGTCGGGTGTGGTGGGCCTGGGATTGATCGGCCTGATCTTGGCCATGGTGGTTCAGTTCATCGGTGGAATCTTTGCCCCAGCGATGTTCCATGGCACCAGCTTTGAACTTTTAATAGCTGGTTTTGGCACAATCCTGTTTGTGGGAGCTGCCTTTGTGGACTTCTACACGATGCCCCGTGCCTATCGGGACGACCAATATTTGGCGGGTGCATTGAGTATGTATCTCACCTACATCAATCTGTTTATCTTCATTCTTCGGCTGATCATTGTCTTGAATGGTGGCGGTCGCCGCGATTAAGTGATCTCTTTTGGTTCAATCACGGATCAAACCCCGCTCTGTCGGGGTTTTTTTTGTGTCCGTCCATACCGTGTCGATTGATTTCGTCTGTGCTGCTAAACCATCTGGACTGCGCTCCATTGAGGTGAATCAGCCCGGCCGCCATGGACTCTTCAGCTTCAGTGCTTGAGCAGCAGCGTCAGCGTCGCCGTCTGCGGTTTCTCATTCAAATTGCGATCTCCGCCGCCCTCGGTGGATTCCTATTTGGTTACGACACAGCGGTGATTAATGGTGCGGTGAGTGCCATTGGTCAGGTGTTTGAGGTGTCTGCTGATGCCCTGGGCCGTGCGGTTGCAGCGGCGCTCTTGGGATCTGCGGTGGGTGCTTTATCGGCTGGATGGCTGTCGGATCGGATTGGCCGTCGCCGCAGCATGTTGGTGGCAGCCGTGCTGTTCCTCGTCAGTGCCATCGGTTCCGGTTTTGCCCAGACCCTCACCGGTTTGATCCTCTGGAGGGTGGTGGGAGGACTGGGGGTTGGTTTTGCCAGTGTGCTCGCGCCGGCATACATCGCAGAGGTGTCGCCGGCTGACATGCGCGGACGGTTGGGATCGCTGCAGCAGCTTGCGATTGTGATCGGAATTTTTCTGGCTTTGCTCTTCGACTACGGCGTTGTCCAGCTCACCGCAGATCAAAACCCTGAGTCGCTTGTGGGTCCGTTCGCTGCCTGGCGTTGGATGTTGATCTCAGAGGTGGTGCCGGCAACGTTGTATGGCGTGCTGGTGCTTGGGATTCCAGAAAGTCCCCGCTATCTCGTGCAGAAAGGGTTGCCGGAGCGGGCTGCCGGCGTGATTGAACGAACCCTGCATGAACCGGCTCATCTGGTGATCGCGCGGATCCAACACAGTCTTCAGAACAGGCATCAGAGCAAGCTCACCGACGTATTGGATCAACGCAGTTTGCTGATCCCCGTGGTGTGGACCGGGGTGATGTTGGCGATCTTCCAGCAGTTCGTTGGGATCAACGTCATCTTCTACTACTCCAGCGTGCTGTGGCAGGCGGTGGGGTTCAGCACCACGGATAGCCTGGTTGTCACGGTGATTACGTCAGTCACCAATGTGGTGACCACCTTCGTTGCCATCCTGTTCATCGACCGAATTGGCCGGAAGCCCCTGCTGTTGATTGGATCAGTGCTGATGGCGCTCACCTTGGGTGCGATGAGCTGGACCTTTGCCTGGGCGCCTGTTGTCGATGGACTGCCCCAATTGGTGGGGGTTGCCGCCGGGGTGGCATTGATCGCCGCCAATCTGTTCGTCTTTGCCTTTGGCTTTTCCTGGGGACCCGTGATGTGGGTCATGCTTGGAGAGATGTTTAACAACCGCATTCGAGCCGTAGCCCTCGGCCTTTGCGCGATGGTCAATTGGATCGCCAACTGGTTGATCGCCCGAACGTTTCCTCCTTTACTCGAGGCGTCTGGACCTGCATTCGCCTACGGCCTCTACGCCAGTGCGGCGGCCATCTCCTTTTTCTTGGTGTTGTTTTTCATTCGTGAAACCAAGGGCAAAGAATTGGAAGACATGGCCTGATTCTTGGCGTCGTTTGCCTCTAAAGAGGGCGTTGCTGAATCATTTTTTTTCGTTGTTTCATGGGTTGTGTGATGGATCTTCGTCGTTACGGGTCTTGGGTTGCAGCAGCATGTCTTGGCTTTGCTGGGGTGAATCCACTGTGTGCGGAACCTGAGCGGCTTGAGCGGGTTCCACAGCCCTGGCTTGAGACGCTGATCGGCTTTCCGGAATGGGTGCAGTTCTCGATGAACTACACCAGTGAAACCAACGCCAATCCCTTTGGCGGAGACCGCCAGACCGGCACCTATACCCATAACCTTCACCTCAACTCAGCCTTCTCAACTGGCTTCACGAAACAGAGCCGTGATTGGCAAGAAATCGATCACTGGTCGCTTCACCTCACGGCATCGCAACGTTCAGGCACGAGCTTGTCCGAGAAGATTCCGAACCAACTCGCTGTTCAACAGATTTATGGCTACGGACAAACCGGCCGACTCGCAGGCCTTTGGCTGGAACGCCAACAGCTTGACGATGGCCTCTTAAAGCTGAAACTCGGCAAGTTTGCGGCGTTTGACGACTTCGCCTCGTCTCCCTTGTATTGCTATTACACCAATAATGGCTTTTGCGGTCAGAACTGGGGGATCCCCAATTCCTTACCCGTTCTCGCTTACCCCTCGAACCAATACGGCCTTGCCGTTCACTTGGGTGATGCGGATGGTCCCCAAGTGCGGACCGGGATCTTCCAGATCAATCCTGATGGCGCCGACCCGGGACTTCATGGCACGGATTTCAGCATCTTGGCCAGTGATGGGGTGGCTCAATTTGTACAACTGAACGTGCCGTTTGGGGATGCTTCCCCACTTCCGGTGAAGCGATTGCCCAATGGCTCGGTCGTGCGGGTGGCGGCTGCGGAGCAGGACGGCTTGTACGTGTCTGGATTGCCGCAGGCGGGGGTCCATCTGGGGGGTTGGCTTGGATTCTGGGACTTCCCGAAGGTGAGTGCCCCGGATGCTGTCTCCCGCGATAACCATGGCCTCTATGGACTGGTCTCCGTGCCATGGCGTTTTGGTTCTGTCGCCCTCGATGGTCGTCTCTGGGCCAATGCCACCTATGGCTTGCGGTCGGGTGTTCAAGAGGTTCCGAACACCTATGCAGCGGGTTGGATCGGTAAGGGTGTGATTCGAACGCGCCCCCACGATGCGCTCGTTCTGGGGGTGACCAATGCCAATTGGAACCGTCGCATCCAGGGTGGTCCGATCTGGGAAACAGCAATGGAGTTGGGATATCAGCTGGCCCTGGGCTCCAATGCGACGCTTCAGCCCAGTGCCCAATACATTTTTAACCCAATGGGGCGAGGCGAAGTCGACGATGCACTGGTGTTAGGGCTGCAGCTCAATGTGTCTTTCTGAACGGTGATCTAAGCGGCCGCGATGGCATACACGCTGCGACAAATGGCGCGTTTTTGTTCGTCGTCGTAGCCCCATCGCTCCAAAAAGGAGACGTCAGCGCCGGTGTTGTGGATGCTGGCTTCGAGCAGCTGCTCCAGACGTTCCTTCACAAGGATCGGTTCCAACAGTCGTAGTAATTCCGTGCAGCGGAGCGTGACCCGCTCTGATCCGGCCTGTTGATTCTCATCTCCATTGCGCTTGTGATGCACCGCCATCGCAGTGCTCATCGCCAAATTACGAACGCTGAGGTCCACCACAGAGCGCCCAGCACTGCGCAGCTGGCCCGCAACGACATCGGGCATGCGATCCATTAAGGCGCTATCTCCCGCCAGCGTCACCACGAAAAATCCTCGCGCCCCATCGCGGCTTGCCACCATCTCACCGATGCGGTCTGCAATCACTTCATCACTGATTTCTTCGTTGTCCCATTGCTGCAGCCAGGTGGCTGTGATCTCCATCGCCTGCTGAAACGTGGGCTGTTGATTCGGCATGGCGCATCGTTGCCACTCAAGTCAGGCTATGGGCATGCCGAGTTGATCTGATGCTGAGTTCCTCAAATCACGATCTTCATCTACGACTGCCTCCCGGACATTGGCAGGCGTTACAAAACCACTGTGCGCAGACGGGGGAAAGCGCCAGTGCCGTGATCCGTAAAGCACTGGGTGATTTCCTTGATTTGGAGCACCACACCATTTGGCAGCTTTCGACGTCGACGGCCGTGGTGGAGGGCGTGTTTGGAGAGGCTTTGAAAGTGTCTGATTTGCCGGAGCACGGCGATTTTGGGATCGGGACGTTTGAGCACCTTGATGGTGAGGGAATCCTTCTCGACGGAATCTGTTGGCAGGCCAGGGCAGATGGAAGCCTGATTCAGGCTCCCCTCGATGAGGGAATTCCCTTTTGGATTGCATCGCGTTTTCAGAGCGAGCGACACTTCGCCCTTAATGATGTTCAGAGCCTCGAGCAGCTTGGAGAGTTGCTGGATCCCTTCAGACCCAGCGCCAATCTCTTCGTTGCCATCCGCATCACTGGACGGTTCGATCAGGTGTTGGTTCGATCGGTCTCTCCAGTTGAGGAAGGCGCCACGTTGTTGGATGCAGCGAAGGCTCAAACCACCTTTCGCCATCATGCGATTCAAGGAACCTTGGTTGGATTTTGGAGTCCGACCCATGCCAGCAGCCTGAATATTCCCGGCTATCACTTGCATTTTCTGTCTGATGATCGAAGGCATGGAGGCCATCTTTTGGATCTCAAAGCCGATTCGTTGCAGGTGGATTTCGATTTTGAATCGAACTTGCGCCTTGCTTTGCCTGAAACCCGCGAATTTTTGATGGCTGACCTGAGCGGTGATCCCACATCGGCATTGGAGCAGGCCGAAACCAAAGCCGGCGGATGAAGCCGCAGACTGAGTTGATGGTTCAACCCCCTGTTCCAGACGATTACCGGTCTGGTTTTATTGCCCTGATCGGTCGTCCCAACGTTGGGAAATCGACCCTGCTGAACAAGTTGGTGGGGGAAAAGGTGGCGATCACATCGCCGGTGGCTCAGACCACACGCAACCGACTGCGCGCCATCCTCACCACGGAGGAGTCCCAGATGGTTCTGGTCGACACCCCTGGAATTCATAAGCCCCATCATCTTTTGGGCGAACGGCTGGTCCACAGCGCCCGAAGCGCGATCGGCGAGGTTGATCTTGTGTTGCTTCTCCTGGAGGGTTGTGAGCGACCTGGCCGCGGCGATGCTTTCATCGTCAATTTGCTGAAACAGCAGTCGCTGCCTGTGTTGGTTGTTTTAAATAAATGGGATTTGGTGGCGGCCGATCAACAGGAGCAGGCCGCGGCGCGCTACGACGAACTCCTGGCTGAGACCCATTGGCCCGTGCATCGCTGCAGCGCGATCTCGGGTGATGGTTGCCGTGAGCTCTCCGTCGTCATGGCGGAGCAGCTTCCCTTGGGACCGCAGCTCTATCCACCAGACATGGTGACGGATCAGCCGGAACGCGTGCTCTTGGGGGAGTTGATTCGTGAACAGGTGCTCCTCCACACCCGTGAAGAGGTGCCCCACAGCGTTGCGGTCACGATTGATCGTGTCGAAGACATCCCGCCTCAGGGCAAACATCAAGGTCGGACGGCTGTGTTGGCCACGGTGTTGGTGGAGCGGAAAAGTCAGAAAGGGATCCTGATTGGCAAGGGAGGCGCCATGCTCAAAACGATCGGTCAGGGCGCACGGCTCCAGATGCAAACGTTGATCGATGGTTCGGTGTATCTGGAGTTGTTTGTGAAGGTGGTGCCTGATTGGCGAAGCAAACCCCATCGCCTGGCGGAGTTGGGCTATGGCGGGGGTGATTTTTGAGCGGGGATTGGGTCCCACCTACGCTTGAAGCATGCTCTCTTTGCTGACGCGCACCAAGAGCTTTCGGGATCCTTGGGTTGGCCATCCTGCCCTCAACCGGCAGCTTCAGCTGCATCGTCGACGGGTGGAACTCGCCGAAACCCTGTGCCGTTGGCGGCGCTGGTTGAAGCCGGGTCGATGTGCCGATCTCGAGCGGGATGGGTTCGTTGTGATCCAAAATTTTCTCCCGCCGAGCCAATTCGCAGCGTTGTGCGCTGAGGTGGAATCGCGGGTCTGTGATGTTGAGCATCAGCATCCGATGCCCGTGAACAATCGGGTGGGATTTCAACCCAAGCAACCCTTCGCCGGTGGCTTTGATCGGTTTGATGGCGGCACCCTCAACCGCTTTCTGCATATCGATCCACGGGTGTTGCCCCAGGCGGCTGAGGCATGTCACGACCCCCGCTTGTCGTCCTGTTCTCGGCAGGTGATTGGGGTGCCGATGGATCACCACAAGGTGGATGTGTACTTAACGGTTCATGGGGAGGAGAGCGAAACACCAGACCTCCAGAAGGATTTGCATCGCGATACGTTTTTTCGTGCTTTGAAGTTTTGGTTGTTCTTGCGCCCCGTCGAGCGCGATGACGGTCCGTTTGAGTACGTCCCCGGCAGTCATCGGTTGGATCCAGTTCGTTTGCGCTGGGAGCAATCCACCGCTGATGCGGCGTTGTTGCATCGCCGTCAGCCCGATGTTTCGGGGTCCTTTCGGATTCGAGATGAGGCTCTGGAAAGCTTGGGTCTGCCAAAGCCTGTGGCGGTCACCTGTCCTGCCAACACCCTTGTGCTCGCTGATGTGTTCGGTTTCCATCGCCGTGGGGCCGCTGTGCCCGGTCGGCAGCGTTTGGCGCTCTATGGATGGAATCGCCCGTATCCGTTTTTGCCGATCACGTGGTGAAGCTGGCTGAGAGAATGACCAGATGAGTGAACAACCCTTCCCTCCTGCTGATCCAGCTGCATTTCTTGCCCTTTGCGATGGGCAATGGATGAGTTTGCGCAGCTGTTTTGAGCTGTCGATGGAGGGAGACGACGAATGGCACAGCAGTGAACGTGGAGAGCTAACGGTGCGATCTGAAGCCACGCCAGCGTCTGGCCTGGGGCAACTGGTTGTGCAAGCCCCCAGTGGAGACACCAGCACCCTGTCGTTTGCCGAGGATGGTGGTTTATCTCGCAATGGTGCGTCTGCTGGAACCTGGCGCTTTTGGCCCGATGGCAGCATGGAACTCAACCTCTCGAGTCCTGATGGTGTTGTGGTGCAGGAGCGCATTTGGTTCACCCGCGTGAATTTGCGCTTGCGCAGCACCACGGCTGTGGATGGTGATGGTGTGCCGCTGCAGGGCAGCTTTTGCACTGATATCCGCCGGGTTTCGAAGCCCTCCACCTAGGACGACATGGCGACCTATCGCCTCGATGTGCTGACCCTGGCTCCCCAGGCGTTTGCTCCCTTGTTGGAGTTGGGGGTGATCGGGCGAGCGTTTTCCGCTGGGATTGCGGAGATGCATCTGCACAACCCGCGGGAGTTCGCCACCGATCGTCACCGCAAAGTGGATGACGAGCCCTATGGCGGCGGTGCCGGCATGGTGCTCAAGCCTGAACCGGTGTTCGCCGCCATGGAGTCGGTGCCGCGCTGCCCACGCTCCAGGGTGTTGCTGATGTCTCCCCAGGGACGACCGTTACAGCAGAGCGATCTGCAGCGCTGGTCGAGTGAGTGCGATCAGTTGGTGTTTCTCTGTGGGCATTACGAAGGGTTTGATGAACGCATTCGCGGCCTCGCAGATGAAGAGGTTTCAGTTGGTGATTTTGTGCTCACAGGTGGTGAATTGCCCGCGATGACCGTGATCAACGGTGTGGTGCGATTGCTGCCCGGGACGGTGGGGGCACCCGATTCATTGGTGGAGGAGAGTCACAGCATGGTGTTGCTGGAACATCCTCACTACACCCGGCCTGCGGACTTTCGAGGGATGACGGTGCCTGCGGTGTTGCGCAGTGGGGACCATGGTGCGATTGCGACCTGGCGGCAGCAACAGCGTGAGCTGCGAACCCAGGAACGCCGGCCGGATCTTTGGACGCGCTGGCAAACCGAGAGAATGGAACACCCTTGCGACACCGCCATGCAGTTGCGTATCGGCAACGGTTACGACATGCACCGCTTGGTGAAGGGTCGACCCTTAATCCTTGGCGGAGTGACCTTGGACCATCCCGATGGACTCGGTCTGGATGGCCATAGCGATGCCGACGTGTTGGTGCATGCCGTGATGGATGCCCTTCTTGGCGCGTTATCCCTCGGCGATATCGGCAAATACTTTCCGCCGACGGACTCGAAATGGAAGGGGGCCGACAGTTTGATGCTGCTGGAGCAGGTGGTGCAGCTCGTGGGAAATCATGGCTGGCAGGTGGGGAATCTGGATGCTGTCGTGATTGCGGAACGTCCCAAGCTCAAGCCCCACATCGAGGCCATGCGAGCCAATATCGCGACGCGAATCGGCATCGCCGCGGACGCTGTAGGTGTCAAAGCCACCACCAATGAAAAGCTGGGCCCGGAGGGCCGAGAAGAGGGGATTAGCTGCCATGCCGTGGCGCTGTTGCAGAAGCCATGATCCGCAAGCTTGTGCTGCTATTCGCCATCCTGGTGTCGTTCGCGGGGCAGGTTTTGGCCAGTGATGTGGTGATTGAACAATTGCGTTTAAAGGTTCCTGAGTCTCAGGTGCACACCTGGCTTGAGGCAGAGCAGCAGACCTGGCAGCCCTGGCTTGAGGAGCAGGAGGGATTTTTGAGACGCGACATCGCCTGGGATCCGGCGCTAGAGGAAGGTCAGCTGTTGATTCATTGGGCCACCCGTGATCAATGGAAGGCGATCAGTTCTGACGACGTGGGGGTGGTGCAGCGCCAATTTGATGCTGTTGTGAACGCCGCATTGGGCCGCTCTGCAACGGCGGAATCCCCGTTCCCACTGGTGTTGGAGGCTGAGTTGTTGCCGCTCCGTTTGCCCGGCTGATGGTGGATGCCCGGCTCGATCTGCAGCGTCGACGCCGCCTCGGGATGGTGGAGGCCATCTGGGGCGAGCACAAAACTGCGGATCAGATCATTGCGATTTTGAAGCGCTTTGAGGATGCCGGCGAGCTGGGGTTGGTCACTCGGGTGGATGCAACGAAAGCGGATGTGATTTCGACGGCTCTGCCCCAGGTGAAGGTTCATGCCCACGCACGATGTTTAACGTTGGGCGCTTTGCCCACGCCAAAGGACGCTGCTGCGGAGGTGGCGGTGCTCAGTGGCGGAAGCAGTGATCGCACGGTGGTGGCGGAGGCCACCCTCGCGTTGCAGTGCCATGGAATTGGGGTCGATACCGTGATGGATGTGGGGGTGGCCGGATTGCACCGCCTTCTCGATCAACTGCCGAGGCTGGAAACGGCTCGTGTTGTGATTGCCTGCGCAGGCATGGAAGGTGCCCTGCCCACGGTGCTCACCGGTCTGGTGGCTCAACCGGTGATTGGTGTGCCGGTGTCCGTTGGTTATGGCGTTAGCCAGGGAGGACGCACTGCCCTGGAAGGAATGCTGGCCAGTTGTGCACCTGGGTTATTGGTCACAAACATCGATAACGGTTATGGAGCTGCCATGGCAGCCCTGCGCATCCTCAGGGCTACACAATCGAGCAATGAGGCCGATCATTCAGACGGGCTTCGGCCCAGCCGGCCGAGTTCGGCACTGTTCTGATCACATTCAACGCGTTTCATCGCATTGATTAGAGCGTCGAGATCCGCAGGAGACAACTCACCGTCCTGTTGCCATTTCATTGCTCGAGGATCGGGGGACAAGGGACGACCTGAATGTGTTGGTTTGAAATTTAGGTGTTGGTCCTGAGAAAAAATGCTTACTTCGCTCGAATCTCCAGAAGAAAATCTGAAGATCGTTCAGAGGTGTTGGAGGTTTGGATACGCCGTCACCAAATCCTCAGCGCTCAGCACATCACCGCGGCCCTCTGGCTGCCAAATCACTTCAAGGGCAATGAGTTCAGTGGAGGCCGTTGATCCCAAAATGCGCAACGTTTGACGCAAGTCCTCCCCGGTATCAGAACCCGGAAGCTTTGCTGTTGCCGTGGATGCCACCAGCAAGGTCACCACAATGAATTCATTGGTGGCATCCGCCTCACCAGCACCAACATTGGGTTCAGACCGACGCTCACCGCCCACATTGCTTGTGAGTTCAGCATCCAATTTGCTGCGTTCACTCATCGACAGCCGATTGAAGGTGGCTTCGGCTGAATTGAACGGAACGCTTCCACTCTCAGAATTGGCGTAGACCCACAGATCTGGCTGACGCAGCAAGGAGAGGGTTGTTTCCTGGAGCAAGCGTTGCAAACCGCTTTTGCTGGCCGTATCCGAACTGGAGGCGAGTCGGCGTAGGTCGTCCTGCAACGATTTGGCGCTGGCGAGCAGACCCACTTGCAGTTGGATCATGTTCACGTTGCGAGGGAGGGCTGGAGCGGCGGAAGCTCCCCCCAAGCCAGGGGTGCTTCCCCCACTGATGCCACCGCGGACGGCATTGACCAAAACCCCAGCCACGGCCATCAGGATCAAAAGACCAAAAAGACCGCCACCCCCGAATCCAAAAATCGGAATCAAGAAGGGGAAGCCCATGCCGCCACCGCGGTATCCACCGCCATAGCCGCCGCCGCGGTATCCGCCACCGCCGTAGCTGCGGCCCCCGGATCGGGGCATGGAGGGAGCGCGGAAACTACCGCCACCCATTCGGCCGCCTCGAGCCGCATCAGCAGGCTGGACGTGGATCAGGCTGAGCCCCACCAACACCATGGGGAGGAGCAGCGCAGCGATCAAGCGTCGGGTCCGGAACAATGTATTGAGCTGCCGAAAAGGCGCTGGTTCAGTGCACGAACTCTAGGAACCGCCACCAACGATGGTGACAATTTCGAGGTTGTCGCCATCGCTGACGGCTGTGGTCTGCCACTGCGTGCGCGGAACGATGACGCCGTTGTGCTCGGCGACCACGAGTTGAGGGTTGTACGCAAGTGCTTCGACCACCATGACCAATGTGGGTGGTGAGGGAGCTGGATCAAGACGGCGTTGCTCGCCATTTACTTGGAGATCCAGAGCCATGGGATTCAATCGATGGGGGTTGTTAAGGCCTGGAGCAGCTGTTGACTAGCGCGCTCCGGTTCCTCCGCAGTCATGATCGCGCCAATGACGGCAACGCGCCTGCATCCCACATCGACAATCGCCGCGATGTTGTCGAGTTGTATGCCGCCAATGGCGAACACCGGGAGGGGAGTCAGGGCCTGAGCCTCTTGCAAACGGATTGGGCCTACAGCGGGTTTGTCTGGTTTGACGGCTGTGGTGTGAACCGGTCCGAGTCCCAAGTAATCGCAGGCTTCGGCATCGGCACAGCGCACCTCGTCAAGGGTGTGGGTGCTGCGGCCGAGCAGTCGTGCTTCACCGATCAATCCCCGGGCCACGTCTGTGGGTAGATCGTCCTGACCGAGGTGCACGCCATCGGCATCCACGGCGAGAGCGAGATCGATGCGGTCATTGATCACAAACAGAGCCCCGTGGTGCTGGCACAGCCGTCGCAAGGCCTTGGCTTCAGCGAGGCGTTCCCGGTCGTGACCGCTCTTGCAGCGGTATTGCACCATCGTCACCCCAGCCGCCAGGGACTGGGTTACCCGCTCGATGAGATCAGGGCATGGGGTGGTGATCAGGCAGAGCTGACAGTTGTTGAGAATTCGGCGACGCGCCTGGCCCACACTGGCGTTGAGACAGGTGACTTCCAGGTCGTAAAGGCCGTATCGGATTGCGGCGGATTCGGACGCCAGGGAGGGATCAATGCTGCGGCCGTATTCCTCCAAAACGCGCAGTGCCTCTTGCACTCGGCCGCAGTTCGCCGCGACCACCGCTTGGGGATTGTGGCGTTCCAGTTGGGCTGGATGGCTGAGCCCAGCCCCGGGGTCTGTGGCCGTGGATCGCGCCTGCTTGTAAGTGCTCCGGTGGAGTCGCCCTAGGCGCTGACGCCAGTCCTTGAGTCGGACCACAAGATCGTCGCGTTCCAGGCCAAACCGGCACCAATCCTCCACGACGCGCAGGCCTTCCCTGGCTCGATCGAGATTGGCATCGATCAGTCGTGCCACCCTCCGATCGACCAATGCCCCATCACCCATCAGTTCCATGGCACGCTGTGGTGAGAACGTTGCCGATCAACCATGGAGAACGGAGGTTCCGAAAGCTCCATGAGCGTTTTGATCTGGGGCATCGTGCTCCTCGGCGGCATCGGGGTGTTCATCGTGTGGGGCTTGGTGAATGCGTACCCAGGGATGGCTTAGCCAGGATTCCGGAGCAGTTGTCTGGCCGCTTCGGCATCGTGTCCGATTTGTGCGCTCAGTTCGTTGAGACCGTTGAATTTTTGCTGGCCGCGAAGGCGATGAACGGGCTCCACAACTAACTCGCGATGCTCGAGCTCCAGGCTGCGATCGAGTAGGTGCACTTCCACGGCTGAGGGTGAATTGGGATCCACCGTTGGTTGCGGCCCCAGATTCATCACGGCGGGCAGCGACTCTCCTGATCCATCCAGGCGCACCCAAGCGGCGTAGACCCCTAAGCCGGGTAAAAACTTGCGGCCATCCACCTGCAAATTGGCCGTCGGCCAACCGATCTCCCGTCCCAGTCCACGGCCGCGGACAACCTTGCCTTGGAAGCGGTAGGGCCGTCCCAGGAGGGCTTCTGCTTCGGTCAATGCACCGTGCTCGAGGGCGGAACGAATGCGGCTGCTGCTCATGCGCCCCTCCGCGTCCTCAACAATGTCAACAATCCTCACCTCCACGCCCCGGCGCTGAGCCAAGCGTTGCAAGAGCGCTGCATCGCCGGCACGTCGGTGACCAAAGCGGAAGTTGGTGCCCACGGCAATGCGTTGGGCCTGCAGGGTGTCCAACAGAACGGAGTCTGCGAAGGCTTCAGCGCTGAGTTGAGCAAGCTCCTTGGTGAAGGGCACGAGCACCAGCTGTTCAATGCCTAACGGTTCAAGGAGGGATAGCTTTTCCTGGGGCAGATCGAGGCGCAATCGTGCCTCCCCAAACAGCACTTCACGGGGGTGCGGCCAGAAGCTCACCACACTGGGCACTGCGGCGATCTCTGGATCCAGTCCGTCGATGGCCGCGGCAATCACGGCGCGGTGGCCAGCGTGGAGACCATCGAAGCTTCCAAGGGCCAGGGCTGTGGGCCGGCGGGCATCCTTTGGCGAGCAGAGCGGGATCAAAGAGGTGCGAGCCGGACGCTTTGATGGCAAGTTTGAACGACTGACCGACCGGGCATGGCGGATCGCCTCGATTTCCAACAGTTGTCCTTTGGGCTGAAGCGCATGGGCTGGATCCGTTTTTGGATTCAGGTGGTGCTCGGCGTGGTGGTGGTGGGGGTGTTGATTTTCAACAATATTGGCGGAAGTTTGGCCCGTAATGCTGAACGGGCGGTGGGTCTTGGTCCGGGGCTATCGCTCACCACCCTGGCCTTTTTGGTGTTGTTGTTCAGCCTCTGGCAAGGCTGGCTGATTGTTCGAATCGGCCGGGCTGTCGATAGTCCGGCGCGACCGACCCGTGGCGAAACCGCACGGCTGATCAAGCGAGGTTTGCTCGCTGATCTTGTGGGCCTCACCTTTGCCGCGATTGGTTATCAAGCCTTGGCAGGAAGTTTGTTCGTTCAAGCTTCGATGCAGACCCCTGGCATCGCGATTGGTGGTGGTGGCTCGGCGGACAACTTGGCAATTACTTCTCTTGAAATGCTCTCGGTGTTGAGCAACACCCAGGTTTTATTTGCGCATTTGATTGGGATGACTTTTTCGCTTTGGCTGTTGCAACGCGTCTATCGCACGCAGTGAGTCTCGAGCGCTGATCCGTGTTCGGGTCGGAGGCGTTGTCAGTGGACCGACTGATCTTGAAGCTTCAGCTTGGGAAGATCTCCAAGGGGACCTCTCCAAAACAAATCCGGTTGAATCGGGGTCAGTGATGGACAGTTTTGATGGATTTGTGCCACATCACTCGGCCAGTCTTTGGGGCCTTCACCAGCCGATTCCAAATCGTTGACCACTTCACCGGCGAGCCAGTAATAGGCACGGCCGCGTGGATCCTTGCGTGAGCTGAATTGCTCGTCGTATCTCCGGATGGAAAGACGGGTCCAACGCAGGGGGCCCATGGCCTCCTTGGCACAGGGCGGAATGTTGAGGTTGAGCAGCATGTTGTCGGGCCAGTGGCCATGGATGGCTTGTTCGCTTACATCCATCGCCAGGTCGGCAGCGGCTTGAAATTGGCGCCATTGGAAGCAGGCACTGCTCACCGCGAGGGAGCGAATCCCCTCGAGGGTTCCTTCCATCGCGGCAGCCACGGTGCCGGAGCAAAACACATCGGTGCCGAGATTGGGGCCGTGGTTGATGCCGGATAAAACGAGATCAGGCTTGTGCTTCACCAGTTCAAACAAGGCCAGCTTCATGCAGTCGGCTGGGGTGCCACTACAGGCCCATGCCGTGACGCCTGGGGCAAAGAGCTCGTCGGCCCGTTCCGCGCGGATGGGGCTTTGAAGGGTGAGGCCATGGCCTGTGGCGGAGCGCTCTTGGTCAGGGCAGACAACAGTCACCTCATGGCCCCGGGCGGCAGCGGCGGCGGCGAGGGTCCGAATCCCGTCAGCAAATACGCCGTCGTCGTTGCTGATCAGAATCCGCAGCGGTGCCATAGGTCGGAACGAACGTCTTTGCTCGGAACCTAAGCGTCCCGACTGCTTACAGTCTGGTCTTATTCAAGACATCCCAGTGAGCGCCACGGTCACCCTGCAGCAGCTCACCGATCAGCTGGATGCTCTCGAGCAGCAAGCTGCCGCTGAAATCGCTGAGGCTGTCTGCGCCCAAGCCCTTGAGCAGCTGCGGGTTGGTTTGTTGGGTAAAAAAGGGCGCATTTCTGCAGTGCTCGGCGCGATGGGCAAGTTGCCCGGCGAGGAGCGGCCTGTGGTGGGGCAGCGGGCCAATGTGTTGAAAAATCAAGTGCAGACCTTGTTGGCTGAGCGCCTGCAGGCGGTGAAGCAAGCAGCGATGGCGGAACGCATCGCTGGAGAAACCCTCGACGTCACGGCGCCTGCATCTGGAACGCCGATGGGGCACCGCCATCCATTGATCGCAACAACGGAAGAGATCGTCGATCTCTTTTTAGGGTTGGGGTACAGCGTGGCGGAGGGCCCTGAGGTGGAGCAGGACCACTACAACTTCACGGCCCTCAATATCCCCGAAGATCATCCAGCGCGGGATATGCAAGACACGTTTTATCTCAAGGGTGATCTTCTGCTACGGACCCACACGTCTCCCGTTCAGATTCGTCATCTGGAGCAGAACCCCCCACCGGTTCGCATCGTGGCGCCAGGGCGGGTGTATCGCCGTGATGCGGTGGATGCCACCCATTCGCCGGTGTTCCATCAAGTGGAGGTGTTAGCCATCGATGAAGGCCTGGATTTCAGCCACTTAAGGGGAACTGTGATGGCTTTTTTGAAAGCGTTTTTTGGCGACCTTCCGGTGCGTTTTCGGGCGAGTTACTTTCCGTTCACGGAGCCTTCGGCCGAAGTGGACGTGCAGTGGCGAGGCCGTTGGCTTGAGGTGATGGGTTGCGGCATGGTCGATCCTGCCGTTTTGGAAGGGTTAGGGCTGGATCCAGAGCGCTACAGCGGTTTCGCTGCCGGTTTGGGGGTCGAGCGGTTTTGCATGGTGCGCCACGGTATCGATGACATTCGCCGGCTTTACACGAGCGATCTGCGATTCCTCGAGCAGTTTTGATGGGAGTGTGCGTCAACCGCGAACTCCGTGATTTCAAACCAAGCTTGTGGTCGGGCAACGCCTGCTTAATCAAACAGCCAGCGGAATCCCATCGACACACCGTTCTGTGTGGAGGCGTAGCCATTACGGCCGTTATGAGCGGAGTATTCGATCCCGAAGTAGCGGTAGGCCAATGAGATTTGGGCCGAATTGCCGAGGGCATAGGCAACACCGGCCTCGACGGTTCCAGACAGATCTTGTTTGCCATTCAGCCCGAATCCGCCGGCATCCATGGCCAGGAAGGCTTGCCAGTCTTTGCCAAGGGCAACGGTGGTGTTCATCCCGACGAGGGGCTGCACCCAGGTGTTGTGCCACGTCTCACTCGCTTTAGCCTCGATGTCGCGTTTCAGCTGGCGTGACGGCAAGATCCCCTCGACTGGCTTCTTGTACGAATGGGCTCATGTCAACACCCCTAAACTGAGAACGAAATTTCGCGCCTTCGATCAGTGCCCCGAATTGGACTGATCGTCAACGATGGCAAGCCGCTTGCGGAACAAACGGCCGACACGATTCAGCAACGCTTAGAAGCCGCTGGTCAAGAAGTGGTCCGAGCCAGTAGCGCTGGTGGGATGGTCGGATTCGCCAATCCTGATCAGCACTTGCGGATGTTGGGCTACAGCGCCTGCGTTCCCGAGGGATTTGATGCCTCGATGGCCCTGGCCATCGTGCTGGGAGGCGACGGAACGGTGTTGTCGGCTGCCCGTCAGACAGCGCCTGTGGGGGTGCCAATTCTCACGATTAACACCGGCCATCTGGGCTTTTTGGCCGAGGCCTATCTGGGGGATTTGGATCGAGCCCTTGAGGTGGTGCTCACCGAGCAGTGGACGATCGAGGAGCGCAGCAATCTGGTGGTGAGTGTGTTGCGCGGAGAGCAGCGTCGCTGGGAAGCCCTCTCGCTCAACGAGATGGCGATTCACCGGGAACCTCTCACCAGCATGTGTCATTTCGAGATTGCGATCGGTCGCCATGCACCGGTCGACATCGCTGCTGATGGTGTGATCCTTTCCACCCCGACGGGTTCGACGGCCTATGCCCTGAGTGCTGGCGGTCCGGTCATCACGCCGGATTGTCCTGTGCTGCAGCTCACGCCGATTGCTCCGCACTCACTGGCGTCACGGGCCCTCGTCTTTAGCGACCGTGAACCGGTCACCGTGTTCCCGGCCACCCCAGAACGCTTGATGATGGTGATGGATGGTACGGCCGGGTGTTACGTCTGGCCAGAGGATCGTGTGTTGATCCGTCGCAGTGATCACCCCGTGCGTTTTGTGCGGCTCGTCGACCATGAATTTTTCCAGGTGTTGCGCAACAAGCTGGGCTGGGGGCTGCCGCATATCGCCAAGCCCGACAAGGAATGACGGAGGCGGTGTTGTTGCTCGTGGGGTCCAGTGCTGTGGCGTTGGCTCCCCGTCTTTCCGCTTCCGGCTACAGCACCGTTGATTGGACGGGCTCGGCAGTCCCTGGCTGGGATGGGCCGGAGGGCGAAGCCCCCGTGGCCGCCGTTCTTGCGGCGGATCAACGTCACCGGATTGCGGCATTGCGCCACTGTTTTGCCGGGTTGCCAATTTTGCTCGATCTGGTGGACGACAGCGTGGACGCTCGCGCTGACCTCCTGCAATCGGGTGCGGATGATTTTTGGTTGTCTGGGAGTGCCCCCAGCGATCTTTTGATGCGGCTGCGCTTGCACCGCACCTTGTCGCAACGAGAGCCCAGCCAACCGTCGCTGCTTCAACTCAAGAACGACGATCTTTGCCTCGATCCATCGTCGCGGAAGGTTTGGCGTGGGGAGCGTTCTTTGGATCTCACCACGCGGGAGTTCATGTTGCTGTTCACCTTGCTGCAGCACCAGGGTCGAGTTTTGAGCCGAGATCAGTTGTTGCAGCACGTCTGGCAAGACGAGCGGGCCAGTCGCGGCAATGTGGTGGAGGTGTATGTGCGGTATTTGCGTCAAAAACTTGAGGCTGAGGGTGAGGCCAGGCTTTTGCACACCGTCCGCGGCCATGGGTATTGCCTCGGCCCCCTTGCTGCTGAGGGTTGAGTCGCCATGGACGCTCCACCAACACCTCCATTGCCCCAGCAGCTGCCGTTAACGGCGCAATGGTGCGTCAAGCCGCAGCTCTGCATTGCCTTGGAGGTGGCCCAGTCCCCAGGGGAGCAGCGGCGTGGCCTGATGCAACGTCCTGCATTGCCTCCCCTGCGCGGCATGTGGTTTCCGTTTGAAACGCCGCGGCCGCTGCGTTTCTGGATGCTCAACACCCTGGCTCCTCTGGACATGATTTTCGTGCGGGAGAGCACCGTTGTGTCGATTCAGCCCAGGGTGCCCGTCTGCCCAGGGTTGCCTTGCCCCAGCTATGGCCCGCGTCAGTTGGCAGACGGGGTGGTGGAATTGGCGGCTGGCGAGGCGGATCGCCTTGGCATCAAGGTGGGCGATGCTGTGGAGATTGGCGCGATTCCGTAACTGAATCGCTCAAATATTGTTACGATTTCGTTCCAGTCACGGTCAGGATTGGGTTCATGGGTACGAGCCGTGTGCCATCGCTGAGGGGTTGACCGCGCCAGGCCTGGAGCTGACTGACGCGGATGGTCATGGGGGCCTCCTCGAGCAACCGCCGCACGTCACGAAGGCTCTCCATGGTGGCAAGAGGCACCACCACGACGCCCTTTGGCTTCAATCGTTTCAGGACGAGTTGCAGCAACGTGTTGCGTTGGCGTCCGCCGCCTCCAACCAGCACACGATCGGGTTGCTCGAGTCCAGCGGGGAGCTCCCCTCGTAAAAGGTCGATGGCGTTGGCTTCGATCACCATTGCTGGGCTCACCCCCAGTCGTTCGGCATTGGCTTGGATCAGTGCGGCGCCGCCAGCCCGCTGTTCCACAGCCATCAATTGAAGTTGGGGCCGCAATCGCAAGGCTTCGAGCCCAACGCTTCCCGTGCCGGCACCCAAATCCCAAAGCACTCCATGCTCCGGTGGATTGAGGTCGGCCAGGAGTTGGATCCGCACCTCCCGTTTGGTCATCAGGCCCGGGTGGTCGCTGTGCTGCAGATACACCCCATCATCGAGGCCAAAAATGGGGTAACGCTTCGGATCTTGCGGCTCTGGGTCCTTGGCGATCAGCACGGCGATCAACAGCCGTTGCAGATCGCCGGGGAGCTCGTCATCCGGTTCGATTTGCTGAATGCGTTCCTGGGGATGGCCAAGGTTTTCGCACAGCCAAAGCTCATAGCTCGCTTCAAGCCCACTGCCCGCCAGCATTTGCCGCACGCTGTGGGCACCGCCTTGGTTGGGATCGGTGAGAACAGCCAGTGCGGTGGGGCGTTGTTGGAGAGCGTTGCTAAAGGCTTGTGGTTCTCGGCCGTGCAGGCTCACCCACGTGGCGTCTTGCCAGGGACGGCCAATGCGGGCAAAGGCCAATTGCAGCGAGGTGGGGGCCGGGTGAAAGCGCAGACGCGCCGCCCCGAGCCGATCGCCCAGGATGCGGCCGATGCCAAACCAGAGGGGATCACCGCTCGCAAGCACCACGACCGAGGCGGTCGCGTCTAAATCTTGTAAGGCTTCCACCAAGTGGCGGGGATCGTCACTGTCGATCAGCTTTTGTGGCCGCTGCAGCCAAGCGATCAGCGCGGGCTGAAGTCGGCGCGGCGCAGCAATCAAGTCCGCTTCACGGATCAGTTGTTGCTGAGCCGTTGGTAACGAGGCTGGTGCCCCGGCATCGGTTCCGATCACATCGATCATCCAGGCATTCTGGTGGGAGTTATCGCTTTGCCGGTGGGTCAACGTCCCCCACGTTCTGATCTCTTGGTGATTTCCGGTTTCATCCGGCCTTGGGTGCTTCTGCGTGGTTTGCAGCTGGGTCTCCCCTCCCGATCTCGCTGGACGACTGCGTTGATGATGACCTGCAGTGGCCTGGTGGTGGAACCCTTGGCCTGGCTCAAATCCCTACTAATTCGCCATCAGCTCAGGGCGCGCCGACTCCCTCCCGATCCCATCGTTGTGATTGGTCATTGGCGCAGTGGCACCACGTATTTGCATCAGCTGCTCGCCTCTGATCCGGCAGCTGCCACGGTTCGCAATTCCCTGATGGTGGCGCCGCAAGTGGGCATTCTTCTGCGGCCGTTGATCGCGTTGTTGTTGTCTCGTCTGATGTCAGCAATTCGACCCATCGATGCTGTGGCTTGGGGGCCGGATGATCCGCAGGAAGACGAACTTTGTATCGCCAAGCTCACCATCGACACCAACATGGCGGGGGTGGCGTTCCCATTGAATTACCTCGTCCATTTTCGGCGGAGTGTGCTCACAACGACGCGGCGCTTTGAACGTGTCTGGCTTTACGTCGCACAACTCACCTGGCTGCAAAACGGTGCTGGACGGTCGCACCTGCTGATTAAAAACTCGGCCCATACGGCTCGGGTGCCGATGGTGTTGAAGCATTGTCCTAAAGCGCGGTTCATTGTTTTGAAGCGTGAGCCGATTGATTCGATTCGTTCTTTGGTTCAGGTGAAGCAACGCATGGCTGCTCTGGTGGGGTTGCAGCCACCGCCCACCCAGATCACCCAAGTTGAAGAAACGGTGACGGCCTATCGCGAACTCATGCAGGCTTTCGAGGCGTCGCGTCATCTCATCCCGACGGGTCAATTGATCGAGGTGTCTTATCCCGATTTGGTCCAACAACCCTTCGATGTTGTGAAGGGCATTTATGAGGCCTTTGGCCTGTTGAGTTGGAACAAAGCGCAAGCTCACATCCGTCAACGCATTGAACAGTCGTCGACGTATCAAGCGGATCCTGTGGTCCTTGCTCCACCAGCCGAGCAGCGCTTGCGTGAGCTGTTGGGGGTCGAATGAACAGCCCAGAACGACGGCAACGGTTGCATGAGCTCGTGCTGGCATTGATTGCCAGGGAAGAGGAGTTGCCGCTCATGGATGAGGCATGGCCCGAGTCGTCGAGCGGTGTTGCACCAGCCCGTTGGTTGGATCAAAACCGACGCACCTTGCACCGTTATCAGGCATTGGTGCGAACAGCGGTCACCCTGGATGCCCTCGTGGATGCGGAAGACACCCCTCAGGATTTCACCCCTGGCTGATGGTCCCAAACCTGGCAATCTGGGGACATCTTTTAGCGCTGCATGACTGGACTGGGTTTCTCCGCTTTGCGCGGGATGCTACGCCGAGGTTCCAGTCCTTGGACCCCGCCTCCAGCGAGTTGGAGTCGACCGTTTGGTCTCGGTTGGGACCAGCCCTACAGCGTCCGTTATGCGAGCAATCTCGATGATGGGCCGAACCACGGCATGCCGTTGGGAGGCTTTGGTGCCGGATGTTTTGGCCGCGCACCCGACGGCCAAACCAATCTTTGGCATCTGGATGGCGGCGAACATTGGTTTGGGACGCTCCCCGATTGCCAGTTTTCCCTTTGGGAAAAGCAAGGTGACGATGTGCGGGCCCATGCCCTTGCTGTTGCACCTGCGGGTGATGCGTCGCGTCCAGAGGCGTCAGAGTCGCTGTCGGCTTGGAGTTGGTACCCGGCTAGTACGCCAGAACGCAGCACGGGCATTTATGCCGCCCGCTACCCACTGAGCTGGACCCATTACGACGGGGTGTTTCGTTCGGGTGTGCTGTGTGAAGCCTTCAGCCCAATTCTCCCCGGCGATTACCAGCGCACCAGTTATCCGGTGGCGGTGTTTCGTTGGCAGCTGGCGAACCCCACCGACCAACCGTTGGAGTTGTCGTTGATGTTGAGTTGGCGCAACACCGTTGGCTGGTTCACCAATACCGATGCATCTGCGGAAGTTCATTTCCGAGATGACGGGAGTCCTGAACACAACTACTCACCAGCCATTGGACGCGGTCAGGGCCAACGCAACCGTGCCTACAGCGAGCCAGGGCTTACTGGTGTTCTGTTGGAGGGTCGTTCGTCCGATCCGATTGCAGAGGGGGAGGGCCAATGGTGTCTGGCGGTGCCCGACGATTTGGAGGGGGTTGAGGTGCTGCGCTGTAGCCGTTGGGATCCCAGCGGAGACGGCTCTGAAATCTGGGCCCCATTTGCGGCAGAGGGAAGAATTCCAGAGAGCGACAACGATCGTGACAGTCGCCCGGGCGAGCAGGCCAGTGCCGCCATTTTGGTGAAGTTCACCTTGGCGCCAGGGGAATCGCGCGAGATTCCAGTGGTGATGAGTTGGGATTTACCCGTCACGGCCTTTGCCTCCGGTTGTGCCGAGCGCCGTCGCTACACCGACTTCTTTGGGAGCGATGGTCGAAATGCTGCTGCGATTGCTGCAGAGGCTTTAAGGGATTGGTGCGATTGGAGAGGGCGAATTGACGCTTGGCAGCAACCCGTTTTGGAACGACAGGCTTTGCCAGAGCCTGTCCGTATGGCCTTATTCAATGAGCTCTATGACCTCTGCAGTGGCGGCAGCCTTTGGACAGCAGCGACGGCCAACGATCCCTATGGCCGCTTTGGGGTTCTGGAATGTCTCGACTACGCCTGGTACGAAAGCTTGGACGTCCGCTTGTACGGCTCCTTGGCGTTGCTCCAGCTCTGGCCCGAGCTCGATAAAGCTGTTCTGCGGAGTTTTTCCCGCGCGATTCCCGCGCACGATGCCACTCAACGCCCCATCGGTTGGTATTTCACCCAAGGCCGTGGACGGGTCGAGGCCGATCGCAAGGTGGAGGGTGCGACTCCCCACGACCTGGGTGCCCCGAATGAGCTGCCGTTTGATGCCACCAATTACACCGCTTACCAAGACTGCAATCTCTGGAAAGATCTAGCCAGTGACTTCGTTCTACAGGTGTGGCGAACCTTCCGGTTGGCGCCAACTGGGGAGGATTTGAATTTTCTGGCGGACTGCTGGCCATCGGCCGTTCAAGCCTTGGATTACCTCAAATGTTTTGACGTGAATGACGACGGTTTGCCGGATAACGGGGGTGCACCGGATCAAACCTTTGATGATTGGCCTTTGAAAGGGGTCAGCGCCTATTGCGGAGCACTCTGGATTGCAGCATTGGAAGCGGCATTGGCGATGGGGCAACGCCTGCAGCTCGAGCTTGGTCTCGACACCACCGAAGAACAGCGCCGCTTTGGTCAGTGGCTTGAACAGTCGAGGCGCAACTTTGATCGTTTGCTTTGGAATGGCGCGTATTACGAAATCGATGCCGAAAGCGGAACGCCAGTGGTGATGGCGGATCAGCTCTGTGGAGATTTCTATGCGCGTTTGCTGGGGTTGCCTTCTGTTGTCAGTGATGCCAACGCCCTCAGCACTTTGAACGTTGTGCGGGACGCCTGTTTTGAGCGTTTCGAGGGCGGGAGTCTTGGCGTCGCCAACGGATTGCGACGCGATGGAACTCCGCTTGATCCCAATGGCACCCACCCGCTTGAAGTGTGGACTGGTATCAATTTTGGGATTGCCAGCTACTTCCGCTTGATGGGCCAGAGCGACACAGCCTTAGCGATCACGGGAGCAGTGGTGAATCAGGTGTATTCCGGCGGCTTGCAGTTCCGCACACCCGAGGCGATCACTGCCGTGAACACCTTCCGGGCCTGTCACTACCTCAGAGCCATGGCGATTTGGGGATTGTGGGCCACCGATACTGATTGGGCTGCGATTCCTGGTGCTTCAGATCGTTGAAGGGTCCGACTGGGGGATTCTCCAAAAAACAAGCGATAGTCCTTCGCGAAATGATTACGACTTTGGAAGCCGTAATAGGTGGAGATGCTCTGCACCGTTGTGCAACCGATGCTTGCTCGGACTTCAGGATGACTCAGGGCAAGCTGCACCTGTCCAAGCCGAATATTTTTCATTAAAGTCATCGGCCCAAGTCCGAAGGTGGTACGACAGTTCTGGACCAGTGAAGATCTTGAGGCAAAAATTATTGCTGATAGATCATCTAATTTGATCGCTCTGTTTGGATTCTCGAGTCCCCAGAGGAGCATGTCCCGCATCAATTGCGATTGGTGAGTTGACTCTCCGTTGGTACTACGAACAAAAGCCTGCGGATGAAAACATTCCATCAAGGCACCTTCAATCAGGTCTTCTTGTAAGGCCCCGTTCGTACGGCGGTCAGGTTTGAGAAGGGTTTTGAACTGTTCAAAATGATCGGGGTGAAGTTGCAGGCAATTGTGCCGATCCAGGCAATCAACAAGTTTCATCTCGCCATGGATTTGCGCGAGGTCCTTCAGACGTTGTGTGTCGAAGATCGCCATGGTGGTATGCGCACCAGGCCCTAATTGAAAATATGCATCTTTAATTTGTGTATTTAATCCATGGATTGTCGAATGCCTGAGGTGTTCCCCTCGAACGCGATGCAGATCAATATTGTTGGATTGCTCTAAGCCGACAGTGGTCTTGTGAGGGTTTCGATCACCCTCGACCACCAGGGCTTGATTGGTCCGAATCGACAGGATTGGAAGGGATCGAGTTCCATAAAGCTCAAATCTGCCGCTCAACGCACCCGGGCTGATCTGAACAGCTTTTACTTGAAATCCAACAGCCGCGAAGCAAGACTCGAGTTCCCGCGTGGTCTGAAAAGGAAGGCTCTTGAAAGAGGCTTTAGCCTCGGCCGCAACAGAACAAAATCTTGGGTGCTGCAAAGCTTGCATCAACTGATGTTGTCAGATTTCGTTGTCGATGAGTCAATGGATCACATTTTTCATCTTTTGGCGACCCCGTTCATTCGACGGTTCAGTCTTAGTAGCGTCGTCGACCAATCACTCCGAATTGCCTTCAGATGCGCCGTTTGATTTGCTCCCTCTTGGCTGCTCTGGCGTTGTTGATGCTGACCCCCGGCGCCGCCTGGGCTCAGGTCCACCAGCATGAAAGCGAATCCGGTGTGGCGATGGTTCGGTCGCTGGAGAGCCTCCGCGATCTGGATTACGACAGCTGGCAAGCGGTGGCCTATCGAGAGGGCCAACCCGGGGAATCGGTGGTGCTTCGCATCGTTGGTTACCCCGGCAAATTGCGCCTTGATCATCCCGTTGGGCTTCAGGTGTTGGCGGGTCGCCGCACGTGGGTGCTCGACGACATCACTTTGGATAACCCCGTTCTGGCCGGTGATGGCCGTGATGCCGCGGTCGAATTCGCGCTGGACCCATTGCTCAACGACCTCACCAACAATCGACCCTTACGCCTTGTGTTGCCAGGGGTGATTACCGAGTTGCCCGTTCCTCCCTATGTGGTGGGTGAGTGGCGCTCGCTTCAGGAGTTGCCGTTGAGCTGATGTGGGATGCCTGGATGCGGCGTGCGCTGGCGTTGGCGTCCCTCGGTGACGGTCGGGTCAGTCCGAATCCCCTCGTGGGTGCGGTTGTTCTTGATGCCGGCGGCACACTGGTGGGTGAAGGATTCCATGCCCGAGCTGGTGAAGCGCACGCCGAGGTGGGAGCTCTGGCTCAGGCCGGTTCAGCGGCCCAGGGCGGCACCCTGATCGTCACCCTGGAGCCCTGCTGCCACCACGGCCGCACCCCCCCTTGCAGTGAGGCCGTGCGCCGGGCTGGGATTCGACGCGTGGTGGTCGCTCTTGAGGACCCCGATCCCCGTGTGGACGGTGGCGGAATCCGCCAGCTGCGTGAAGCGGGTCTGGAGGTGATCCCTGGGGTGTTGCGGGAGGACGCCCGCCAGCAGAACCGAGCCTTCCTGCATCGCGTTCGCACGGGGCGACCCTTTGGCATCCTCAAGTGGGCCATGAGCCTGGATGGCCGCACCGCCCTCACCAATGGCGCCAGCCAGTGGATCAGCGGCCCTCCAGCGCGGCATTGGGTGCACCAGCTCCGCGGGGGCGTTGATGCCGTGATCGTTGGGGGCGGCACCGTGCGTGCCGATGATCCGCTGCTCACCAGCCGGGGCAGCCGCTCGCCGGAACCGCTGCGGGTGGTGCTGAGCCGCAGCCTTGATCTGCCGGATCAGGCCCGGCTCTGGGACATCACCGATGCGCCGACTCTTCTGGCCCATGGCCCCGAAGCCGACCCCCATCGCCTTCCCTCCGGGCCCGAGCGTTTGCTGCTGGGCGTCTGCGATCCACGCCATCTGATGGCAGCCCTCGCCGCGCGGGGTTGCAACAAGGTGCTCTGGGAATGCGGTCCTGAATTGGCGGCCGCGGCGATCCGGCAGGGGTGTGTGCAGGAGGTCGCAGCGGTGGTGGCTCCGAAGCTGATGGGGGGTGTCGCGGCCCGCACTCCCCTGGCCGATCTGGGCTTCAGCTCGATGGACGAGGTTGCCCGCGGGGCCTGGCACCAGTCCGCTCCCTTGGGGGACGACTGGCTGCTGCGCTTGTCGATCGACGCTTAGAGGAGAGATGACTCCAGACAGGGATTGAGCATGGGCTGGTTCTCGAGCCCAGCGGTTTCAAGGGTTGTCAAGACGCTCGACTGTTGTTCAGCGATGAACAGCACGATGTCGGTGAGTTTGGCATCAGCCCATCCGTCGAGCCTGGTCTGATCCTTGGCTCGCACCCCTTCGACCGTCAGTTTCAGTTGATCTGAACGCCGAGAGGGTCTGGTCTGGATCACATCCATGAACACGATTCCGTCGGCTCCATCCCGGTGGAAGGAGGCCTGAGCCCGCGGCGTTGTTGATCCGAACAGGTCATCCCAGTGGCGGGCCAGCCGGCGGCCGTTCCAGCGTCGGCCAGCGCTCTGATCATGGGGATGAATCCAATTCACCGCATCGATGCCTGAGAGCGTGAGTTGCGTCCGTCCGTCGCCAATGGGCCGCAGCCGTGCCTGTTCGGCGTGAGCTCCGAAGCCGTCTGGCACCGTTGAGGAATCGCTCGTCCTGTCGGGCGCTTCCACGGTCACGCTGCTGGAGCGGGTGTAGGCCGGCCCGCCTGAGCCCGCCTGCACCTCAATGTCAACGGTCAGTTCCGCAACGGTTTTGGCGAGTTTGTAGGTGGTGTTCCAGGCCGTGGGGATTGTGTCCGTGATCAGGCTTGTGGCCAAGTTGGTGTTGAGGATTTCCCAGTAGTCCGTTTCGTTTGGATAGTCGACGAGATAGCTGTCGATGTAGTGGATGATCTGCTGGAACTCGTAGTAATCCTCTGGTTTGCGTTGGCCTTTGGGCTTCTTGAAGTCCAGGGTGACGTCGATATCCAGGATCGCTGTTCCCTGGTGCTCGATGTAGTAATCCTCAATTGAAAAGGAGAACGCCTCCTTCTTCACCAGGCTGGCCATCCTGTTGTCGCGATCTCAAGCTTCTGTAGCGCTGATCGAGGGTTCAGCCCCGCCTTGCAGGCTCTCTTAACGGTGGAGGCACTTGTGGAGGTTGTGGGCCTTTTCGCGATTGGTTCTCCAGAAGAGGGCTCCGCGCCCGGTCAAGGGCGCTGCGACGCACGGGAGGCGTCGAATCCCGTAAAGATGGCTAAACACACGTATCGATATGGCACCCACCAAAAGAGAGATCCTCGCCGCATCAGCAGGCTGGGTGGCCGTCACCTTGAACGTGGTCCCCGGTTTAGGTGCCGGCTACCTCTATCAGCGTCGCTGGAAGGCGTACTGGATTACATCTGCTCTGGCGACAACTTGGTTCGTACTCGGGGCAGTGCTTGGGCAAGAAGCGGAAGCTGCTCAGGAGCTTCAAAACCAATTGATTGGTCTCGGTGGGTTAGTGGCTCTTGCCGCTGGAACAGCGGTTGAAGCCGGGCTTGCAGTGAAGAAATCCCGCGTACAGGGCTGAGTTGCTGACCACGATTGCTTTGACGACGTAGTTACTGGTGCTTATTGGTCTTTGGCTTGTTGCTCCAGGCTGCTGGCAAAGCGACCGATCAAGACACCCATCACGGCAGCCAAATAAAGCGGCCCGGCAATGCTGGTGGCCACACTCACCATTCTGGACAGCGGCAGCATTGGATTGATATCTCCGAACCCCACGGTGGTGAGGCAAACGAAGGCGAAGTAGTTGATCGTCGAAAACACATGGGACGTCGCAAAAACACTGGTCCCGGCCCCGATGGGAAAGTCGAGCGGTTCGAAGCTGCCCGGCTGGATGGTTTCCAGGGCACTCATCACGAGGCCAGCGGTCAGGCCGATGTGGAGATAGCCCGCCGTCGCGCCCATCAATAACGCTTCGCTCACGGTTGGTTCCTGGGCAAAACGTTTGACGAGCCGGATCACACTCCAACCCACCAGCACGCTCCAGCTCAGCGCCAGGGGAACACCGCTGTAAATCAATTCATGGGGCGTGAGTAGCCACAGCCACATCGACAGCACCGCCAACATGCCAAGGCTGCGGTACAAGCGATCAGCCCAAATCGGTGCCTGACTGTCGCGCACCATGATTTGCGTGAGCGTCAGAGCGATCAGTGTGTAGCCCACGTGGGTGGTCCAGCTCAGCCGTGGAAAGGCGAAGCCAACCATCACCACCAAGGTGAACAGAAGCAGCAACTGGAGTTGCAAGCCCCCTTTGCGTTGCCATCGCGAAGCCCACCCCACAGCATCCCTTCAGACCTGCGCTCAGGGTCATCCCCCCATCGCGGCTGTCAACCGTCTGTCTCGCAAAGCACCCGCATGCAGCAGGGTTAGAGCAGGTTGAGCTGTTCCGCTTGGATCAGGCTCGTCTTCCTCGCGTTTGATGATGATGGAGCTTTGCAGTACCAACCCTCTTCAGCAGCAGGAGAGAGCATCGGTTCCAGCGCATGACGATGGTGCTGGTCTCCGGGTTCCAGCCAAATCTCCTCCAAGCCGTTGGGAATAATCACGGGCATGCGGTTGTGCAGGGGCTTGATCAAGGCATTGGCCTGTGTGGTGATCACACAGCAGGTTTCCACTTCGCTCCCATCAGGTCCCACCCAGCGATCCCAGAGCCCCGCTAGCCAAAAAATGGCTTGGTCGTTCCGACCGATTTGATAGCCCTTTTCCAAAAAACTAGTGCTGGGTAAAAGGCAACGGTGGTGGCGCCAGGGTCCCCGGAAGGAGGCTTTCTCCGCAACGCTTTCGGCCCTGGCATTGATTGGCCGGTGACTGGCCAGTGGATCCTTGACCCAACCGGGTAGGAGCCCCCACAGCATGTGTGCAGCTTTGCTTTGTCCATGCTCACGCCGGAGTGCGAGGACAGGCTCTCCAGGCCGAATCAGCGCCCGAGGGGCGTAATGCTTTAGCCAGGGGGCATCGTCTGGCTTCAGCCATGGCTGAAGGTGACGCGCAAGTCCATCGGCCGTCGATTCAAGGCAGTAACGACCACACATCTCCGAGACCTTAAAGGCCGTTCGGTTCTCACACCCATGTTGTCGACCCGCTTCGCGTCATCCCTCGTAGCGTGGCGACAACTCAGCCGTGGGCTATGCCGATCCGTCAGGACGACAACCAACCAAACCGTCGTTTCGGAATCATCAACCTTGTGTTGATCGGCTTCGGTGTTTTGTTGCTGGCTAGCAGCTTCATTCCAAGCAACGGCATGCAACAAGTGCCGCGGGTTCCTTACTCGTTGTTCATTGATCAAGTGAATGATGGCGCCGTGAAACGGGCGTTCATCACCCAAGATCAAATTCGCTACGAGTTATCGGCACCAGAGGAGGGAACACCACCTGTGTTGGCAACAACGCCGATCTTCGACATGGATCTCCCCCAACGCCTCGAAGCGAAGGGCGTTGAATTCGCAGCAGCACCCCCGAAAAAACCCAATATTTTCACCACAATTTTGAGCTGGGTTGTTCCCCCGCTCATCTTCATTTTGGTTCTTCAGTTCTTCGCACGACGTTCGATGGGCGGAGGCGCTCAGGGTGCACTGAGCTTCACCAAGAGCAAAGCCAAGGTGTATGTCCCCGATGAAGAGTCGCGCGTCACATTTGCTGATGTGGCTGGGGTTGATGAAGCCAAAGACGAACTTACCGAAATTGTCGACTTCCTTAAAACGCCCGAGCGTTACGCCGAGATTGGCGCCCGCATTCCGAAGGGTGTGTTGTTGGTGGGCCCTCCTGGAACCGGTAAAACCTTGCTTTCCAAGGCTGTCGCGGGTGAAGCCGGTGTTCCCTTCTTCATCATTTCGGGCTCTGAATTCGTTGAGCTCTTCGTTGGTGCTGGCGCCGCTCGCGTTCGCGACCTGTTTGAAGAAGCCAAAAAGAAAGCGCCATGCATCATTTTTATCGATGAACTCGATGCCATCGGCAAGAGCCGCTCTGGCTCCATGGGGGTTGTCGGTGGAAACGACGAGCGCGAGCAAACGCTCAACCAATTGCTCACAGAAATGGATGGTTTCGCTGCTCAAGACAAGCCCGTCATTGTTCTTGCTGCCACCAACCAGCCTGAGGTTCTCGATGCAGCGCTGTTGCGTCCCGGTCGCTTCGATCGGCAAGTGTTGGTCGACCGTCCAGACCTCTCCGGCCGCAAAACAATCTTGGAGATCTACGCCAAGAAAGTGAAGTTGGCGGAAGGTGTCGATCTCAACAGCGTGGCTCAAGCCACCAGTGGATTTGCTGGTGCTGATCTCGCCAACCTTGTGAATGAGGCCGCATTGTTAGCGGCTCGGGTGAAGCGCACGCGGGTTGAGCAGCAAGACTTAGGCGAAGCCATCGAGCGTGTTGTCGCGGGCTTGGAGAAGAAGAGTCGTGTGCTTCAAGACGACGAGAAAAAAGTAGTGGCTTATCACGAAGTGGGCCACGCCATCGTTGGCCACCTCATGCCAGGCGGCAGCAAAGTGGCGAAAATTTCGATCGTTCCCCGGGGCATGAGTGCCTTGGGTTACACGCTTCAACTCCCTACAGAAGAGCGTTTCCTCAATTCCAAGGAAGATCTCCAGGGCCAAATCGCCACCCTGTTGGGCGGCCGCTCGGCTGAAGAGATTGTCTTCGGCAAAATCACCACCGGTGCGGCGAACGACCTCCAGCGGGCCACCGATCTTGCGGAGCAAATGGTGGGGACTTATGGGATGAGCGACACCCTTGGTCCGTTGGCCTACGACAAGCAAGGGGGAGGTCGTTTCCTTGGTGGCAACAACAATCCTCGCCGTTCTGTGAGCGATGCCACGGCCCAAGCGATCGACCATGAAGTGCGCGGTCTGGTCGACAAAGCCCATGACGACGCCCTGTCGATCCTGCGTCAAAACATGGGCCTTTTAGAAACCATTGCCCAGAAGATTCTCGAAAAAGAAGTGATTGAAGGAGACGATCTCAAACAGATGTTGGAGGCCAGTGTTCTTCCGGAAGGCGTCAGCGCTTGACGTGAACCCCTTTCATCCCCGATAACTGTCCTTTGAAGCGTTGCGATGGCTATCGCTGTTGAAGGGGTTGCAGCCTCACTCATGGGGCTGCAGGGTTGTGATTACCTCTCCTCTGCAGATGGTTCTGCCGCCGAAACGGCAGCGCTTCTCAGGTTGGCGGCACAACTCAAATCAGGTGATCGACGCATCGATCTCGGAAACCGCGTTCTGGGGTTGATTTTCACGAAGGCATCCACCCGAACGCGGGTCAGCTTTCAAGTGGCGATGGCCCGTCTGGGTGGACAAACGGTGGACCTGAATCCAACTGTGACGCAGTTGGGCCGCGGCGAACCGCTGCAGGACACAGCGCGTGTGTTGAGTCGCTACTGCGATGCGCTGGCGATTCGCACCTTTGCTCAGCAGGAACTGGTCGATTACGCCCACTGGGCATCCGTTCCGGTGGTCAATGCTCTCACCGACCTCGAACATCCCTGCCAAGCCCTGGCCGACTTCCTCACGATGTGGGAAGAGAATGGAGATTTACCTGGACAAACCCTGGCTTACATCGGCGATGGCAACAATGTTGCCCACTCCCTGATGCTCTGTGGAGCCTTGCTCGGGGTGAACGTCCGGATTGGTTGCCCGGATGGGTTCGAGCCTTTGCCTGGGGTGTTGGAGCAGGCAAGAGCGTTGGCACAACACGGGGCATCCATCGACGTCTACACAGACCCTGTTCAGGCGGTTGCGGGTGCCCAAGCGGTGTACACCGATGTCTGGGCGTCGATGGGCCAGGAAGACGAGCAAGCTGAACGGGAAGCTGCTTTCGCGTCGTTCTGTGTGGACCAGGCCTTGATGGATCAAGCCGCGAAGGGTGCGATTGCACTGCATTGCCTGCCTGCCCACCGCGGTGAAGAGATCACACCCGATGTGATGGAGGGTGCATCCAGTCGGATTTTTGACCAGGCCGAAAACCGACTTCATGCCCAGCAAGCGCTGCTGGCAGCACTGATGGGTGGCTTGTGATTGGGTGAGATTGCCCATCCCCCTTGCGGCAAGCTCTGATTGGGGGTACAAATGTATTGTTCAATGATTGATTGCTGGTGGCCGCCAACCCCCAGGAGGCTCTGACCTCCGCACAACAGGAGTTGTACGACTGGCTCGCCGATTACATCGGCACCCATCGCCATAGCCCTTCGATTCGTCAGATGATGCAAGCCATGGGCTTGCGTTCTCCAGCTCCGGTGCAGAGTCGTTTGCGTCATCTCCAGCAGAAAGGTTGGATCACATGGCAAGAAGGCCAAGCTCGAACCCTGCAGTTGCTCGGGGATGTCGTGGCATCCGTTGGTATTCCCGTTCTAGGTGCGGTGGCGGCCGGTGGTTTGGTCGACACCTTTGATGATGTGCAAGATCACTTAGACCTGGCACCCGTTTTGGAAACACGGGGCTTGTTCGCCCTCACCGTGAACGGCGATTCCATGGTGGATGCCCATATCGCCGATGGCGATGTGGTGTTGATGGAGCCTGTGGTTGATCCTCAACGGCTTAGGGATGGCACGGTGGTGAGTGCGTTGGTGGCTGGCAGCGGCACCACGCTCAAGCATTTTCATCGCCAAGGCCCCACGGTCGTGCTGGAGGCCGCGAACCCGGCTTATTCACCGATCGAGCTGCCCGCAGATCAAGTGCAGGTCCAGGGAAAGCTCGTCGCCGTCTGGCGCCAGGTCTAGGAACTCAACGGTGTAAAGTCTCACCGACGACGAATTGCTCGAGGGCAATTCCATCGTTTTTGGGGCCATAGCTCAGCTGGTAGAGCACCTGCATGGCATGCAGGGGGTCAGCGGTTCGAATCCGCTTGGCTCCACTCAGTATTTCCCAGTCTTTGACTGGGTTTTTTATTGCCTGTTTCTGGCGCTAAGCGGCTCTGAGGTTTTGCAGCTCGCAGTTACTAAAACAATGGCATCAATCGAAGAGGAACTTGAATTCCGGCGAAGCAATCATCAAGTCTCATTGATGCAGTGGACTCTCCATTAGACGTTGCCGTGTCCTTCTTTTGTGACACCTAATGCAAGTCCTATGTGATGGTTGATCGTGATTGTTAATGGTCAGTGAAGAATTTCATCCTCACCTGTATAAAGGCCAACGCTGGTGATTTCTGGTTCGGACAATGTTGATCACTTGCCCGGACGTCTAATGTCTAGACACGGAGGAAAGCAATACAAAATTCCAATATAAAAGTATTCAGTGATTTATTTTTCCTCAAAACTTCATGTCATGCCCTGTCAATAATGGCGGATTTTTGTTTTACCAACTTGGCTAGCACTTAGGAATCTGAACAAAACCACGACCAACTGTCCAGCTGGCTCATCTCTTCTCTGTTGGGTGCTGTCACTGACTCTGGACCGTCAGGGCGTTGATGAGATGGATGGGTTGACCGACCGACCTTGCAGATATTCGGGAAGCTTGCAGCCTGCAAAACTGTCGAATCAGTGTCAAAACAGATTTTCCTTGGTTAAAACGGCTTGAGACGACATACGGTGTGGCTATCGACGAGAATCTTGACCTTGCGTTCGAGTGAAAAATGAGTTCGTCGACGATCCTTTGGTGGCAAAGATCCTGCAAAACCGATCGCTGTCGATAGGGACCAAATACTGAGGAATGCGATGCGAATCATGATCAGTCACCAGACGGTCATGACTCTCCTATTTTGTTTAGATCCTTGCGACCCCCTTTTAGGGACAGATCACCCATGATGAAGGTCTCTTGTTCAGAAATCTCTTCAGGATCAGATTCCGAATGACCTCCGAACGAGTGATGGGGCTCTGATGCTCCTTGGTGATGGTGTGCTTACAAGGCGAGAGTCTGACGCCTCGCATTCATCCAGTGACATTCTTGAATGCAATCGCTGCAGCTGATAACGGAGTTAGATTTTTGTTAACGGCGTCATGAACACCGGTGGTATGAAATTCACCATTCGCAGTCAAAGTAATGGTGTCCATGATTCGGGAATCTGCCAATATCCACCGGGACGTTTGTGCTGGATATGATTCAATCTGTTGAGACATGCCCGAAGCCTGTCTTTTTAGAGCGATTACGTCGATCCATGAATATGAAGCGTCATGCATGGATCAATCCTGTGCTGAGGTGTTGCTCGTTGGTCCTTCAGTTGGGACCGGTCAGGATTGAGCGCGATAAGAGGCATGAAGCCTTTTCATCCACAGATCAAATAACCCCCATACTGCGAAACCCTCTGGTCTCCCCATGAAGCTTTCGCTCACCATTCCTCTGTTGGGTTGCACGATGGCGATCGCAGGCCTCGTCACGTGGTTTGCAACCAAGGCCTCGGTCTCGTTTTAAACAGCGCATTGGGATGGGCACTCGTCTAGTTCAGTGCCTTGGCTGCTTTCAAGATTTAAAGATCTTCTCCAAGGCATTTCGGTCGTTTTGCAGAGAATTCGCTCGCATGGGCTTTCCCATCCGTTTTGGCTGCCGTGGGCGATTCAAAAAGACCTTGCTGAGCCACCATGCTTGAAGGCCCAAAAAAAGAACCGCAACGAGCCCCAGCTCAAATGCTCCCTGCATCGGCGAATGATGTTGTCTGATGAATCATATCTAATGTAGTCGGGATCAGTCTGGAAAGTTTCCCTCCGATTCCTCCCATTTTTGGCTGAATTGATGACCACCAAAGCATCTAAATTGTCATCATAAATATTAAATTAATCGTTGATAATGCCCATGCCTGTTCTAAGGTAGTTATTGGATGGCTGGACATAGATTGTGCTATTCAGCTGAATGGTCATCATTGGTGATGCCCAGGCATTCTTTAAAATATATTCTGAACATCATAGGTTTAATGTATGTTTGTTGATTGCGTCCAGTATTGATTATGAATTCAAATTTTGCGTGCTTTTGCTGTTGGTCGTTCCTGCTCTCGTTCTTTTCT
>JBDQPG010000056.1:0-14600 GCA_040260695.1 Synechococcus sp. SFB_27S_18OctNov_coas_78 | reverse complement strand
GGCTGATCGCTTCGATGACGGGGGAGAAGGCTTCCTCTTTGATGAAGGTGGTTTGAATGGAGAGGAAGGTTTTGTGCTTAGCCGCGTGGGAACCACAACCACCCATGCTCAGCAGCAAACCAGCCCCGATCAGCAGTCGACCGGAGATCATTTGCAGCGTGGCCATGACAACTGGGTGGACGCAACGAATCAACTGACCGTAGGAGCTCAAGACAAGACTGTCTTCTGTGCAAAGACATTGAAATTGACTCTCGTTCGCCAATCAACAAAAAGAATCAACTAGGATATTGGCTTTAAAATAAATTTATTTAATTGAGAAATTGAGTGGCCCAACTATTTAAAAAATTTTTTAATATCAATTTTATTAGAGTTTGCTGTAAAAACGTCGAAGACGTAGAGGTAGATTTAAAATTAATCGTTGCTTAATTAGATGGTGCTGAGTTGATTCTGTGAGGGGATTTCTGCAAGGCTCGCCTTCGCGGGATCCCACAAGAGAAATTTTGAACATTGCAGCATGGTTCCAAGTGTCAGTGTGGGCACATTTTGCAAGAGGTGTTGATTCCTCTGATGGCAGGCTTCCAAGTTGTAGTTCGGAATCCGTTCAGAGAGGTGATGAATGTTGTGGAAGCCAATGTTGGCCGTAAACCACTGCAATAGCGGTGGGAGGACGAGCAGGCTCGAACCTTCTAGGGCTCCTCGAATTGGACTCCAGCCTTGGCTCGGATTGGCATAGCTGTTTTCGAAAATATGCTGCACATAAAACACATAAATGAGACTGCTGGCAGTTAAACAAAGAACAACGCTGTACAGGCTCAAGAACAATCCGAACCCAATCCACCATCCGAGACCAATCACGGCAATCAGGCTGAATACGTTGCTCAAGACAAGATCATGCAATTCTTCCCGTGATCCCCACATCCGATTTTTTGGGCTGATCAGCCCCACCAAAAGATCGAGTCTGGGTTTGATCGCTAGGTAATAAAAACCACCCGGAATCGCCATCAGTGGGTGGTGGGTCGTGGTGTAAATCCTCTGTTCTTTGCGGCTTAGGTTTTGAAATTCGTCCAGGCTGAGGAAATCAGCCACCCCTCGATAGCGTTCCCAGTCGCCGTTGGTTTTGTGGTGATAAGCGTGGTCAATCGACCAGGAGAGCTGCGGAATCGCGTTAACGACGCCCAGAAGGAACCCGAAGACCCGATTCAGCCTTGCTGTTTCGAACAGCGATCCATGACCGCAATCGTGCATTAACGAAAAACTTCTCAGCGAGAACAAGCTGAGAACGATCAGAAAAGGTGGCGTGAGCCAAAGGGACACCGCTGCGGCTTGAAGCATGAGCCACCACAACAGTCCATAGGGAATCAGCGTGTTGCCGATTTGAAGCAGGGCCTTTGCATTGCTCCGTTTGCTGAAGGGCTTCAGGCTGAAGTCCTGGTATGAAGGGGGCGTCATCACTGGTAGATCGAAAGATAAAAATCGTCGCTCTGGCGTTTCACGAGCCGAGAAGCGTCTTGGGGAGTCAGCTGGTGGAGACTTCGGTGCATCATCCACAGCTGCTGATCGGGGAGCGCGTCGGCCCTGGATGTTGAATCGGAGCTGTAAATCTGAATCAGGTCTCTGCTGTGCTCAAGGGGCTGGAATCAAGATGTGGCGATATTTCTTAGTCCGTCACGATAGAACGGATTTTGTTGGATCGTTTTAACGCTCCATCGTGATGCACACTCACACAACTCGAACGCCGCCAAGTTCTGCGGAATTCGAACACACCAAGACTCAGTTGGCTCAGCTGATCTGAGCAATTAGGAAGGGTTAGCTGTGTCGTCGTGAGTTCAGAACGGCCATCGCCGTTTGTGATCCACTGGCAATCGCCCCTTCCATGAAGCCTCTCCAGCTATCGCCATGATCTCCCGAGGCAAAGAACAAATGGCCTTCTGTCTGGGGGAGGCCTTCCGCGAAGCGGGTCACGGTGCCCGGGCGGTAGCTGCACCAGCTCCCTTGAGATAAAGGGTCGGTGCCCCAGGGATGTCCAAAGGTTCTCAGGATTTGCAAGCCCGGCCGATACTCATCAAAGATGGATTGCCACTCCTCGACAGTTTTGTCCAGCGCGTCAATGTCCAAACTGAAGCCGGCAAGCAAGGATTGATGCTCACCACGGTGATACGTGAAGCTGCCGATGAGGGCTGAATCGGCACTGCGCGCCAAGGTCATGAAAGAGCCTGGATCGCCCTTGACGACGAAAAATACTTTTGATCCTCCTCCGGCATGTTTCAGCTCCGCCGCTTCTTGCTTGATCGACGACAGTGGTGGATTGAATTCAACGCTGTTCATCACATTCATCGGTAACGTCACGACGCCGATCCGTCCGTGATGTTGGTCTCCGTTGGCGGTTTGAACCGTGATGCCATCGAGCCCCTGATTGATCGTTGTGACCGGTGTATTTGTGATGACGTCAAATCCACCATCGCTCACGATGGCATTCACCAAAGCGTGTGTTCCTTGAGTGAATTTGTAGCGTGCAGCTGTGTCTTTGAAGACCGTTGTGTTCCATCCGGACAAGGCGTAGCAACGCATCATTTCCACATACGATGCTGAGCCGGGTGCAGACATGGAGAGAATTTCGAGGAACCCTCCGATCGCGGCTTGCTGCAGAGCTGTCAGGTTGAGCGACGCCATTCGATCAGCTACCGAAATCGAGTCGCGCTCGCGAATGGCCCCCCAGGTGTAATGGGCGTCGTAGGGCCGTTCCCACACTTTGATTGCTTCTGAGAAGAACAGATCGAATCCGGCCATGAATTCCGTGATTTCATCTTCACCTAAGGCTTCGATTCGATCACCACGATGAATGGCAATGTATTCAGCAACACAACCAGGTGTCTCTTCGATATCCAGCCCGTAGCGTTCCTTTTCTGCCCAGATGAATGGTTGGGTCCAGTGAATCCATGTTCCACCAAGTTCCACTGTGCAGCCTTCTTCTTCGATGGTGTAGGTCCGTCCGCCAAGACGATCATTGGCTTCAATCACCAAGGTATGGAGGCCGCGTTGTTGTAGATCACGTGCCGCTGTGATGCCTGCCAACCCGCCACCGATCACAACAACATCCCATTGCTTTGTCATGGCGTTGAAAAGGATATTTAGCCGTATTTAATCGTGCTTATATGCTCTTTTTTCGTCTATTTAGGGAATGCGTTCGAATCGGACCATGCTGATTTTGATGTGGTTGACCTACTGGACAGTGTGGCAATGAACTGTTGGTCAGCAGGTCAAGTTGATTGAAATTCTCCAAGCATGTGATTCTTTTGGTGCACATTTTTTGAGGTTGGATGTGTCTGCATGGCATCTCAGCCTTTCGCGTCGGCAACGCCGGTGTTGGGCTTTGTTCACACTGGTGGGATGTCTGAATTATTTGCGCACTCTGCGGCTGCCGAAGCTCGTTCGTTGTTGTCCTGGTGGGTGGTTCACGGGCGTCGTGAGCCGTCCCTGAAACCATGGATGTTCACATCAGAGCTCCTTTGGCCTCAACCGGAGCAAGAACTTGATCCCTACGGCATTTGGATGGCTGAGGTGATGCTGCAGCAGACCCAGTTATCGGTGATGTTGCCCTATTGGCAGCGCTGGATGGCGACGTTTCCCACAGTGCAAGCGTTGGCCAGGTCGTCGTTGGAGCAGGTGCGCTTGCAATGGCAAGGCCTTGGCTATTACGCCAGAGCGCGTCGACTTCATGAAGCAGCCCAGCTGTTGGTTGAACAGCCCTGGCCAAGGGATCTCGATGGCTGGATGGCGTTGCCGGGGATTGGTCGCACCACCGCTGGCGGGATTTTGTCCAGTGCCTTGAATGCGCCAGCGCCGATTTTGGATGGAAACGTCAAGCGGGTGTTGGCACGTCTCCATGCCCATGAACGTCCGCCGTCTCGCGATCAGCACTTGTTCTGGCGCTGGAGTGAGGCGCTGCTGGATCCAGTGCGCCCCCGTGATGTCAACCAGGCGCTCATGGATCTAGGGGCGACGGTGTGTACGCCGCGCCGTCCAGATTGCGACCATTGCCCTTGGCGAGAGTCTTGCGCTGCCTACGCTTCTGGCGATTCCAGTGGCTGGCCCGTGGTCGAAGAGCGCAAACCCCTTCCCCATCAGGTGATTGGCATTGGGGTCGTGATCAATGCGGCGGGTGAGGTCTTGATCGACCAACGCCTTGAGGAGGGTCTTCTCGGAGGGATGTGGGAATTCCCCGGAGGCAAACAAGAGCCGGGGGAGGCGATTGAGGCCTGTATCGCTCGGGAGCTAATGGAGGAATTGGGGATCGTGGTTTCAGTGGGGGAAGCCCTGATTACGGTCGACCATGCCTACAGCCACAAGAAACTCCAGTTCGTTGTGCATCTCTGCCGTTGGAATTCGGGAGATCCGAAACCCAACGCCAGCCAGCAGGTGCGGTGGGTTCGACCGGAGCAACTGAAGGACTATCCCTTCCCCGCTGCGAATGCCCGCATCATTGCGGCGTTGCTTGGCAGATTGAACAAGACCAGTCAGCTTGAAGAACCTGGCGAAGGCAGCTGATGGCCGATCCCAATGCGGTGATCTGTTTGGGAGAGGCCTTGATCGATCGCCTTGGTCCCCTCGGAGGTGATCCGGCGTGTGGTCAACCTGTGGATGACCGGTTGGGTGGAGCGCCCGCGAATGTGGCGTGTGGTTTGGCGCGTCTCGGCACAGCGGTCTCCTTTGTCGGTCGTGTCGGTGGCGATGCGATCGGTGGCGAGTTTCAGCGTCTGTTTGTTCAGCGGGGCGTTAACACTTCCAATCTTCAGGTGGACCGATCGCGTCCTACGCGGATCGTGCTGGTGCGGCGATCTCGCGATGGGGAGCGCCAATTCCAGGGTTTTGCCGGTGATCAAGGGGATGGGTTTGCCGATCAGGCGCTTCAACCGGTTGCTCTGACGTCTGCCGCCCGTTGGCTCTTGGTGGGCACGATCCCCTTGGCGTCTTCCCCGTCCAGGCAGGCCTTGCTGGAAGCCGTGGTCCAAGCGCGATCCCATGGCATTGGTTTGGCGCTGGATGTGAATTGGCGACCCACGTTTTGGGATGCCGCAGCGGATCCTGCCGCTGGTCCGAGTCCGGAGGCGCTCGCCGCGATTCGTCCGTTGCTGGAGCAGGCGGCGCTGATCAAGTTGGCGCGGGAAGAGGCCCTTTGGTTTTTTGCTGAAGATGATCCCCATGTGATCTCATCTGGATTGCCCCAGCGGCCGGATGTGGTGGTGACGGATGGGGCTGCCCCTGTGCGCTGGTGCATTGGAGGTGAAAGCGGGACCCAACCAGCGTTATCCCCGCCACAAGTGGTCGATACCACGGGCGCAGGCGATGCCTTCACCGCCGGGCTCCTACACCGTTGGTTGGCTCCGGTGGCGGAACGGCTGCGTTTTGCGGCGGCTTGCGGTGCTTTGGTCTGTGCTGGTGCGGGGGGCATTGATCCCCAGCCCACCCCGGCTCAAGTCGATGCGTTTTGGGGGGGCGTGAGCTGAGCACTCCGAGCCCCATCGTTGGTGTGGGAAAGCTCTAACTGCCAAGCCTCCGGTAGTTCCAAGCTGAGTCGTTCCGGCCATTCCACGGCCAGCAACGCACCGATGGCTTTGGCTTCTTCGTCTTCCTGCAGAAAGAGATCGTCCGCTGCATTGGGTTGTTCCAGGCGGTAGAGATCGAGATGGATGAGGGGCGGATTCCCGTCCGTGTAGTGCTGCGCTAAGGCGAAGGTGGGGCTGGTGATCGGTTCGCCGATGCCCAGTGCTAAGGCGATCCCCTGCACCAGTGAGGTTTTGCCTGCCCCTAGCGGTCCTTTAAGTAGAAGAATTGCTCCGGCAGGAAGCTGCTGGGCCAGTGCCGTTCCGAAGGATTGGGTGGCCTCGAGATCAGACAGATGGATGGTCCCATCTGTAAGTTGACCCCATCGCGAGCCCGAAGCCTCGGAGCCTCTGCAGAGATTCCAGTTCACATTCTCCCTACGGAGCTAGAAAACCATGGTGGCAGCGCCCACAGCCGCGACCGAGCTGAAGCTCGGTACTGATTGCGTGATTGCCGATATCAACCTTGCCGATTTTGGTCGCAAGGAGCTTGATATCGCTGAAACCGAAATGCCCGGTTTGATGGCGTTGCGAGCGAAGTACGGCAAGGACAAGCCCCTGAAGGGTGCTCGGATTGCCGGTTCTCTCCACATGACGATCCAAACTGCCGTTTTGATCGAAACCTTGGAGGAGCTAGGTGCCGACGTGCGCTGGGCTTCTTGCAATATTTTTTCCACCCAGGATCATGCCGCTGCGGCGATTGCAGCCGGTGGTACGCCTGTCTTTGCTGTTAAGGGTGAAACCCTTGAGGAGTATTGGGCTTACACCCATCGCATTCTCGAGTGGAGCGATGGCGGCGCTCCCAACATGATTCTCGACGACGGTGGCGATGCCACGGGTCTTGTGATTCTGGGGACCAAGGCCGAGCAGGACATCACCGTTCTCGATAACCCCTCCAACGAGGAAGAGACCTTCCTGTTTGCTGCGATCAAAAAGAAGCTTGCTGAAGACTCCACCTTTTACAGCCGTACGAAAGCTGCGATTCAAGGGGTGACGGAAGAAACCACGACAGGGGTGGCAAGGCTCTACAAGATGCAGAAGAGCGGTGAGTTGCCCTTCCCTGCAATCAACGTCAACGATTCAGTCACCAAAAGCAAGTTCGACAATCTCTACGGCTGCCGTGAGTCGTTGGTCGACAGCATTAAACGCGCCACGGATGTGATGGTGGCCGGTAAGCAGGCCCTCGTCGTTGGCTACGGCGATGTGGGCAAGGGTTCTGCCCAGTCCCTGCGTGGTCTTGGTGCCACCGTTTGTATCGCAGAGGTGGATCCCATCTGCGCGCTGCAGGCGGCGATGGAGGGGTACCGCGTTGTCCGTTTGGAGGATGTGGTCGATCAGATGGACATTTTCGTGACGGCCACTGGTAATTACCAGGTGATCCGCAACGAGCATCTCGTGAAGATGAAGGATGAGGCCATTGTGTGCAACATCGGCCACTTTGATAATGAGATCGATGTGGCGTCCTTGAAGGACTACCCATGGGACAACATCAAGCCCCAGGTGGATCACATCACTCTGCCCAGTGGCAACAAAATCATCCTTTTGGCTGAAGGCCGTTTGGTGAATCTGGGTTGTGCCACAGGCCACCCCAGCTTTGTGATGAGCAACTCCTTCACCAACCAAGTGTTGGCGCAGATCGAACTGTTCACGAAAGGCAAGGAGTACGGCAAAGAGGTGTATGTCTTGCCCAAGCACCTTGATGAGATGGTGGCTCGTCTCCACTTGGAAAAGCTCGGCGCCAACCTCACTGAACTCAGCAAAGATCAGGCCGATTACATCAACGTGCCGGTAGAGGGTCCCTACAAGCCCGACCATTACCGCTATTGATTTTGTTCAGCCCCATGGAAGACTTGCGCGGTCACGCGTAAGTGCCATGGGACTCTCTGATCTCATCACCCAGTTGCCCGAGCTCATCGGCCAGGCCGTTGAGGCCAATCAGTGGCTGGGGTACACCGCAATTTTTGCGGCGATGTTTTTGGAAAACCTGTTCCCGCCGATCCCCTCAGAGCTGATCATGCCTCTGGGGGGGTTCTATGTGCAGCAGGGTCAGCTGCAGTTGTTGCCGGTGGTTCTCGCGGGCCTGCTTGGCACGGTGCTGGGGGCCCTGCCTTGGTATGGCATTGGCCGATTAATCAACGAAGAACGCATCGAGGTATGGCTGAGTCGCTACGGCCGCTGGATTGGTATTCGTCCTGAGGAACTCGGCCGCAGTCGAAAGTGGTTTAGCCGTTACGGCACGGCTCTGGTGTTTTGGGGACGGCTTGTCCCTGGGATCCGCACGTTGATTTCTGTGCCTGCCGGCATCGAAATGATGCCCATCACTCCGTTCTTGCTTTGGACAACGGCGGGAAGTTTGATTTGGACGGCCCTTCTCACGGTGGCCGGCATGGTGATGGGAGAGGGTTACAGCAATGTTGAGCTGTGGATCGACCCTGTGTCGAAGGCCGTCAAGGTGATCCTCGTGATCGCAGTGTTGGCAGGCGCCATTTGGCTTGGTTTACGCATTTGGCGCCGCCGTCATTCACCCGATTGAGACCGAGTCGGCCTTAGAAGGGAATGTCTTCGTCGGAGGCCTGCCCGCCAAAGTTGCCGCCCGACTCTTGGTTGTCGCGTTTTGAGCCCAGAAGCTCGAGCCGGTCCACACGAATTACCGGTTTGCTGCGCTCTTCGCCGCTATTGCGGTCGGTCCAGCGATCGAGTTTGAAGCTGCCGATGATCCCCAGCAACGCGCCTTTCTTCACGTAGTCGGCGGCTACTTGGGCTTGCTTGCCCCAGATTTCCAGATTGAACCAATCGGGTTCATCGTCGCGGCTGCGACGGTTCACGGCCATGGTGAGATTGGCCACCATGCTGCCGGATTCGAAGTAGCGAACTTCGGGGTCACGGCCTGCACGGCCAACGAGGGTGACGGAATTTACGCCCATTGAAAAATCATCTCCTGATGATGGTTGTCATGATGCGCCACAGATGAAATGGCTGCTTCTAAGGAGTTCCACCCGAGCTTCCGGTTGTAACAGGCAACCCGGGAATTCGCTCTTATGATCCGTTGGTCTTGGCCCCGGTGTCTGTGCTGTTTCGTCGCTTTCAGCTGTCACGTGATATCGGCATCGACCTCGGCACTGCCAACACCCTCATCTACGTTTCGGGGCGGGGAATCGTGTTGCAGGAGCCCTCGGTGGTTGCACTTGATTTGGAGCGTGGAACCACCCTGGCGGTGGGTGATGAAGCCAAATTGATGTTGGGTCGCACCCCTGGCAACATTCGGGCGGTTCGCCCACTGCGAGACGGCGTCATCGCTGATTTCGATGCAGCCGAGCAAATGCTCAAAACCTTTATCGCCAAAGGCAATGAAGGCCGCGGCATCTTGGCGCCTCGCTTGGTCGTGGGAATTCCGAGTGGCGTCACCGGTGTCGAGCGTCGTGCTGTGCGCGAGGCCGGGATGGCAGGAGCACGGGAGGTGCATTTGATTGATGAGCCGGTGGCGGCCGCCATTGGAGCGGGCCTTCCTGTCACCGAACCCGTGGGCACGATGATCGTTGATATCGGCGGTGGCACCACGGAAGTGGCTGTGCTCAGTCTTGGTGGAACAGTGCTGAGTGAATCGGTCCGAGTGGCTGGAGACGAGATCAGTGATGCGATTGGCGTCTATCTCAAAAAGGTCCACAACATGGTGGTGGGTGAACGCACGGCGGAAGACATCAAGATCCGCATTGGTTCTGCATTCCCCGACGATGAGTTCGATCAACAGTCCATGGATGTGCGTGGTTTGCACTTGCTGTCTGGACTGCCGCGAACGATCAATCTCAAGGCCGGCGATTTACGTGAAGCGATCGCCGAGCCTCTCAACGTGATTGTTGAGGCGGTCAAGTGCACCCTCGAACGCACTCCGCCGGAATTGGCGGCAGACATTGTGGATCGCGGCATCATGTTGGCCGGTGGCGGTGCGCTCGTGCGCGGCATCAGCGATTTGATCAGCCATGAGACCGGCATCTTTGTTCACATCGCCGAAGACCCGCTTTTGTGTGTGGTGAACGGATGCGGGCAGGTTCTGGAAGATTGGAAACGCCTACAACGGGTGGTTGATACTCCGGAATTTGTCCGGTCCACGGCCAGCGTCTGACGCCATGGCCCCATCGCTCCGGCCCGGCAAGAGCCGTTGGCGCGGGTTGGGGCAACTCAGCCCTTGGTTGCTGTTGGTGGCAGGGTTGTTGTTGGTGCGCTTCAGCAAAGGAGCGGGGTTCGCCGATGCCTACGCCCTGATCACCCGTCCCTTCTGGCCTGGCTCGGCCCAGCGAGAATGGATCATGTCCGCCAGGGATGTTGAGGATCAGTCCCGGTTGCAGCTGCTGGAACAAGACAACCTCCGCTTGCGCGAGTTGTTGGAGCTTCAGCGCAATGGCGCCCGCAAGGGTGAAGTGGCTGCGCCTGTGATTTCGCGGTCGCCCCGGGGTTGGTGGCAGCAGCTCGAGCTGGGTAAAGGTGCGCTTCAGGGATTTCAAGCGGGGGATGCTGTGCTCGGCCCAGGCGGGTTGGTCGGTCGGATTTCCAGCGTGACGCCGGCCACGGCTCGGGTGCGGTTGCTCACAGCGCCAGGACATGAGATCGGGGTATGGCTTCCGCGCTCCCGCAGCCATGGTTTGTTGGTGGGGAGCGGCAGCAGTCGCCTGATCCTGCGGTTCATCGATAAAGATCCCAATGTCCAGCCTGGCGATCTGGTCACCACCTCTCCGGCGAGCACCTTGCTGCCTCCGAATCTGTCGGTGGGGGTAATTCAGTCGGTGGATGAACGGGCGGTGCCGGCGCCGACTGCGATTGTTCAATTGATCGCGGCGCCCGAGGCGATCGATTGGGTTCAGGTGCGCACCCGTTGAGCATGGCCCGACTGCATCGACAACCGATTTGTGTGGCCTCGGCCTTGCTGGTGCCTTTGTTTGTGATGGGCTCGCCTGGCTGGCTCGGCATCAATGGTGTGGCCCCAGCTTGGGTGTTGCTTTGGTTGTTGCCTTGGTCGCTCAGCGATGGTCCCGTCTCGGGGGCATTGGCTGGGGTCGCATTGGGTTTAACCCTGGATGGGCTCAGCCTCGGCGGAGCGACGCAAGTGCCAGCGTTGTTGGCTTTGGGCTGGTGGTGGGGCCGGTTGGGTCGTCGGGGGAGCCAGATCCAACGCAGCCTCAATTTGGGCCTATTGGCCTGGATTGGCTCGGTGGGATTGGGGCTCAGTGTTTGGTTGCAAGTGTTGATCCGTGAAGGGGGAACTCTGGATGCATTCACTCAGGGATGGGGCTGGCAGACCCTGTGGTCTCAGGCTCTGATCACGGGCCTGTTGGCGCCAATGTTGGTGTCTCTGCAGTTGTTGCTTTGGCGTCGGAGACTGCCGTCATGACGTTGCAGTTGACGCGTCGACAGTTGTTGCTGTCTGCTGCAACGGCTGGCTTGGCGGCGTGTGGGCGGCGGAGCCCTGGCCCAGAACTGAATTTGTGGACGTTGCAGCTCGCGCCCAAGTTCAACCGCTACTTCGCCGATTTAATGGCGGCTTGGATAACGGCGCATCCCGAGGATCCGGTGCGCTGGACGGATCTGCCCTGGGGTTCGGTGGAGCGCAAATTGTTGGCGGCTGTCTATGCCCGCACAGCTCCCGATTTGGTGAATCTGAACCCTCCCTTTGCCGCCAATCTGGCAAGCAAAGGAGGCCTCAGGGATTTAACGCCTCTGCTGCCATCGGATGCGGCTGAGCGCTACCTGCCATCGGTGTGGCAGGCCTGTCGCGACCCCGAGGCTGGGCAGATCGCTGTGCCTTGGTATCTCACGGTTCGGCTCAGTTTGGTGAACCGACAGCTGCTGGATCAGGCCGATATCGCGGCACCGCCGACGCGCTGGGCTGAGATTCCTGCCTTTGCCCGGCAGATTCGCGAGCGGACGGGTCGCTACGGCCTCTTCATCACAACGGTGCCGGATGATTCCGCCGAAATGTTGGAAACCTTCGTGCAGATGGGGGTTTCGCTCTTGGATTCGGAGCGTCGAGCGGCGTTCAACAGCCCTGCTGGTCTTCGGGCGTTTCAGTTTTGGACTGAGCTGTATCAGGAGGGATTGTTGCCGCGGGAAGTGGTGAGTCAGGGCCAACGACGGGCGATTGAACTGTTTCAGAGTGGGGATCTGGCGATGGCGGCCACAGGGGCGGAGTTTTTGCGCAGCATCCAAACGAACGCCCCAGGGGTCGCCGCGGTGACGGAGTCTCATCCGCCGGTCACCGGCGCCGATGACACCGCCAACGTGGCGTTGATGACGTTGGCGGTGCCCCGCCAAAGCACGAAGCAGGCCCTCGCCCTTGAGTTGGCACTCTTTTTGACCGATGCCAAGAACCAGGCGCGTTTTGCCGCCGAAGCACGGGTTCTTCCATCGTCGCTGGAGGCTTTGGCGATGGTGAGGACCCAGCTGCAGGACGAGCAACCCCGTACGCCTCAGCAGGATCAGATTCGTCAAGCGCGGTTGCTGTCGGCCATCACCTTGGAGCGGGCTCGAGTCCTGGTTCCGGCGTTGCCAGGAATTAAGCGGTTGCAGAAAATCCTGTACACCCAGTTGCAGCGAGCCATGCTCGGACAAGTGGAGAGTGCTTCAGCACTCGGGGCTGCGGCCCTGGAATGGGACCGTTACGCGGAATCGCGCTGGCCCCGCACTGGCTCCAATTCTTAAGAGAATCAGTAAACCACCTGTGGGACAGGCCCTTCGCTCCTGTTCTCATCCCCTGACCGGTAAAGTTTCAACTCGTTAAGCATGGTGCTGATGACGGGCGACTTGCCGTCACAACCAAGAGCAACTGTCCTTGTTGTGGATGACGAAGCAGCGGTTCGCCGCGTTTTGGTCATGCGTCTACAGCTGTCCGGTTATCGCGTGGTTTGCGCCGAAGACGGTGAGCAGGCGTTGGAGTTATTCCACAGCGAATCACCGGATCTCATTGTCCTCGACGTCATGCTGCCCAAGCTCGACGGCTTTGCAGTTTGTCGTCGTTTAAGGGCTGAATCCTGCGTTCCGATCATTTTCTTATCAGCTGTCGAAGCGATTTCCGAGCGCGTCGCTGGCCTCGACCTGGGGGCCGACGATTACCTCCCCAAGCCTTTCAGCCCCAAAGAACTCGAAGCCCGCATTGCGACAATTTTGCGTCGCGTCGGCCGAGGTAATGCGGTTGTTGAAAGCCGCGAACTTCCCACTGGCCAAGGCGTGCTTCGTCTCGGCGAGCTAGTGGTCGATACCAATCGCCGTCAGGTCACGCGCGGTAGTGAGCGCATCAACCTCACGTACACCGAGTTCAGTCTTCTCGAATTGCTGTTTCGCGATCCAGGTCATGTGGTGCCGCGGGCCGAAATTCTTGAGCAGTTATGGGGATACCCCCCTCGACGTGCTGCCGATCTTCGGGTCGTTGATGTATACGTCGCACGCCTGCGCGGCAAGCTTGAGCCCGATCCAAGAAATCCAGAGCTCATTTTGACGGTGCGCGGCATCGGCTATTCGTCGCAGCGTGTCAACGAAGTGTCTGCCACGGCCTGATTTCAAAGAGCTTGAAATCTGGCGGCCGGGCAAGATACGCCCGACTGCCCCTGCTGCTTTGTCTGAGCTGCGCGATACCCGCCTCGAGAAGGCATCCACCTTGGAAGAGTTGGGACAGGGTCCCTACGCCCTCACCTTCGAGCCCAGCCATCGAATGGCTGAGCTGCAAAGCACCCATGCTGATTTGCCGAACGGTGAGGAGCGTGACGTCAACGTGGCCGTGGCCGGCCGGGTGATGACCCGTCGTGTGATGGGGAAATTGGCCTTTTTTACCCTCGCTGATGAAACCGGAACCATCCAACTCTTCCTAGAGAAGGCGGGCCTCGAGGCCCAGCAGGAAGGATGGTTTAAACAGATCACATCTCTTGTGGATGCTGGGGATTGGTTGGGTGTGAGCGGCAGCTTGCGTCGTACGGATCGCGGTGAGTTGTCGGTGAAAGTGCGCGATTGGCGCATGCTCAGCAAATCGCTTCAGCCATTGCCCGACAAATGGCATGGCCTAGCGGATGTGGAGAAGCGCTACCGCCAGCGCTATCTCGATTTAATTGTGTCTCCCCAGTCGCGCGAGACCTTTCGCCGTCGCGCCTTGCTGGTGAGTGGTATTCGTCGTTGGTTGGATGAGCGCGAGTTCCTCGAGATTGAGACGCCGGTGCTGCAGTCGGAGGCGGGTGGCGCCGATGCGCGGCCCTTCATCACGCATCACAACACCCTCGACCTCCCGTTGTACCTCCGCATCGCGACGGAGCTACACCTCAAACGGCTTGTGGTGGGTGGGTTTGAGCGGGTGTATGAGCTCGGTCGGATTTTTCGCAATGAGGGGATGAGCACCCGCCACAACCCTGAGTTCACCTCGGTGGAGGTGTACCAGGCCTATACCGATTACATCGGAATGATGGAGCTCACTGAGGCGATGATTGCCGAGGTGTGCCAGCGGGTTTGTGGGGGCACAAAGATTCAATATCAGGGCACAGACATTGACCTCACGCCGCCATGGCGTCGGGCCACCATGCATGAGCTGGTGGAGGAAGCCACCGGCTTGAACTTTGCAGTGTTTACGAGTCGTGAGCAGGCGGCTGAAGCGATGGAGGCCGCCGGGCTGGAGGTGCCTGCCGCCGCCGACAGTGTGGGGCGACTGCTGAATGAAGCCTTTGAGCAACGGGTGGAAGCCAACTTGATCCAACCCACGTTTGTGACCGACTACCCGATTGAGATTTCTCCTTTGGCCCGCAAACACCGCAGCAAACCTGGTCTTGTGGAGCGTTTTGAGTTGTTCATCGTGGGTCGGGAGACGGCCAATGCCTTTAGTGAGTTGATTGACCCTGTGGATCAGCGGGAGCGGCTTGAGGCCCAGCAAGCGCGAAAGGCTGCAGGTGATTTGGAAGCCCAAGGATTGGACGAGGATTTCGTCCATGCGCTTGAAGTGGGGATGCCCCCCACGGGCGGCCTCGGGATTGGGAT
>JBDQPG010000100.1:0-2602 GCA_040260695.1 Synechococcus sp. SFB_27S_18OctNov_coas_78 | reverse complement strand
GACTAGTCTCAATGACCCAAGCCCCCCGGAAATTTATTTTTACAATGGAGGTATTAAATATCAATCTCCTGATGATCTAAAAGGTGAACCTGCTGATGCCTATGGTCTTGGTGATCCGTTGATTCAGTTCTTTGATTTGGAAGGAGAAAGTAAGCTTCTTGAAATTGCCTTCACAACGAGGTTTGGTAACGAATACGCTGTTGTAGGGCGTTCTGCGGATGGCGGCAATATTGAGATATTTGACCTCTTCGTTAGCGGTACGAATGTTAATTATCAAGAGTCTCCGGTTGTTTTAGGAACTAATGGCCCCACTATTCAGTATCGAATTGTTCCAGATGATTACCAGATCGGTGATATTGGAATCGCTTGGAGTGGTGGAGAAGTTGTCTGGGTTTCGGATCAGCTTGCTTCTGCTCTTTAGTTTTTACAGATGACCTGATTTTTTATTTTGACAATGATTGCATCTACAGTTGAAGCTTTTATTGCGAGGGCGCGAAAGGATCCTGAGCTTCTTAAGCAGTTAGAGGGCTGCTCGATTGAGCAATGGGGTGATCAACACACTCCTTTGGATGTAGATTTGGATCGGGTTGTTGATGTTGCTCAAAAGGCAGGATTCAAGATCTGCAGGGCTGATTTGATAGCTGCTCAGTGCAAGCAGTTGGATAATTTCTGGACATTTGAAATGAGCAACTCTTTTGTGGCCCGTCGTTGCTTGGAGAGGTTGCAATGTCAGGTCTCAGATCCTGCATGGAATGTCCGCTACTACTGAGAGAAAAATGCTGCTTTATTAGTTGATTAGATAGAAATTCATATATCAAAAGATATAATTATTTTGTCTTATGGCTCCCTGTGGTCTGTCTGGATTAGGTGCATAAAATAATCCTATTGCATTCCAATTAGCGCGTCTGTTGCCCATCCATGCTGATGTTTGGAAGAGTTGAAAGTCCACCACGCCAGAAAAGCTCCGGTTGGATGGGGGTGAGCGATGGGGCATTGGCTTGAATTTGGGCCACATCCGTGGGCCAGTCGCGGGGGCCATCACCGCCCGACTCGAAATCTTCGACCGCTTCACCGGCCAACCAGTAGTAGGTGCGTCCGCGGGGGTCGACCCGTGGGCTGAACTGTTCGTCGTAGCGGCGGATCGACAGGCGGGTCCAGCTCAGTTTCCCCATGGCCTCTGGCTTGCAGGGGGGGACGTTGAGATTGAGCAAGAGATTCTCTGGCCAGCGATCGGCCAGGGCTGCTTCCGCCACCTCGATGGCCAAGTTGGCGGCGGCTTGGAATTCTCTCCACTGAAAACAGGCGCTGCTCACGGCCATCGCCGGCAGGCCCTCCAGCGTGCCCTCCATGGCTGCTGCCACGGTTCCGGAGCAAAACACATCGGTGCCGAGGTTGGGGCCGTGGTTGATCCCCGAAAGCACCAGATCGGGCTTTTCAGGCAGCAGCTCAAACAGGGCCAATTTCATGCAATCGGCTGGGGTGCCGCTGCAGGCCCAGGCTTTGATTCCAGGCTCAAACAGTTCATCGGCGCGTTCGGCACGGATGGGGGTTTGAAGGGTGAGGCCGTGGCCGGTGGCGGATCGCTCCTGGTCGGGACAGACCACGGTGACCTCATGCCCGGCCGTTGCGGCCGCTGCCGCCAGGGTGCGGATGCCGTCGGCAAATACGCCGTCGTCGTTGCTGATCAGTATCCGCAGGGGAGCCATCCGAAGGGTTGGTAAGCGTTGGTTGGAACCTAGTCGTGATGGCTGCCTACAGTCATTGCCGCGAAACCAATGCCTTGAGCGCCACGATCTCCCTGCAGCAGCTCACTGATCAGCTCGATGCCCTCGAGGCGGAGGCGGCGGTTGAAATCCAGGCGGCCGCCGATGCCGCTGCCCTCGAGCAGCTTCGGGTGGGCCTGTTGGGCAAGAAGGGGCGGCTGTCAGCCGTGCTCGGGGCGATGGGCAAGCTGCCGGGAGATGAACGGCCGTTGGTGGGCCAGCGCGCCAATGTGCTGAAAACGTTGGTGCAGCAGCTGCTGTCTGAGCGCCTTGAGGCGGTGAACAGTGCTGCGATGGCCACAAGAATTGCAGCGGAAACCCTGGATGTCACGGCGGCTCCGCTGGGCGTGCCGATGGGGCACCGGCATCCGTTGATCACCACCACGGAGGAGATTGTTGATCTGTTCTGCGGCCTTGGGTATCAGGTGGAGGAAGGTCCTGAGGTGGAGACGGATCACCACAACTTCACGGCCTTGAATATTCCGCCTGAGCACCCTGCGCGAGACATGCAGGACACGTTTTATCTGCAAGACAACCTGTTGTTGCGCACCCACACCTCGCCGGTGCAGATCCGACACCTGGAAACCAATCCACCACCGGTGCGGATCGTGGCTCCAGGCCGGGTGTATCGGCGGGATGCGGTGGATGCCACCCATTCGCCTGTGTTTCATCAGGTGGAGGTGCTGGCGATTGATGAAGGCTTGGATTTCAGCCACCTGCGCGGAACGGTGATGCAGTTCCTCAAGGCGTTCTTTGGCGACCTACCGGTGCGCTTTCGCGCCAGTTACTTCCCGTTCACAGAACCCTCTGCGGAGGTGGACGTCCAATGGCGAGGGCGT
>JBDQPG010000096.1:0-3133 GCA_040260695.1 Synechococcus sp. SFB_27S_18OctNov_coas_78 | reverse complement strand
GTTTTGAGATAGGGCATCGGGCTGATCAGTCGGACTTGGTCACCGATGGAAACGGTCATGACACCTGGGCAATCACCCTCTCCTACAGCAGGATGGGGGCAGCTGTTATTTAGCCGTGCGGGCTCTTGCCAGTTGGAGCGGCGCGATCGCGGGACTACTTCTCATCCTTGTGGGCAGTTTGATTCCTGCTGCCGTCTTGCTGCCCGTTGCAGAGCTTCCTCCCCGATTGCTGAATGGCTTAACGAGATAGTCGTCGGCTCCCACCTCAAGGCCTAAAACGCAATCGGACTCTACATTCTCATCATTGATGATAAGAATGATGAATTGAATGTTCTTCATCCTAAAATTTCTGCATAGATCGAAGCAGTTCAGTCCTTTTAATATTCGATCTAAAATAATTAGCTCGTAAACTTCTTACTTTAATAAATCCCTAGCATTTTTAGCATTGGCAGCTGTGGTTATAAAGACTTCATCGTTGAGTACGTTGCACAGTAAATCCTGTGTTGCGATGTTTTCTTCCGAGAACAATACGCGAGGATTATCAGAAATGTCAAAAAAGTTTGTGGTCATGCTGATTTGGCCATCGCTAGGAATTTCACTAGGGAGTGAAAAGATCTGCTCAGTTACTTTAGCCGCCCATTTTTATTCAGGGTTTGCTTAACCTCTCAATTGTTGTTTGTTTTGTGGGTCTTGATCCGCTAACGATAATGTCTTGATCAATGAATGAACTACTTCACTCTTCTTGCTCCCATATCCTTGCTATTGAGCAGTCAAATTCATCATTTCTTTTGAATCATGGCCTCTTACCGATTGACTATCTATCGATGACGACTGCCTTGTCGATTGAATTGAATTATTGACCATCTTGTTGCCCTTAGTTGTTATTTGAGTTGACAAAAAAAGCGCCCCGAAGGGCGCTTTGGTCAATCGCCTGAACTGAAGCGGATGTTTATCGAATCAGAACTTGAAGGTGGTTTGAATTAAACCACCGAAAACTCCCAGGGACTTGTAGTCGCCGTTGACGTTCTGGGTGTTGTCACCGAAGGGACGGCTCAGCCAGTACACAGCAGGGGTGATCTGGATGTTGTCGGTCACCTGGAAGCTGTACCAGAGCTCCATGGCGTAACCGCCATCAGCCACGAAGCCGTCTTCGACGTCGTAAACGAACTGGGGCTGACCCACGGCATAGCCCAGAGCATTGCCTTCCAGAAAGACATCGTTCCAGGTCAGGCCCACCATCCAGCTGGCCATGGCCCGCTTATTGGTGTTGTCGTCCCAGTTGTCGTTGCGATTGAGGTACGACGTACCGACACCAGCACTGATGGAAGGCATCCAGCCGGAGTCCTCAGGACGCCAGAAGGCATGTGCAGACCAGCTGTGGCTGTCGGCATTGATGCGCCGCTTTTCTTCAGCGGCACCGACGGCACAAGGGGTGCCATAAGAGTCGCTTAGGGCGTAAACAGTAGCGGTACGGAACGCGGCACCACACTGGCCGTAGCGATAACCGGCGGCCAAGCCCCACTGCTCATTGCCGTAGGCAATCTGAGAGGTGATGTTGCCTTCGGAGTTATCGGTCATGAAGCCACCCTTGTTGGGGTTGCTGTCATTGGCATCATTGTAATCAGCAACGTAACTAGCAGCCAACGTGAAGTAGGGATCGCCCTTCTCCACTTGCTTCCTATTGCTGTAGAAGACACCAAAACCACCGCCTGTCTCCTTGTTCCAGACGCCGGGAGTCCCCAAGGAACCTCCAAAGAAATCAAGGATCTTGCTACCGCCCTGGGCATAGGCGCTGGCCTTATAGCCCATCATCTCGGTGTTCCTGGTCAGAGGACCGACCTGGACCGTGAAGCTATCGCCAAGGGGGAACCTGTAGTAGAGACGATCCATAAAGACCGTGTTATTAGTCCTGACCCATGCATCAATGGTGCCGGGCCAATAGCCCAAGACTGAGGAGCTCCCTGAAAACGCATTGTCCATATTCCCGACGCGCAGACGCGTGTACAGCAGGTCTTTGCCGCTGAAGGAGGTCTTCAGCCCAAGACGCAGGTCGTAGCTGAAGGAGAAGGCTCCGTACTTAGAGTTGAAGGCATCACGGGCACCCTTCTCACCACCGGTGTTGTAGTTATCACCCTTGGCGCGTGTCGCACCAGCCAACCAGATGGCTGTGCCACTGAGCTTGGTGGTGGTGGAGAACTGAGTCGCTTCCAGTTCGCCAACGCGAGCTTCCAAACCGTTAACACGGCCCTTGAGGATGGCGAGTTCCTTTTCGAACTCTTTCATCAAGCGCTTCAGCTCGTCGGTCACTTCGGTGACGCGGTCGAGACAGGCGTTCAACAGAGCAGCCGCTTCATAGCGGGTCATCGCCCTGTTACCGCGGTAGGTGCCGTTGGGGTAACCAGCCACACAGCCGTAGCGCTCGATCAGGTTGCTAAGAGCCTGATAAGCCCAATCGGTTGGGTAAACGTCGGAAAACTGAGTGATGCTGGTGACTTGCTCGTGGCTGTCAGGCCAGACGACTGAAACAGCTTCGTCAGTCGAAATGGCATTTGGATTGAATGCAGCCCGCGCGCTTGGAAGGGCTGTGGCTGTTGTGATGCCCAATCCAATTGCGATGTAAGAGCCCCCTCTCCATAGGTTGTTGACTGGCTTCAAGGTGTGAATCAAGTTGCTCCTCGCGAGTCGCTGAATGGCGAGACGTTAAAGAGCATGGAGTCATTTAGGAATGGATATGGGCTTTGATGTGCGGGTTTGGCATGCAGTCAGCTTGATTCCGCCTGGTCACTTAGCCACCTATGGCCAGGTGGCTGACTGGCTAGGGGCCTGGGGCTGCGCCCGTCAGGTGGGATGGGCTTTGCGCCGGCTGAGCTTGCCTTCTGAGGTGCCTTGGCAGCGGGTTGTCAATGTCAAGGGACGGATTTCGATGAGCCTGAGTCGAGAGGGGTCCGATTGGATGCAGCGGCAGCTTTTGATCGCAGAGGGGATCCCTGTGGATGGAGACGGCCGGCTCCCGTTGCAGCGATTTCTCTGGAGGCCGGACCTCGAGGCGCTAGCTCTAGAGATCCACCAATTCGCCATTGCCCGTGAGTGAGCCCGAAGTCAACGGCGCCAAAATTGGTTTACCGGCGCGTCG
>JBDQPG010000021.1:0-33600 GCA_040260695.1 Synechococcus sp. SFB_27S_18OctNov_coas_78 | reverse complement strand
TGATGGCCATGGCGGTTTCGGAGGTGACTCTTTCTCAGATGGCTGCGCCTGCCGTGGCCGGTCCAGTGGTGTGCACGACCACCCTTGAAGCACCGGATGCCTCCGATGGATTTGGTTTTCCCGTGGAAGTCACCACCTGTGCCACGACGGAAACTTCCGCTGAATTGGTTCACCGTCGTTTTGATACCTGGACAGCTCCCTTTGGCCGAGGCGTTGATCTGACCCACCAAATCACCGACATGTTGGGGATTGCTGTGGCTGGCGACAGTGGAAATCAGTTGATGGGCTTCGGTTTCCCTGATCAAACGATTGGTTGGGATGCCATCGCAATTGAGAACACCGTTGAGGCGATGATCGAAGAGCAGAGCCCCCCTTTGGTTTGGAGGACCCGAGATCTCTCCAATGGCTTCGGCTCCAGTCTTTCGATGGAGCAGGGGAATCCACCGGCACAGGAGGAGATTCCCTTGGTCACACCCCTGTGGTAACTCTTTTGTAGGGGGGGTCTAGCAATCTGGTGAATGCAGCGAACTCATAATTCGCCTTAGCCGAGTTCGATCCTCGGGACCCCCATTCAGGTCAATTGATGCGGCTCTTCTTGCTTGCTGTCTTGTTGGTATTGCCAGCATTCTTCGCTGCGGCGGAGATTTCACTCCTGCGGTTACGGCCAAGTCGGGTCGAGTTACTCGTTGAGGAAGGCCATTCAGGTGCTCAGGCGATCCAGCGATTGCAACGAAGGTTGCGGAGGGCGCTCATGGTGTCTCAGCTTGGAGCCACCTTGGCCTTGGTGTCGCTTGGCTGGGCGGGCCGGGGCTTGGGCAGTCGTCTTTGGTCTGATGGGTCCCTTGGTGTGGCCTGGCGCGACGCAACGCTGTTTGTGGGGATTGTGGTGCTGGCCACATTCCTGGGGGGGCTCCTACCGAAAGCGTGGGTGCTGAATCGTCCGGAAGCAGCGGCCTTGCGTCTCGCCCCGTTGCTGGAGGTGGTGATGCGTTGTCTTGCGCCATTGCTGAATTTGCTCGAGGCCTTCGCTGGTTTGTTGATGCGGCTTCTAGGGCTGGCCCCCCAATGGGATGTCTTGGTGCCGGCGCTATCCGCAGGTGAGCTCGAAACGTTGGTTGAGTCCGGTCGCGTCACGGGGTTGTTCCCGGACGAGCGCAACATCCTTGAGGGGGTCTTTGCCCTAAGGGATACCCAGGTCAGAGAAGTCATGGTGCCGCGTTCCGGCATGGTGACGTTGCCAGCAAGCGTTTGCTTCGCCGAGTTGATGGAAGCGGTGCACCACACGCGCCACGCCCGTTTTCCAGTCATCGGTGAATCCCTGGATGATGTGCGTGGGGTGCTGGATTTAAGGCAGATGGCTGAACCCATTGCCCGCGGACAGCTGGAGGCCCATTCCCCGTTGGAGCCCTATCTCCAGCCGGCGGTTCGGGTTTTGGAAACCTGCACACTGGCCGAATTGCTTCCCATGATCCGCAGCGGTCAGCCTTTGCTTTTGGTGGTGGACGAGCATGGCGGGACCGAGGGGCTGGTGACGGCGGCTGATCTCACAGGAGAAATCGTTGGTGATGACCTGCAGGATGAAACCCACGAACCGGAGTTACAGGCCGAAGAGGGGCGACCTGGGTCCTGGTTGGTGGCCGGAGAACTTGAGATCTTTGAGTTGAATCGTCAGCTCGACTTAGATCTGCCTGAAGCCGATGACCATCACACCTTGGCGGGCTTCCTGTTGGAACGGCTCCAGCACATTCCTGCACCCGGAGAAGCCTTGAGTTTCCAGGGCCTGCAGTTTGAGATCACCGTGATGGCAGGACCGCGGATTGATCGTGTTCGACTGATTCTGCCGAACCTGGACGATGTTTCTGACTGAAGGCCGATAGTCTTCCCACATCTTTTCTGGCTAGCCGATGTCTGCCGACCCCATCGTTCCGGTAAAGGTCGGGGTGATTGGCATCGGCAACATGGGCTGGCACCACGCCCGGGTGCTCAGCCTGCTCCGTGATGCTGATCTCATTGGTGTGGCGGATCCGGACCCTGAACGCGGCCGTATGGCCACTGAACAGTTTGGTTGTCGCTGGTTTGCGGACTACCGCGAGATGTTGTCTGAGGTTGAAGCGGTTTGCATTGCCGTGCCAACGCTCTTGCATCATCCGGTGGGGTTGGCGTGTCTTCATGCCGGTCTTCACGTCCTGATCGAGAAACCGATCGCCGCCAGTCAAGACGAAGCCACTGCGCTGATTGATGCGGCCCACGAGGCCCATCGTCTTCTACAGGTGGGGCATATTGAACGTTTTAATCCCGCCTTCCGAGAACTCATCAAGGTGGTGGCGAATGAAGAGGTTGTGGTGTTGGAAGGTCGGCGTCACAGTCCCCACTCCGATCGGGCGAACGATGTGTCGGTGGTGCTCGATCTGATGATTCATGACATTGATTTGGTCTTGGAGCTAGCCCAAGCCCCGGTGGTGCGTTTGGCAGCTGCTGGTGGTCGTAGCGCTGAGGGGCCCATCGATTACGTGAACGCCACGCTTGGCTTTGAGAACGGCGTTGTGGCGAGCCTGACCGCCAGCAAGATGAGCCATCGAAAGATCCGCAGCCTCAGTGCTCATTGCCGCTCGAGCTTGGTGGAAACGGATTTTCTCAATCACACTCTGCATATTCACCGTCGTGCCCATGAGTGGGTGTCTGCCGATCACGGCGAATTGCTCTACCGAAACGATGGCTTTATCGAGGAGGTCAGCACCACCTCAATCGAACCCTTATATGCCGAATTGGAGCATTTCCTTCAATGCGTGCGTGGGCGTGAGACCCCCGCGGTGGATGGCCTCCAGGCCTCCAGGGCTCTCAAGTTGGCTGATTTGATCGAACAGGCTGTGGAACACCCCGACTCTGGTCATCCGCTCACTGCACCGATTTAACGCGTGCTTCGGGTGGTCTGACTCACACCAGACCGTTTTGCTCGGCAAGCTCCCTTAAGGCAATCACCTGCCAGCGCCGACAATCGCCTGGAGATGCCAGATAGAACTGCCCCCAGGCTTGCGCTTTGTGCAGCGCGTATTGATCGGGAGCCATTGATGGGTGCGTGCATTGCCAGCCCACCCGCACCGCATGGCCAATCACCACATCGAGCGCTAAATCATCGTCGAATCGCACATCGCCGTTGGTCTCAACAAAGGCCATGAGCGACAACAGACATTCACAACACAATTGTCGGTACTCCGGGGCTTCGATTCGGCTTAAGAGATGGTCCACCAGGGTGGCGAAATTACGTTCTCCTGCCGTTTTTTCCAGGACAAGACGGCTGTTAAGTCTGTTACGACGTTCCAGTTTGTCTCCGATGACCAGTCCGCGGCAGTGCTGCAACAAGGACCAGATCCCCGCATAGAAATCTCGAGGCACTTTCTGCAGTGAGCCCAAACGAATTCTGTGTTGAAGCCAATCCCCCTCGCCGGGACGTCGTTCCAGGGGGTCGGGCACGGTCCATTGCACGCGCCCGCTTACATGCAGTTGCTCCCTGCGTTGTAGAGCGGCTCTGGCATGGTCTACGTCCGTGAGTACGGCGCGAAGACGGCTACGGATCCTGTGAGGAGGCTCGCAGCACAGGGTTTCAAACGCTTCGTCCTGACTCAGGTCTTCTTCCCCTGCGAGTTCGGATGTGAGCAGGAGCAGGAGTTGACCGAGCTGCAGGGTGAGACTGCCGTCGAGCAGCGTCGGCTCGCGTCGGGCCATGCTGTCTAGGGCGAGCAAGAGTTCTTGTTCCAGCATCCGCTCGCGGGCATCAATGCCGCTGGTGCGCTCGATCCGTTCGGCGATTGTGGTGCTGTCTTGCGGTTGGCTTAGACGGGACTGACCTGTGTAATTGCGGCCAACCACCACCTGCTTTTGTCGAACCAGCAAATCGGTGAGTGCATCTTCGAGCTGGGGGTGAACCATGCCCATGGCGCCTGCACAACGACGCACCACATTCCAGTCTTGGCAGCGCAGGCCGTGTTGATACACCTCCGCCAGGAGCAGCCGCAGCTCGATCGGGCGCTGCCCAAGATTGAGCTGAACTTTTTGTGAGCCCAGCCGGCGTTGGAGCAGTTCCAACACCTCCGCTTGTTCATGCAACAAGGAACTGCTCCATAGACGCTCTGTGAGCTGCTCAATGGAGATGTCATCCAGCTCTTGCTCTTCTTCTGCGGTGAGGTCGCGAAGGTCCGTGGCATCACGGAGCACGATGGCCGGTGTGGTGTTTGCTGCGCTAGAGGGGGCTTGATGGTTGGGCAGATCGACCCATTGCCCCTGTGCTGCTAGTCGGCTGAGGCAATCGAATTGCACAGAGATGGTCTCGAGGCAGCCGCTCTCGAGCTGTCGACAAAGTTGGAGGTAGATCTCGGGATCTTGTTGGAAGAGGGCGCTGTTGATGGGAATCACAAGCAGAGGTAGTCCGCTCCCTCTCCAATGGCGTTGCAGCAAATGCAGTTCATCGACCACGCTGTCGAGCAACTGATGTGTGTCATCTGCGAGATAGCTGTTGCTGTCTTCTAAGACGGTGGGGATGAACACCAGTTGTTGGCCGTTGTGTCGGTAAAACCGAGCGGTCTCCTCGGTTTCAACCCGGTGGCTCGGCCGGCCGCTGAGGCCAAGACGCGTGTTGCTGCCGGCGGACTTCAGGTGTTCTTTGAGTGCGGAGGACGGATGAACAGCAATTGTTGCCTCTTGATCGACGGGGCAGCCAGCGCTGATCAGCGCCTCCCGCACCTCCCCTGTCTCAGGGGCGAGGGCGACAAGCACCGCTGGTGCTCCAAGAACGGTGGGTGTGCGTCGGTTGCAGGGATCGATATCAGCGGGGGTGATCAGTCGCTCCAGCAGCATTTCTCCGAGCCAGGCCAAGCTCTGGGTCCAGATCAATGGAAGGTTGGTGTTGGCGATACGGCGTTGGCTACCGGGGTTGCGACGCTCCTCTTCGATGGAGCTCTCCTCCACCAGATAAAGCTCGGGATACAGCGCGTCACCGTTGGTCTGAACGGCCAGCTTTTTCAGTTTGGTGTGCCAGGTTTGAGCGTCATCCCAACGCTCTTCGCAGCAGGCGGTGACGAGTTCGAAGGCGAGAAACAGCGGCCATTCCGACTCGATTCCTTCGAACTCAGACAGCTCTTCGGGTTCGTAGTGCAGTCGGCTCGCATCCTCGACGACGGTTTGATGTCCGTCTCTGAGAAAGCGTTTGTAGCCGTAATGCCCCCCAAGTTCCCGTCGGATCCGCCGCAGGGTTCGCTCCACGAGGTCGGAGTCCTCCACTGCCCATGCTGGATAGCCCACCACCGATAGGCAGGCGCTATCGGCTTCTTTGCTGGCGGATTCCCTAGGCAGCAAGCCCACCAAGGCCCGGCGAAGACGCACGATCGCCCCTTGAGGAATCAGAACGCGGCAAGAACCATCTCCATGGGGGCCATAAAGATCGAGCCCATCCAGGGCTTCCAGAGCGGCTTTGGCCATGCCAATTGAGCTGGCATTGCGCTCGGGCAGACCGTGATTGGCTTTGTCACCGCGCTCCCAAATGCCGTAATCCGGAATGCGGTAGGCCCTCGCGATGTAGTGGATCAAATTCTGAATAAAGTCCGCTTCGTCCCGACTCCGGATCACGGCACAACCGCCGCGGGTCAGTTGTCCAAGCTGAAGAAGAAATAACGAGGTGGCATCAAGCTGCAGGTGACCCCAGGCGTGGTCTGCGACGACGGGGTCCCCTGAGCTGCCGTCGTATTTCGCATGGAGTGCATCGAGTGGATTCAGACTGTTTTTGAAGCGCTCAACCTTGTTCGCCTGGCGCAGCATCGAACGCAACAGGCCGCGCATCAGCGCGATGACGCGCTGCTCCAATTCCCAGGCTCTGGGGCTGCTGTCCCCATCACGACGCCGATGGGCGAGGGTTAGCCCCCAGACGCACTGGATGGAGTACACACAGTCGCGAACCCAGGCGTCGCCGTAATCGCCATGAATGGTGTGGGCCGTACTGGCGGGTAGTAATCCACTAATGGGATCCTGGCGATCAAGGACCACTCTCTCGATGGCGCGATCGAGTCGTTCAAGAACGTCATCCCGACGGTCGTCGGCTTGCGGGACTTCCGTCGTCGACATCACCATGCCTGGCTCGATCAACACCCTTAAATTCTCCAACGCGGACGGATAACCATGGATTCAGTCACCACAAGTCCTCATGACCACCGTCGTTGCCACGTTCTTGGTGTTCCTGTGGATGCTTGCCGCGATGTTCAGGCGGCTGCGTTGGGCCTCCATGCCAATGGGGGCGGTCGCATTGTCACGCTCAATGCCGAGATGACGATGGCAGCCCGGGAGGATCAGGCGTTGGGTGCCGCGATTCAGGCCGCTGAGCTGGTGATTCCCGATGGGGCCGGCGTTGTTTGGGCCCTCTCCAAGCAAGGCGTGCGTGTGGTGAAAAGCGCTGGGATCGAATTGGCCTGGAGCCTGTTGAGCTATGCGGCATCCCACGGCTGGCGCGTGGCTCTCATCGGAGCATCCCCGATGGTGATGGAGTCGCTCAGAACATCCTTGCCTCAAAAACTTCCAGGCCTCAACCTGGTTCTCGCCGTGGATGGATATCAATCGGATGAGGCATGGCCCGGCTTGGAATCAGAGCTCAAGATGCTCCAACCCGATCTGGTCCTGATCGCGCTTGGAGTGCCCCGCCAAGAAACATGGTCACAACGGGTGCAGCAAGGACAATCCGGGTTGTGGATGGGCGTTGGCGGCAGTTTTGACGTTTGGGCAGGGGCCAAAAAAAGGGCACCCAACTGGATGTGTCGGATGCAAATCGAATGGCTTTATCGACTGCTCCAAGAGCCAAGTCGATGGCGACGCATGTTGTCTCTACCGGCTTTTGCTTGGCAGGTTCTCAAAACTGGTTGAAGAATTCAGCGGAAACCCACAGATGCTTGCCATACAAAGGCAAGAAGCAAGAAAAACACCGGAATCAAAGGGAGGATGTCGATCAGCGGCGAAAAGGCCTGATAGGCCTCGGGCAGTTGAGCCATCAGATCGAGGGTAAAGGCGGCCATCCCTAGCGTTAAACAGTCAATCGTTTGGACGCTACCACGTGTGGTGGGCTGGTGAGTCCTCCTGCCAGGGAGCGAAATCCTCTGAAAAACACCCGTCTCTGATGGCCTGTGCCATGGCATTGGTGAATCGCACCAAATGCGTGATGTTGTGCAGGCTCAGCAGAGTGAGCCCGAGAAGCTCGTCGCTGCGAATCAGATGGTGGATGTAGGCGCGGCTATGGGCCGTGCAGGCGAGGCAGGAGCAGCTGGGATCAAGAGGCGTGTGGTCATTTCGGAAGCGGGCATTGCGGAGGTTCCAGCGTTCTCCACCCACCAGAGCGGTGCCGTGGCGGCCTAGTCGTGTGGGGAGCACGCAATCGAACAAGTCGATGCCATTGGCAACGGCAACGGCCATCTCCCGCAATGTGCCGATTCCCATGAGGTAACGGGGTCGATCCAGCGGGAGGAGCGGACCGATATCGCGCACGATTCGATGCATGTCGTCCGTTGGCTCCCCCACGCTGACGCCGCCGATCGCAATGCCCGGTAGGTCGAAGGCGGCGACGGCGCGGGCACTGTCGCGACGGAGGTGAGGGAAGCAGCCTCCCTGAACGATGCCGAACAGGGCTTGGTCGTCTCGGGTATGGGCGTTAACGCACCGCTCCAGCCAGGCATGGGTTCGCCGACAGGCATCGATGACGTCATTTTCTGTGGCTGGATAGGGCGGACATTGGTCAAAGGCCATGGCCACATCAGCGCCAAGGGCCATTTGAATGGTGGTGGCGTGCTCTGGCGTCATGTCGATGGTGCGCCCATCCCGCGGGTTGCGAAACACCACCCCTCGCTCATCAATTTTGTTCAGATTCCCAAGGCTGAAAACTTGGAATCCGCCTGAGTCGGTGAGCATGGGCCCATCCCACCCCATAAATCGATGCAGGCCTCCAGCCTCCGCGACGATCTGTTCGCCCGGCTGGAGATGCAGGTGATAGGTGTTGGACAGCACCATCTGGGCCCCTGTGCTGGCCAGTTGTTTGGTGCTAATCCCTTTCACTGTGGCCAGGGTGCCGACAGGCATAAACCTGGGGGTCTGCACCGGCCCATGCGGTGTGTGAAAGCATCCGCAGCGAGCCTGCGTGTGTGGACAATGGGCGCTGATCTCGAAGCCGAACACGGCGGTTATCCCGCTTTTGCTGAACTTACGGTTCAGCCGATCAAGGCATGCCGTTTGACGCAATGGGTGAAGGGTTTAGGTCCTGTGCTTGATGGAGCAGCTGATTCATGTTTCGCATTCGCATGACGGCTGGGAGTGTCAGAAGTCTTTTCCCTTGGCTGTCTGATCTGGCGGGGGCATGGATTTTTTATTCGGTGTTGCCGGCTTGGCCTTGGCCGAAGCCTCGATTTGAACGCATTGCCCGTTTTGCTCCGTGGATCGGACTGTGGATCGGAGCGCTTCAAGCCTTGCTGTGGTGGGGCCTGAGTGGGCTTGGTTGGGGTGCTGTTGCGCTGGCACCACTGGTGCTCGCAGTCGGCATCCGACTTGGGGGTGGTCTGCATCACGACGGGTTGATGGATACCGCCGATGGTCTGGCGGCGGGCGCCGCCAGACGCCTTGAAGCGATGGAAGACAGTCGGGTGGGGGCTAGTGGTGCACTGGCTTTGGCTGTGGTGCTGATGCTTCAGCTCGCCGCCTTGCTCCAGCTCCAGGAGCAAGCTCCCTTGGCTTTGATCCTGGCGGGGTTTTGGGGGCGTGTTTCGCCGCTGTGGGCGATGGCCCGATTCGACTATCTCCGCTCTGATGGCAGCGCGGGTTTTCATCGTCGACATGGACAACCTTGGTGGGATGCCGTACCAACTGCGGTGGTTTGTTTGGCATGCATTCCTTTCGTTAGGCCCCTTCCCCTGCTGATCGGTGCTCCGGTGGCAGTTGCCGTTGCAGAACGTTTGGGGCGTCGTCTTGGCGGCTACACCGGCGACAGCTATGGCGCCGTGGTGCTGCTGACGGAAGCGATCACTCTGCTGCTGCTGGCAGGGCTGGCTGCGGCCAGCTGAGGCGAAACGCGTTGCCTTGTTTCGGAAGGTTGGGCTGGATTTGCCATGGCTCAACACTCAGCGTGAGTTGGCCACCGTTGCGCTCGGCCAAGGCTCGGGCCAGGGCCAAACCGAGGCCGGTTCCAGGACGATCGTGGCTGCTGGTGCCACGTTCACCGCGTTGGAAAATGAGCTGTCGTTCCTCGCTTGAAATCGGAGGACCGCTATCCCATACACAAAGGCCATCGGGCAGTAGGGCGAGGCCAATGGCACTGCCGGGCGGGCTGTAACGGAAGGCGTTTTCGAGCAGATTGGCCACGATTTCAGCCGTGCTGCCATCTCCAGCGGGTCGGCTACTCCAGGCCGGCCACTGCGAGGAGCAGTGCCAGGGGCGACCCTGCAGGCTTGCTGTGGCACTGGCGCGGTCGATCAGGGGAAGCAGCAGCTCCTGCAGGCTTTCGCTTTGTGGAGCGGCGTTGGGAGGCAGCAAGTAGGCCGTTGCTGGATCTGGACCATTCGGAAGGCTGTTTTGCCCAAGGGTTTCGATTGCATCGATGTAGCGCCCTAGCTGATATTGCTCTGTCAAAATTCCGTCGACGAGAGAGATGTGGGCGCTATCGGGTTCTAAGCGGCGCATCATTAGCTGGGCATAGGTGCGCAGTGCCGCTAAGGGATTGCGGAGCTGGTGCACCAGGGTTTTGAGTTGATTGCGTTGCTGGTTGAGCTCGTCCTGCAGCTGAAGACACTCCAGATCTCGTCCGAGGGCGTGGCTGATCGCAAGAGCGCATCGGCGCATCTCCTCCTCAAGATCTGCGGTCCAGCTGAGGCCAGGATCGAGTTCGGCGCGAAGGGCACCAAGAATCAGGCCAGCATCCTGAAGCGGATACCACCGGCGCTCTTCACTGGCTTGCCTGAGCTCTGGGTCGACATCTGCAGCGGGTAAGGCGCGGCTGGATGACGACCATTGCTTCATCAAAATCAGCGGCGGACCCGAGTGTTCGGGTGGAGCGCTCAGGTACAGCCCGAGGTGGGTGAACCCCATGAGCGATACCAAAGGATTCAGCTGCTGGTCTGCGAAGTCGAGGAACCGTTTAGTTAGCTGCATTGGCTCTGACGGTGAATTGGATCAGACCCATCGCGGTGACCGACTTGATAAATATGAGAAAAGTCTTAAGATCTGGTTATCGACCCAGGCGCAGCTCGTCAAGAGCGAATGCCCGCCAACGCGCATAAAAGTTGCATTTTCAATGCAATCGCAGCTACAGCAGAGACAGATGAGTTCTCCGCTGGATGTCCACTTTGGCATTGCTGAGGTGTTGGTGTCCTTTTGATGGTTGGAGCTTTGCTCCTCTGTCCTGATGCGGTCCACCCCCAGCGTCTGACGTTTTCCGTCGACCCACTTGTGGCGAATAAACCGAAACGGTGATCTCACTTTTTCGATTTCCGTCTGCCTTTGCGTCCATCCCTAGTTCTTTCTCCTCAGGGGATTTCTCCATGTCCAAGAAAAGAAAGCGCATCAGTCGTCGCAGGCTTGCTGGACAACGTGTTCTCGCACATGTCCAGACGCATCAGTTAGAAACTGGTGAATACAAACCTGTCACGGCTGCGCGTCGCTATATCGCTGAAGGTGGGCTTGTACCTCCAGCCCTATTGAATGTGCGCCGTAATGAGCACACCACTGACCGCTTCTTCTGGGGCGAAAAGGGCTTGTTTAGTGCTCAGTACGCCGAAGAAAACCACTTTCTCTTCCCGTCGCTGCGCATCATCGTCGACTCCATTGGTGAAGACACCTTGTTTGAGGGGCTGGACCTGAGCTCCGATGACTGGGAGGAAATGGAGGAATATGAATACGCCTTTGTTTAATCAAGGCGATTTCAGCATGTCTTGAAGTGTGGTTTGCAACGGCTGCATCATCTCTAACGGGATGATGTGGCCGTTTTTGAATAAAACGCTTTGGCAGCGGTCTTGATTTAGACGGGTCTTGATCGAGTCGAGAGCTGTAGGGGGCACGATCTCATCCTCGCTCCCATGCATGGCCAGAACGGGGGGGTGGTCAAGCGGTGGTTGCCAATCTGGATGGGGGTATCCGCTGCAACTGATCACACCAGCGAGAGGAAGGCTGCAACCGCAGCTGAGCGCCATGGCTCCCCCTTGGGAAAAACCAAACAAGACGGTGCGTTCAAGGGGGATACCGTCGCGTGAGAGGGCGAGCAGGCGTGCCGTGAGCTGTTCAACGGCATTGGGCACCGCATCCCAGTCCGAGGGGAACAGCGCGTACCACTGACGTCCGCCAGGTTGTGGATGTGGCTCGGGCGCTTCGAAGCAAACCACATCAAGCTCGTCTGGGTGGTTGGCGGCCAATTGCTCCCCGAGGGGTTGTAAATCGGCTGCTGTTGCGCCCCATCCATGCAGCAGCACAAGGCGTTGAGCCATCAAGATGATCGATCAATTCATGCGTAGGTTGGCTCAAGACCTAGTCATGTCGCCTGTCGCTCTACTGAGTGTGTCCGACAAATCTGGGCTTTTGCCGTTGGCGGAGGCTCTCCATCGCATCCATGGCTATCAATTGCTGTCCAGTGGTGGCACCGCCAAGGTTCTCGAGCAGGCTGGTTTGCCAGTCACCCGCGTGTCGGAGTACACCGGAGCCCCTGAGATCTTGGGTGGCCGCGTCAAAACGCTGCACCCTCGTGTTCACGGCGGAATCTTGGCCAAGCGTGGTGATCCAGCCCATCAAATCGATCTTGAACAACAAAGGATCGATTTGATTGATGTGGTTGTTGTGAACCTGTATCCGTTTCGGGAAACCGTGGCCAAGCCCGATGTCACGTGGGATCAAGCGATTGAAAATATTGATATCGGTGGGCCAACCATGGTGCGGTCTGCGGCGAAAAACCATGCCGACGTCGCCGTTCTGACCAGCCCAGATCAGTACGGCCGTTTGCTCGAAGCGATGGCCGATGCCGGTGGTGCGGTTCCGGCGGCCCTACGGCGTCAGCTCGCGCTTGAAGCGTTTCAACACACCGCTGCATACGACACCGCCATCAGCCGATGGATGGATCAGGCGGTGGCTGCGGATGCATCACCTTGGCTCGAGGCTGTGCCTCTGCGTCAAACCCTGCGTTATGGCGAGAACCCCCATCAAAAAGCGCGTTGGTACAGCCATGCCCAGGAGGGCTGGGGCGGTGTGATTCAGCTGCAAGGCAAAGAACTCAGCACCAATAATCTTTTGGACCTTGAAGCTGCTCTCGCAATGGTGCGGGAATTTGGCTACGGATCCGATGGATCTGCGCCGGCGGTGCAGCCTGCTGCGGTGGTGGTGAAACACACCAATCCCTGTGGTGTCGCCATTGGTGCAGACGTGTCGGCTGCACTCACGAGAGCCTTGGATGCTGATCGAGTCAGTGCCTTTGGGGGAATCGTCGCCATCAACGGCGTGGTCACCGCCGCTGCGGCAGGGGACTTGAAAAGCCTCTTTTTGGAGTGCGTTGTAGCACCAAGCTTTTCTCCAGAAGCCAGAGAGATTCTTGCGGCTAAAGCCAATTTGCGTTTATTGGAGCTCCAGCCTGCAGCGATCGATCTGGCGCGACCCGACCACGTGCGCAGCATTTTGGGCGGATTGCTGGTGCAAGACCTGGACGACCAGGCGATTACCCCAAATGACTGGACCGTGGCAAGTCAGCGGCCTCCCTCGTCTCAAGAGCAGCAAGATCTGGAGTTTGCGTGGCGACTGGTGCGTCATGTGCGTTCAAACGCCATTGTGGTGGCTTCCAAGGGGCAGAGTCTGGGCATTGGGGCGGGTCAAATGAACAGGGTTGGTTCGGCTCGACTGGCCCTTGATGCGGCTGGCGAGCAAGCCTCTGGGGCTGTGCTGGCCAGTGATGGTTTCTTCCCGTTTGACGACACCGTTCGTTTAGCTGCGAGCCATGGAATTAAGGCTGTAATTCATCCAGGAGGCAGCTTGCGCGATGCGGATTCGATCAAGGCCTGTGACGAACTGGGGCTCGCAATGCTGTTAACAGGTCGTCGACACTTCCTCCATTGAGATTGGGGGGCCCATGGACCCCTAGCCTCGCGGCAGAGCTGTTACACCTTCAATGCTGGCTACCCTTCCATTCACGCTGAATTTCGCCCACCCATTGATGGAGTGGAGCTTGTTGGCGACGGGTGGTTGGGCGCTTTATCTCGGCATCAAGGTCAAGAGAACGCGCACCGGCACGCCGGAGCAGCGCAAGCTTCTAATCCCCAAGAAATTTGCTCAGCGCCACTACCTCTGGGGCAGCATCCTTTTGGCGTTGATGACGCTTGGGACCCTCGGTGGCATGGCGGTGACTTACCTCAACAACGACAAGTTGTTTGTTGGCCCTCATCTCCTCGTGGGCTTGGCGATGACAGGAATGCTGGCGGTCGCCGCTTCCCTTTCACCACTGATGCAGCGGGGAAATATCATTGCTCGTAAGGTCCATGTTGGTCTCAATATGGGGATGCTGACCCTGTTTCTATGGCAGGCCTTCAGTGGAATGGAGATTGTCAACAAGATTTGGACGAGCCGTTAAAACGAACGGTCACGGTTGTTAATCGCTCCGTTCAGGATCAGAACGCTGCTCGTCGTCGAGGCGGGCAGTTCAGGTCGTGGGAAGCATGGAAATCTTCTTGCACTTTCCAAGTCAGTCGTCGCGAGATTTGACGCACGATTTGCTTGAGCAAGTGGTCGCCGCTGGACTGCACCAGATGATCTGGAAGCATCGTGATCACTTTCGGTAGGCGAATCCATACGGACAAATCGAGATCCCATTGAACCGACGTACCAAGCTGATCTGTGTCGTTGTTACCACTCTCCTGCATGGGAATTAAGTGCATGCTGGCTTGGAAGTCGACGTCGTAGTGCTCTCTAAGGTCTTGCGCTTTGGGGGTGGCTGGGATGGTTTCGATTCGATAGATCCCTTTGTGTTGTGGGAGGAGGCGTAACGCAATGGTGGGCTCAACCTCAAACCCGAAGTTTCCAAATTTGCCAAGGGTGAGGTCGTAGGACTGGGCGTCGATCGGATGCACACGCATCGGTGCAGCACAGCGTTCGAACCAGCCCTGGTGGCGATCTAAGTACTGCTCAACTTGGTCGCTTTCCGACATCATCTCCATCTGATCGGAGAACTGACTCCGGTAGCAGCGCACCTGGGGGTCATTGTCATGACGCAGATTGACGGTGTCGGGGCGCGTCAAGAGCAACAAAATCGGAAGTTGACTGGTGCAAGACCAGGGGAAGATGAACCAATGTAAAGCTGACTTGCGTCAGTTTTCGCTGAGGCGCATCAATTTTTCGATGACGGCTTCAACCGCCCGGTCTGGAGTGGATGCTCCTGACGTAATTCCAACGGTGACAGGTCCAGTCGGAAGGAAGTTCAGATCCTTTTTCAGCTCCTCCGACAATGGCTTGTGTTCGATGGAGTTGCTCGTTTCGTCAATCCTGTCGGGGGTGTCGATATGGAACGAGCGGATGCCACGACTGATGGCTATTTCCTGTAGGTGAGTGGTGTTGGAGGAATTGAAGCCTCCGATGACCACCATCAGGTCGAGGGACTCGTCCACGAGGGAGAACATGGCGTCTTGGCGTTCTTGAGTCGCATCACAGATGGTGTTGTACGCCAAGAAGTGTTCGTTGAGATCGGTTGGGCCGTACTTGCTCAGCATGGTGCGCTCGAACATGCGCCCGATTTCTTCCGTTTCACTCTTGAGCATGGTGGTTTGATTGGCGACGCCCAGCCGATCCAGGTCTCGATCGGGATCAAAGCCTTCTGAACATGCCTTGGCGAAATGCTGCATAAATGCTTCGCGATTGCCTTTGCCGAGGATGTAGTCGACAACGATCTGGGCTTCCTCCAGATCGAGAACCACCAAGTAAGTTCCGGCAAATGAGCTCGTTGCCAGAGTTTCTTCGTGCTTGACCTTGCCGTGGATCACGGAGGTGAAGGTGTGCTTTTTGTGCTTCTCCACGGTGTTCCACACCTTGGAGACCCAGGGGCATGTGGTGTCCACGATGTGGCAACCCCGCTCATTCAGTAGTTGCATTTCCTGAACTGTCGCCCCGAAGGCGGGAAGAATCACAACGTCGCCTGACGTGACGCCTGAAAAATCTTTCACGCCCTGCTCCACAGGAATGAACAGAACATTCATCTCGCGTAGATGATCGTTAACAGAAGGGTTGTGGATGATTTCGTTGGTGATCCACAACCGTTCGTTGGGGTAATGACGTCGTGTCTCGTAAGCCATGGCGACGGCACGTTCGACACCCCAGCAAAAGCCAAATGCTTCGGCCAGGTGAACGTTGAGACGTCCATGGGTCAGCTTGTAGCCGTTATCGCGAATGGTGCCAATTAAGCCACTTTGATAGGCCTGCTCAAGGTTTTCAGCGACTTCTTCAGCTCGCCCGAACCCTCGCCGGTTGTATCGCTCTGAGTGGTGGAGGGAGCGCTTGAAGGCGTGGGTGTCCATGGCGGGCGCTTTGATGAACTAACTCTATGGGGCCTGCGGGGGAAGCAGGGCATAAAAAAGCCCGGCCGGTGGGCCGGGCTGAGAAAAAGAGTCCTTGAGGACTTAATTCGTGGTGGAGAAACCGGCGTAGGCCTCCATTCCGTGTTCGCCGATGTCGAGACCATCGGATTCTTCCTGTTCGGTGACGCGAATACCGCCGAAGAGGGCGCCGATGATTTTCCAAGCGATGAAGCAGGTCACCACGGTCCAAATGGCATAGGCACCAGCGCCTAAAGCCTGAATCCCGAGCTGCTCAATGCCTCCACCAACGAGGAGGCCCAGGGGGGAGCCATCGCCTTGGATATCGAAACCCCAAAGGCCGATCACCACAGTGCCCCAAACGCCACACACACCGTGGACCGAAAAGGCACCGACGGGATCGTCAATTCCGGCGTTGTCGAGGGCAGAGACAGCGAAGACAACAATGATGCCGCCCACCAATCCGGCGACCCAAGAGCCCACCAGGGTGAGGTTGCCGCAACCGGCGGTCACGCTCACCAGACCGGCCAAAATGCCGTTGATGATCATGGTGAGATCAGGCTTTTTGGAGGTGATCGTGGAGATCACCGTGGCGCCAATGGCACCACCAGCAGCACCAAGGGTGGTGGTGACGGCGACGTAGGGCACCCATTGGTCCATTGCGAGTTGGGATCCTGGGTTGAAGCCATACCAGCCAATCCAGAGGATGAGGCAGCCAAGGGTCGCAATCGACATGTTGTGGCCAGGGATGGCCTGGGCCTTACCGCCAACGTATTTACCGATGCGGGGGCCAAGCAGCATGGCGCCAACGAGACCAGCCCAGGCACCAACGGAGTGAACGATTGAGGAGCCAGCGAAATCGATGAACTCTTTATTACCAACGCTGTTGAGCCAACCACCGTTCCATTCCCAGCTGCCTGCAACGGGATAGATAAAGGCGGTGAGCACGAGGGCGAAGATCACAAACTCGCCAAACTTGATTCGCTCTGCTACGAGGCCAGAAACGATGGTGGCGGCTGTGCCAGCAAACGCAGCCTGAAACAGGAAATCAACCGTTGGCACCAGGCCAGCTTCACTGATCGTTTCAGCGCTAACGGCGGGATCGAAGAACAGACCATTCACCGAAAGAATTCCCGGAATGATCTCGTTGGATCCATACATCAACGAGTAACCAATGAACCAGTACGCAGTGACCGCGAGGGCAAACACGAACAGGTTTTTGGCAAGAATATTGACGGCATTTTTCTGACGGCACATGCCTGCTTCGACCATGGCGAAGCCCGCATTCATGAAGATCACCAGAATCGTGGCGACCAACAGCCAAAGATTGTTGGCAAGGAAAGCGGCTGATAGTTCGGGAAGCTCTTCAGCCTTGGCCGACAGCGTAAAGATGCCAAGGCCAAGCAATGCCAGCGGCGCGCATGCGAGCCAGATGGCGGCGCGGTTTGAGCTGAATCCCCTGATGCTGTTGAGCAGCAGCATGGGGCCGTTCAAAAGACTGGCTTCTTGAAGCGACTTGCGCCTTCGCAACGGTCGCGATTGATAGGCAGTGGTCATAAGAAAGAGAGCACGACTGCAAGAACACGTGGAGATGTATCCCCACGAACTTGTATAAGTTGTCGCCTGCCCCCGCCAGCAAGTGTTCCAATTGCTACAAATTCTGAAATTTCTTGAACGGACGTATCCCTTGCCAGCTGATTTTGTTTCGTTGGAAACGAAAACAGCAGGGAAAAATCTCAACGCCGGCTTGTTGGGCGTCACGAAATAGAGCGCCATAGCGCGGGTCTGCTTCGTCGCCCGGTGCAAAATCCATCACATCAGGACGACTCAGGCAAGGAACCAAAACGGCGCGTGCTTCTGGAAGCACGCCCATCAGTTCCACCAAATGCTTCTGACCTCGCTCCGTCACGGTGTCTGGAAAGAGGGCGGTGGTTCCGTTGGTCCAGGTTGTGTTTTTCACTTCGAGGTAAATCAAGCGCTGATCGGGATTGCTCTCCGCTGGCGTCAGCAACAAATCAATTCGGCTGCGCCGGTTCGTTCCGTAGGCCACCTCCGCACGAATGCTGCCGATGGCTCCCAGCTGTTCAAACAGACATCCGGCTTCGACGGTGGCTCGAATGAGTCGATTCGGAAGGGCTGTATTGATTCCAGCCCAGCACGGCTGACCATCGGCACCTGGGACTTCCGCTTGTTCCCAGGTCCAAGCCAGCTTGCGCTTGGGTGATGGTGCATGGCGCAGTCGGACCCGTTGGCCTGGGATTAAGACGCCCGTCATCGGGCCTGTGTTGGCACAGTGCGCCGTGACGAGCTCTCCATTGCTGAGCTCGATATCGGCCAGAAATCGTTTGTATCGCTTGATCAGGACTCCCTCATGCAGCGGTTCGAACTCCAGCAAGGGCATGTCCAGGGGGAGAAGGCCGGTCATGGCGCTAGCCGATGGCTCCCCATGCTGCCCCGGTGCGCCCCCACAATGCGGCCATCGCTAGGGCCCCCATGGCACGTTCACTGAAGGGCATCGCAGTGGTGGTGACCCTTGGCACCCTGCTCAGCAAGGTGGGCGGCTTGGTCCGACAGCTGGTGATTGCAGCCGCTTTTGGTGTGGGTGCTGCTTACGACGCTTACAACTACGCCTACGTCTTGCCGGGCTTTTTATTGATCCTTCTCGGGGGCATCAATGGGCCGTTTCATAGCGCCATGGTGAGTGTTCTCAGTCGGCGACCACGGGAGGAGGGAGCGCACATCCTGGCTGCGCTGAACACCACCGTTAGCGCTCTTCTCTTGGCGGTCACTGTGCTGTTGGTGCTCGCAGCGGATCCCTTGATCACCTTGGTCGGCCCCGGCCTGAGTCCGCAATTGCATGCGATTGCGGTGGTGCAATTGCAGGTCATGGCACCGATGGCGCTCTTGGCCGGCCTGATTGGCCTGGGTTTTGGTTCGCTCAATGCCGCCGATGAGTTTTGGATTCCAGCGATTTCACCGCTGATGTCGAGCCTTGCGCTAATGGTTGGTGTTGGCCTTCTTTGGTGGCAGCTCGGAGGGCAGATCGGTGCACCGTCCTTTGCCATGCTCGGCGGCCTTGTCTTGGCGGCTGCAACGCTGGTGGGAGCCCTCGCGCAGTGGCTCATCCAGCTGCCGGCGTTGATGCGCCAAGGATTGGCTCGGTTCCAGTTGGTGTGGGACTGGACGCACCCAGGCGTTCGTGAGGTTTGGCGGGTGATGGGGCCTGCAACGTTGTCGTCCGGGATGCTGCAAATCAATGTGTTCACCGATCTGTTTTTTGCTTCAGGCATCGTGGGTGCGGCAGCGGGTTTGGGTTACGCCAATCTCTTGGTGCAGACACCACTGGGCTTGATTTCCAATGCCTTGTTGGTTCCCTTGCTGCCCACATTTGCGCGTTTGACCGCTCCGGACGATCAGCCCCAGTTGCTGGCCCGAATTCGACAGGGGTTGATGCTCTCGACCGCTTCGATGGTGCCGATTGGAGCGTTGTTCATCGCTCTGGGCACTCCAATTGTGGCCCTGGTGTACGAACGCGGCGCGTTTGATTCCTCTGCCGCACAGTTGGTTGCAGCATTGCTCATGGCCTACGGCCTTGGGATGCCCGCCTATCTCGGGCGCGATGTCTTGGTTCGCGTGTTCTATGCCCTTGGGGATGGCACAACACCATTCCGCTTGTCTCTGGCGGGAATCGGTCTGAATGTGATTTTTGATTGGCTGTTGGTGGGAGGGCCAACCCCGTGGGGGAATCAGTCGCCCTTCAATTTCGGTGCCTCAGGTCTGGTGTTGGCCACCGTTGCCATCAACGTTCTCACCTGCTTGGCGTTGTTGCTTGTGCTCAAGCGCCGCATGCCTGCCATGACGCTGATCCCTTGGGGGATGGATACGACGCGGTTGTTGTTGGCGGGGGCTCTGACCGGCTCGATGGTGTGGGGGCTGTCGCTTGGCGTTGATTGGCCCATGGGGTGGTTTGGTCTGCTAGCTCGCGTGGGGATTCCCAGCCTGTTGGGTTTGGCTTTCTTTGGTGTGCTGGGTTCGGCCTTCGGCGTGTCTGAGGTGAGAGAAATCGGCACGATGCTGCTTCGACGCCTGCGAGTGCGATGAGATGGCTTTTGGCTTAGGTCGCTGTTGCGGGCCTTTAGTCGTCGTGAAGCACTTCTTTTGTGCTGCGCACTTGAATCGGAAGCTCGAGCAATCCGGTGCCGATTGTTTGGGCATTCGAAACGGATGTGATCTTGGCTTCAATTCCGAATTCCTTGAATGCTGTTTCCATCTCCTGCATCAAGGCTTCTTCAACTTGCTTGTCCGGGTCCACAACTTTGCCAATGAGTCGTGCTCCGAGTTTTCCGATGCGTTGCTGCACGACTTCACGTGCGTTGGTGACCTCGATTAGCAGCACGGAGGAACCCTGTCGTCATGCGACTTTATGGGATCTTTGTCCCGTTGCCCTTGCGGATCCATCGGGTCGATCGTCATGGCCGCGGCTCAGCAGTAGGGCTCCAGGATTTCCTCAAGGTCTCTGAGTTGGGCTGGCGGCATCAAGCGCGCCAGTGGTAGCTGGCTGGCCCCGCCAGCCACAGACACCTTCACCGCTTCAATGGCTTGCCTGGCTGCGACAGCGGCTCCTTGGTTGACGAGGGCGCTGCATTCAATGGCAAGAGCCTCAGCGAGTCCGGCATCGCCGAGGTAGAGGTGCCACCGGTTGATTTGCAGATAAAGGCGATCAGCCAAAGCGGCTTGCAGATCTTTCAGGTCGGATGCGGGTAGAGACATGACGCTGATCAGAGCTTTCTCATGGTGGTTCTAATCGGACTCCTTTGGTCGACGGGCAATCACGCTGACCAATTGAATGGCGAGAGCGCTAGCCCATACCCCTGTGATCCAATTCAGGGAAGGATCAGGGAAGGGATGTTTCATTTCTTGGAAAAACCATGCGCCGCTGTTGATGGCAGCGAAAGCTCCAGCGTGCAAACAGAAGTTAACGATGCGTTCAAAGTGCCGATAGGTCGGGTCTTCAGGGTTGGCAGGGCCATACCAGCGGATCGGCATCGCATCAAAAATGTCGTGCTGTGATCCTGGCTCGGCTGCGCCCCAGTTGACGATCGGCACCCTGATGGAGTCTCATGGATTCACGCAAGCGCTTGTAGCTCAGCGGATTAGAGCATCTGACTACGGATCAGAGGGTCGGGAGTTCGAATCTCTCCAGGCGCGCTTGAAAACTGCCGATCAGGCAGTTTTTTTTTTTGTTTTGGCACGTCCTCTTTAAGAACCGTTTCTTACGATTGAGTCATTGGATATGTCCTTTCCCCATGAGCCAGGTCTCCGAACGGGCCATTAATGCAGGTCTTGCTTCGGCTGACCCGGAAATTTCCCGTCTGATTGACCAGGAGCGTCATCGTCAGGAAACGCATCTTGAGCTCATTGCCAGTGAAAATTTTGCGTCGCAGGCTGTGATGCAGGCGCAGGGTTCTGTGCTCACGAATAAATACGCAGAAGGTCTCCCCGCTAAGCGGTATTACGGCGGTTGCGAGCATGTCGATGCCATCGAAACCTTGGCGATTGAACGTGCCAAGCAGTTGTTTGATGCTGCATGGGCGAATGTTCAGCCCCACAGTGGCGCCCAGGCCAACTTCGCGGTCTTCCTTGCGTTACTGAAGCCCGGCGACACAATCATGGGTCTCGACCTCTCCCATGGCGGTCACCTCACCCATGGGTCGCCCGTCAACGTGAGCGGTAAATGGTTCAACGTTGTTCAGTACGGCGTTGATCCCAAAACCCAGCGCCTCGATATGGAGGCGATCCGAAAGCTTGCCATCGAGCACAAGCCAAAGCTGATCGTTTGCGGCTACTCGGCCTACCCACGCACGATCGACTTTGCGGCCTTCCGCTCCATCGCTGATGAAGTGGGAGCCTTTTTGTTGGCTGATATGGCACATATCGCAGGACTCGTCGCAGCTGGTGTCCACCCCAGCCCTGTCCCCCACTGCGATGTTGTCACCACCACGACCCATAAAACCTTGCGCGGGCCTCGGGGCGGTTTGATCCTGTGTCGGGATGCAGAGTTCGCCAAGAAGTTCGACAAAGCCGTCTTCCCAGGCACGCAGGGGGGGCCCTTGGAGCATGTGATCGCGGCCAAGGCTGTTGCCTTTGGGGAGGCGCTCCAACCGTCGTTCAAAACCTATAGCCAGCAGGTGGTGGCCAATGCCGGAGCTTTGGCAGAGCAGTTGATCTCCCGAGGCATTGATGTGGTGAGTGGCGGAACCGATAACCACGTGGTGTTGCTCGATTTACGCTCAATTGGCATGACGGGCAAGGTGGCTGACCTGCTGGTGAGCGATGTGCACATCACGGCCAACAAAAACACCGTGCCCTTTGATCCAGAGTCCCCTTTCGTCACGAGTGGACTTCGTCTAGGCACCGCTGCACTCACCACACGCGGCTTTGATGTCGATGCGTTTAAGGAGGTGGCGGATGTGATCGCTGACCGCTTGCACCATCCTGAGGACGATGCGATTCGTCAGCGCTGTCTTGACCGTGTGTCGACCCTTTGCAGCCGCTTCCCTCTTTATGCCGACAGCAAAGAACCCGCGCTCGTATGACGTGGGTTGATGTGACGTCATGAAATTGTGATGGTGTCCCCAGTTGAGGCTCCCTAAGATTCGAGCAACTCTCTGGATCTGGAGAGGCGTTTCATTTCAGGAGCCTTAGTGAACCTCCCAGCCAGCCCGATTGCGGTTGCAACGGTGAGCTTCCTCGTGGCAGCTGGATTCACGATCGGGTTGGTTCCCCTCGTTAGACGTCTCGGCCTTCGCTTTGGTTTTACCGACCAGCCCGATGCCCGCAAACAGCACAGCACTCCGATCGTGCGTGTTGGCGGCATTGCGATGGTCAGTGGATTTGTTTTGTCGTTGTCGGCCATTTGGCTCTTGGGTGGCTTTGGCCTTTTGGCTCCTGAACGGGATCAGTTGATTTGGAGCACCCTTGCGGGCTCGCTCTGTTTTTTTCTGATCGGTTTGGCCGACGATTTGTTCGCCCTCTCGCCATGGCCCCGTTTGGCGGGTCAGATCCTTGTGGCCGCTGCAATCTGGAGCCAGGGGGTTCGGATTGGAGCCATTGATCTGCCCTGGCTCAGCTCCACCGGATCCGCGATCCATCTCTCCGATGGTCTCAGTTTGTTGGCCACGGTGATTTGGCTGGTGGGCATCACCAATGCGATCAATTGGCTTGATGGTTTGGATGGTCTTGCCGCAGGTGTTGCCGGGATTGCCGCGATTGGATTGGTGTCCGTCAGCTTTTCCTTGCATCAAGTTGCAGCGGGATTTCTAGCGGCTGCGTTAGCAGGATGTTCGTTGGGATTTTTGCGGCATAACTCCAATCCGGCGAGGATTTTTATGGGGGATGGCGGTTCTTATTTCCTCGGTTTTACCCTCGCCTCCATCAGCATTGTTGGCCCAGCGAAAGGTCTCACAACAGTGAGCTTGTTGTTGCCTTTGCTGATTCTGTCGTTGCCGCTAGCCGATATGTCGGCGGTGATCATGGGGCGCTTGCGGGAAGGGCGATCACCGTTTTATCCAGATCGTCGTCATCTTCATCACCGCCTACTGAGGGCGGGTTTCAGTCATCGACGCACCGTCCTGTTGATTTATGTGTTTACGCAATGGTTGGCAGCCATTGCTTTGGTGGTGGCGAATGCGGAAATGCGTTTCCTCTGGTTGGCTCTTGCCACTGCGATTCTTGTGGGCACGGTGGTTGTGAGTCGCCGTCAGCTCCAGGCTGAAAAGGCTGCGCGGGAGATGACGACCCAGGATGTGCTGGTGGATTAACCCCTCCTGCTGATCGCCATGAGTAAAAACGGCGTCGAAATTCTGTGCGTGGGTACGGAATTGCTCTTAGGGGACATCCTCAATGGCAATGCGCGTTGGCTTGCCCAAAAGCTGGCGGGTCTAGGCCTTCCCCATTTTCGCCAGACCGTAGTAGGCGACAACACGGATCGACTGGTTGCGGCTGTGCGTGAGGCGGCAGGGCGGTGTCGAATTCTGATCACAACTGGTGGCTTGGGGCCCACTCCCGATGACCTCACGACGGCGGCCCTCGCGGCTGCCTTTGATACCCCCCTTGAGGAGCGTCCCGAGCTTTGGCAAGACATTCAGGAGAAGTTGTCCGCTGGCGGTCGTGCTGTCGCCCCAAGTAATCGTTCGCAGGCGTTCTTGCCGGTTGGTGCAGACGTGTTGCCCAACTCTTTGGGGTCTGCTCCGGGGATGATTTGGTCCCCTTGTCCCAATTTCACAATCCTCACGTTTCCTGGAGTCCCCTCGGAGATGCGGAGCATGTGGGTGGAGACAGCGGAACCATGGTTCCGTCAGAACGGTGGCGCTTCCTCTGCGTTTGTGAGCCGAAGGCTTCATTTCACCGGAATTGGAGAATCTGATTTGGCAGAGCAGGTGGGGGATCTCTTGGATTCCGCAAACCCCACCGTGGCTCCCTATGCCGCACTGGGTGATGTGACATTGCGGTTGACCGCTTCCGGATCGTCGTCTGATCAGGCGGAGGCGCTGTTGCGTCCCATGGAGGAGCAGTTGCTCCAGCGCACCGGACGGTTCTGTTACGGACGCGATGACGACAGCTTGGCAGCGGTGGTGTTGCGCTTGCTCGAAGAGGCTGGGCAAACCCTGGCCGTTGCTGAATCCTGTACGGGCGGTGCCCTTGGTGCTGCCCTCACAGCGGTGCCAGGCTCATCGGCCGTGTTCGCTGGCGGGGTGATCGCCTACAGCAATGCAGTGAAACAGCAGCTGTTAGGGGTGCCAGCAGCCATGCTTGATCAGCAAGGTGCCGTCTCCGAGCCTGTGGTGAAGGCGATGGCAGAGGGACTGCGCTCTCGCTTTCATTGCGACTGGGGCATCGCCATTAGTGGTGTGGCTGGCCCTGGGGGAGGAACCGTTGAGAAGCCCGTTGGCATGGTTTGTTTGGCGTTAGTGGGGCCCGAGGGTTGTGAGACCTGGGTGCAGCGATTTGGCGAGCGTCGCGGTCGATCAGCGGTGCAACAACTCAGCGTGATTCGTGCCCTCGACCGTCTGCGCCTCCGCCTTCTGCCCCAGTCGTAGGGTCGTCAGTCATTGCAGCAGCACTGTTGAGTTCCGGCACCCTCTACGACAAGGTGTGGGACCTTCATCGGGTGGCAGATCTGCCCGGGGGGTCGACACAACTGTTCGTGGGTCTCCATCTGATTCACGAAGTGACCAGCCCCCAGGCGTTCTCTGGTTTGCGTGACAAGGGGCTCAAAGTCGCTTGCCCTGAAAGGACTGTGGCGACGGTGGATCACATTGTTCCCACGACCTCTCAAACCCGTCCGTTTGCGGATCCTTTGGCGGAGGAAATGCTCAGCACCTTGGAACGCAACTGCGCCGAGAGCGGGATTGCGCTGAACGGCATTGGCAGTGGTCGACAGGGCATTGTTCATGTGATCGCTCCAGAGCTTGGCTTGAGCCAGCCTGGGATGACCGTCGCTTGTGGTGACTCGCATACGTCCACCCATGGCGCGTTTGGTGCGATCGCTTTCGGGATTGGCACGAGTCAGGTGCGGGACGTTCTGGCCAGCCAAAGCCTGGCCATGAACAAACTCAAGGTGCGACGGATTTTGGTGAATGGACAGTTGTCTGCTGGGGTCTCAGCGAAAGATCTGATCCTGCATGTGATTCGCACACTGGGTGTCAAAGGTGGGGTTGGTTATGCCTATGAGTTCGCAGGGGCTGCGATCGAGGCCTTGTCGATGGAAGAGAGGATGACGATCTGCAACATGGCCATCGAAGGTGGAGCGCGTTGTGGATATGTGAATCCAGATCAAACCACCTTCGATTACCTCAATGGACGCCCCCATGCTCCAAAGGGCGCGGCCTGGGATGCTGCGGTGGACTGGTGGCGGTCTCTTGCGACGGATAGCGCTGCTGAGGTGGACGACGAGGTTGTGTTCGATGCAACGTTGATTGCGCCAACGGTGACCTGGGGGATTACCCCGGGTCAGGGATTAGGCATTGATGAGTGCGTTCCGAGCCTGGCAATGCTGGATCCCGGTGAGCGTCCGATTGCCCAGGAGGCTTATCGCTACATGGATCTTCAGCCCGGTACTCCCATCGCTGGTGTCCCGATTGATGTGTGTTTCATCGGTAGTTGCACGAATGGTCGTTTGAGCGACCTTCGTGCCGCGGCAGCCGTCGCCCGTGGGCGTCATGTGGCACCAGGAATCAAGGCTTTCGTCGTACCTGGTTCCGAACAGGTGGCTCGTGCGGCTGAGGCGGAAGGCTTGGATCAGGTGTTTGGTGCGGCTGGTTTTGAATGGCGGGAGCCAGGATGTTCCATGTGTTTGGCCATGAATCCAGACCGGTTGGAGGGGCGGCAGATCAGTGCCAGCTCGAGCAATCGCAATTTCAAGGGCAGACAGGGATCAGCGAGTGGCCGCACCCTCTTGATGAGTCCGGCGATGGTCGTCGCAGCGGCTGTTCATGGTCGGGTTACTGATGTCCGAACCCTTGCTCTTCACTCGGCGTCTTGATGTCTACGTTCCCAAATGGTGCTGTTCAGAACGTTTCTGGTACGGCTCTCATCATTCAAGGTGAGGATATTGATACCGATCGAATCATTCCGGCTCGGTTTCTGAAATGCGTCAGTTTTGATGCTCTGGGCGATCAAGTTTTTGCTGATGATCGGCTTGAGCTTGCTGGCGAGCACCCCTTTGATCAAGAGCGTTTCAAAGGGGCTTCCATCCTGATTGTGAACGGCAATTTCGGCTGTGGATCGAGTCGGGAGCATGCACCACAGGCATTGATGCGATGGGGCATTCGCGCCGTGGTGGGTGTCAGTTTTGCGGAGATCTTCTTTGGTAATTGCCTGGCTCTAGGCATTCCCTGTGCATCGGCTACACCCGATGAAATTTTGGCAATGCAGGCGTTGGTGATGTCGGATGCAACGCGTCAATGGACGCTGGATCTTGAGCAAATGATGCTTGCGTCTGATCAAGATCGCTGGGAAGTGGCGATTGAATCGGGCCCAAGGGACATGCTGCGGAGTGGGCGATGGGATGCCACATCGCAGTTGCTCGACAACAGCTCCAAGGTGGCGAGCCTGATGCATTCCATTCCTTATCTCAACGATTTTGGCGCAAGTGGATGACGCCACGGGTCTCGTTCGTCTATGAATGAGACAAAGGGGATTGGGCTGTGGCTGGAGCGTCCTGGGGTATTCGCTGGTGTGTAGTTGCCATATTTGCGGCCTTGCCCGCAGTCTCAGCCCCGCAGCAGTTGTTCGTTCAGCCCTACGACCCGTTTGATCGCAGTTGTCCACGTTGTGACCTTCGCTCCGATGATCTGAAGGAGGCCCATCTCATTGGTGCTGATCTCCGGGACGCCGACCTAAGGGGTGTTGATTTGCGTGGAGCCAATCTGGAAGGTGCTGATCTCAGCGGAGCGCAACTCGGGGGTGCTGATTTGCGTGGGGCCAATCTCACGAATGCGGAGCTTTCGGGTGTCGACCTTCGTCGAGCAGACCTGCGGCATGCCGTTGTGATCAATGCCTTCGCTCCGGATGCTCAAACGGAGGGCATTCGAATAGCTGGAGCTGATTTAACAGGAAGTCATTTAATTATTGGAGGTGGTGATTAGTTAGTACGGCTTATTGTTGTTATTTCGATTCAGCCAGTCTGTTGGAGTGTATGGAACAAAGGGGACCCCGGTTCCTTTGAATTTGAAGTCATTTAAGCGAAAACGTACCCCTCCAATGCCTTCGTAGGGATTGAAATAGACGCCGATGTCATAGCTGCGGCGCTGCCATCGCAATTCGACATTCGAGTCGATGACTTCTCCGTAATATGCGGAGCCAGGATCAACATTGAAGTTCACTCCTGTGCTGAACATCAATGGCCCAACAATCTGCTGCGTAATACCCAATCCGAGGGTGCCAAAATCCACAATTCGGTCGAACTCGAATGGACTCGCACCGTTTTTAAGAGATCCCCCTCCAATTACAGAAATCTGGGTGAAATCCAGGAATGGTTTGCTGAAGGTGCCCAAGGTGACGGTGGGGCCGCCGCTAAAGCTAAGACTCGTTTGCGATGCCCCTTCCCCGTACATCGCCATCGTGCTGTTGATGTTGGTGGACAAGCTGATGCCTGGAACGATCGCGACGGGGGAATAGCGGTAGGCCTTCGATGGTGTTAATTCGGCACTCTTGCCTTTCCAGAGGGGGAAGTTGCTGGTGAGTGATGCGAACAAGCTGCTACGTCCACTGCGCAGCATGCGGTTTTTCTTGAATTGATCTGCGTAGTAATCACCAACAGCGCCTCGCACTAAGTAGCGATGTTTGTTGTCTCCTTGCAACCACTCACCGCTCTTTTCTCCATAAAAACCATAGGCAGCTTGTATATCGGTTTCTCCAAGGGAACCATTCCAAGTGCGATACCGGTAAGCACCGAACAGCTTGGTTTTCACTTCACCAAGAAATCCCATGTCGACCTTTCGGCCAAGGTCAGCCCAGTAGCGGCTGTTATCGAGGAAAGTGTCGCCGTTAAATGTGCTGATATCGGCTTCTGAATTGAGGCGGAAGTCGCCAACTCGACTCGTCAGTTTGGCTTCAAGACCAAAAATGTCCCCAAGATTTTCGCCCCCATCACTGGCGGCACGTTGCACCAGGACCTGGGGTTCGAGTGCCAATTCTGTGTTTTGACCAATGGTGATTGGTTGGAGTGTTCGTCCGATAAAGAGACCGTCACGATCTTCGTTATCGATCCCGAGTACCCAACGATTTTCGACTTCTTCTTCTTTCTGAATGAGTTGACGTCGCGTCACTGGAATTGGCAGACGTTCATCAATGATCAATTGATTGCGTCGTGCTGAGATCAAGAGGTCGCCATTGGGTTGTTCCCGTGCGATCACACCCTCAGCATCGATCCGAGATTGCGAGGGAGTGAATGGGTCGTTGCTAAACCCCATTCGATCCGATTGCCAGCCATTCGCTGTAATTCGGATGCGGTTGGCTTGGATACGCCAGCGACTGATTGTGCCGTTCAGAAGTTGAGTGCTTCCAAGACGTTTGAGCTGTGGAACTTTCACAACACCAAAGCGATTCTCATCTTGAACGGATGAGTTCAAACGACGAATTGGAACACCACTTCGGCGTTCGATTGAAAAACTACCGGTCAGATCAATGTCGGAGACACGCTGATCGATGTTTTGGATCGCTGCTGTACGCAGTGCCTGTTGCTTGGATGGAGAGATGGCGACAAGATCTGTGCCCTTGACGGATGGCACGTGTTGTTGAGGCTGCCCTCCGTCTCCAAGCGTGATCGACTCCAAGCGTTCGGATAACGAACTCGGATTGACACGTTCAGCCCTGTCGGGATCGGAGCAACCCTCTGGTGGCGGCATCAATGCAACGTCATGGAAGGTCGGGAGATCTCTTCCCCAGCGGTAGCGCAAACCAAGCAGGTAAGCGTTGCTTCCTTCCGTAACACCGTTGTAGGTGCCGAAGGCACCGGATCGGTGATGAATGCGTCCGACCAGCGACAGATCTTCAGAAACGGCTGCTTCCAGCTCAAAACCCAGGTAGTTCAGGAGTTGTGAGTAGTTCTTTCGGTAGGTTTTCTCATACAGGCTTTGATCGGTGTTGTAACTCACTCCTTCCATCAAGCTGAAGCTCAGCCAGGGTTGAACCCATAGGCGTGCTCCGATACCAAGAACCCCCTCCCCAAAGCTTTGGGCGGGTAAATCGGCGTAAGGGATGGCTTGGTTGTATTCGCCGCCACGTTGTTGACTAGCGAGATGACTGAATAAATCAGCTTCGAGTTCAAGGGCAACGGGGCCAGCACGAGCAATGCGTTTTTGTAAGCCAACCCCCATCACTGCTTCGGGGCGCATCCTGCCGTTGAATAAAAATGTGTCGCCAAAGGCGGCATCGATCATCTGGCCGCCCCAGGCAGTCACGGCCCAAGGCTGAGGGTGCCAGTCCGGTACTGGTGGCAAAAACGGAGGGCAGGCCATGCTGTCTTCCTGGTCAGCACTGCTGGGAAGAGAGGTCTTTGTGGGTTGGGTGACGTGCCTGGTTGTTGGTGTTTCGACCGATGGCGTTTCAGCTGTTTGCTCAAGCGTTGTGGGAACACCTTCAAGGTTGATCACGCCATAGACGTCATCGAGCTCCCCCTCATTTTGAACAAGGTTGTAACGGAGTGCGGAGGCTTGGAAAAACTGTTGCCCACGACGGAGGCGAACCGAACCACGGGCAAATAGCGTGCGAAATCCAGCGTCGAATTCGACACGATCCGCCTGGATTTGAGCGTCGCCGAGACGTGCAGTCACGTTGCCTTCCGCAATCGTGATCTTGCGTTTGCTGTCGTAGAACTGTCGGTCGGCTTTGAGTTTGAGCTGCTCAGGCACTGAGGCAGCATCAGGTTTGGGATCTGCCTCTTCTTTCGAGGCACCCTCATCCACAAGAATTTCTTCTGCCATCACAGAGCTCGACAATTCAGTCGAAAGCACTCCTGATGCCAGAAGTCCCGTCAGGGCGATAGCGAGGCGGGATGCCGCCAAAGAATTCTTGCTGTGGCCAGTGAGTGTGACAGCTCACAGCCAGAGAAAGGTTGGTGATCAGACCAGTGCTTGGCGCGGTCTGATCTAGGTCGTTTTAATCCTCGAGGTCCTTACGACTTGGCGTGCGGCTTGGGTCGCTCGCGAGGAAGCCGAAGACAAAGATGCCTAGAAAAAAGAAGACGACCGAGTAAACGGAGATCTTGAGGGCGAGCATGGAGACCGACCGGCGTCTGTGACAGCGACATCATCCTATGGGGAATGACAGGGTCTCAACCGGGAAGTACCCCATGTGGGCAGGACGATCGGAGTGGATTGAAACGTTTCGCAGTCGCGGGCATCGGGATTTGCGCTCCCAATGGCGTCGTTTAGGCGCTGCGGAACCGAGGTCTTTCCTTGAGGAAGCATGGGGGGCAAAGCACCGTCCTGACTGGGCATCTCGGGGTTTGCTGATCTGGCCCAGAGGCCGTCAGTGGGTTCGCTTGGAGCAACAGCTGGCTTGGCCGGAGTCCTGGAATGCGGTGCAAGCCAGTCATGCCCGTTTGGGGATGAGTTGGTGGGCCGAGCAAATGCGCTTTTGGGTGGATGGTGTCTTGATCCATGAAGGAGATCTGTTCGATACGGCTTGTCGCTGGCGTGTACCGGAGTCCTGTCGCTTAGGCGCCACCCTTCACCTTCAGCTCGAGCTGTGCAGTCCTCTCCATGACGACGGGGCCTTAATCAGTACGGATTTGGACCTCGAGCCAGATGTGGCAAATCTGGATACGGATTGCAGCTTGGCCCCTCAGGCACTGATGTTGCATCTGGCCGCAGGAGGAGAATTACCGGCCCAATGGAATGGGCTGGAGCCCAATGGCCCAGAGGCTTTACAGGCTGTGGTTGAAGAGCTCAAAGCAGCGGAGCCCACCCAGGGCGACATTTTGTGGATCTCCCACGCCCATCTCGACTTGGCTTGGCTTTGGCCCGTGGCCGATACGTGGCAAGCAGCAGAACGCACCTTTCGTTCTGTCCTCGATTTGATGAGGCGTTGGCCTGAGCTGCGCTTTGCGCACTCCACCCCGGCTTTGTATGCGTGGATGCAGCACCATCGGCCGGCCCTCTTTGCTGAGATTCAGGCCGCGAGTCGGGCGGGTCGATGGGAGCCAATCAATGGTCCATGGGTCGAGACCGACTGTGTGCTGGTGAGCACAGCATCGCTGTGGCAGCAATTTGCGCTTGGTCAGCAGTACAGCTACGACACCTTTCCGAATTGGACGCATCACGTCGCTTGGTTGCCCGACAGCTTTGGATTTGGAGCGGGGCTCCCGGCCGTTGCTGCCTCCACTGGTGTGCGCTGGTTTTGTACGCACAAATTGGCATGGAATTCGATTAATCCGTTCCCCCACAGGGTGTTTCGCTGGCGCAGCCGTGGAAACTATGAGGTGAACAGCCTGATGCTTCCGCCGATTGGTCGACGGGGAGATCCGGTGGACATCCTCCAAGAGCAGCGCAGTTGGCAAGCGCAAACCGGTCGGGACTCAGCTCTCTGGATCCCAGGTGTTGGTGATCACGGTGGCGGCCCAACGGAAGAAATGCTGGAACAAATGCAGCTTTGGGGGGCACATCCATCGGCTGTGCCAACGCGAAGTGGCACGGTGCGAGATTTTTTGGCGACTCTTGAACCGGCGCTGGATCATCTGCCGGTTTGGCGCGACGAGCTTTATCTCGAGCTTCATCGGGGCTGTGCGACCAGTCGTCCTGATCAAAAGCGGCACAACAAGACGCTGGAGAGGCTGCTGCGTGAAACGGATAGTGCGTTGGCCTTGCTTGCCCTCGGCGGCGAAGAGACGCCGTGCAGCGATTGGCGGACTCTGTTATTTCAACAATTTCACGACATTCTTCCCGGTACATCGATCCCAGAAGTCTTCGATCAGGCCGATCCGCTCTGGCGGGATGCACGCCGCAAAGCGCGACAACAGCGTGATTCGGGTTTGGCCAGGCTTCTTGCGTCTCGAAGCGACGTGTCCGCATGGCAGCACTGGACATGGTGTGCTCTCCAACCTTTGGCCCTTTGGTCTCCCATGCTTCGTTTACCCGAGGGGTGCTGGAGTGCCGGGGGCAAGCGGCTTCCCCAGCAGCCCGCTTCAGCCGGAGGTACTTGGGTGCAGTTGCCATCTCAGACGGGCATGAGCTCTGTGTCTTTGGAGCGTCAGCCGTCTCAACCGGTCCAGACCCCCATGGCGCACGCTCCTGTGGTGGTTCAGGAGTTGGCTTCGGGTGTTTGGCGGATGAGCAATGGCTTGATTGCGTTGGATTGTTCGTCTGAGGGAATCCTTCAAGTCCGAGATTCCCATGGTTGTGAGCAGCTGTCTGCACCACTGCGGTTGGAGCGCTATCGGGATCGGGGCGAGTTTTGGGATGCCTGGGATCTTGCCGCCGACTACCGCGAACATCCTTTAGGTGTTGAAGTGGTTGATGGATTCGAGTGGATTGAGCAAGGCCCATTGGTGGCCCATGCGGTGCTCAGGCGACGGTTTGGCTCCAGTGCTTTGCGGATGGATTTGCGCTTGCAGGCGAATCGGCCTTGGTTGGAGTTGATTTGCAGTACGCACTGGTCTCAACGCCATGAACTGTTGCGGGTGACCATGCCATTGGCTCGGCCGGCTGTCCGCGTGGCTGCCGATACCAGTGGCGGCGTCATTGAACGCCCGGCATCACCAAAAACAGCACGAGAAGCCGCCCGTTGGGAGTTGCCGGTGATCTCATGGATGGCATCACAGGCTGCAGCCCCTGGCGGAGGCCTTGCGGTTCTGCTCGATGGACCGCAGGGCGTGGATTGGGACGCTGACCGTCTGGGTGTTTCTTTGTTGCGCGGACCCACCTGGCCCGATCCAGGTGCGGATCGCGGTTGGCATCGCCAGCGCATGGCGTTGATGCCGATTGCCGGATCCTGGACGACTGCAGGTGTCACCCAGGCTGCGATTGCCTTTCGAGAGCCGGGGTGGTGGAGACCACTACAAGGTGCGGCCAAACAATGGTTTCCCGCGCTACCTGTCACCCTCACGCCAGTGGCTCTTCAAAAGGATGCGGCTGGAGTTTGTTGTCGCGTCCTCAACGCTGGATCTTCCCGTTGCCCTTGGCGACCAGGAGAAACTTGGCTGATTCGGCGGGAGGGAGACGATCCATTTGCGGATCAAGTGATGCTTGCACCCGGAGAACTGGCGGTCCTGCAACTGCGTCAGTCTTCGTGATCGTCGAACGGATCATCCAATTCTTTGGAGGGTGGACCAAAGGCTTGGTAGACGCCAAATCCGGTGAGTCCAAGCACAACAGCCATAACCCCGAGGGCAACAGAGAGGGCAGGGGACGACGTTTCCATCACAATCTTTCGGCAGGACCAGCCCCGAACCGGAGCTGGCCCCTACAGTATCGGCACTTCCTTTAACCCGAGACCCAAGCGTCGCCATGGCCCAACGCACCCGTCTGGGAGACCTCCT